>JALHRW010000029.1 GCA_022841245.1 Planctomycetota bacterium
CGAGCTCCGCCGCGCCCGGCTCGGGCGAGGCGACCGCGTAGCTGCGGCTGGCGCGCGCCAGCACCCGACCGGCATCGTCGACGAGCAGGGCCTTGGCCCCGCTGGTGCCGACATCGAGCCCGATCACGGCCATCACGCCACCTGCGCGGCCGAGGCCAGATACCACTGCGCCAGGTAGCGCGACGCGATCGCGCGCATGCCGTCGTAGATGATGTGCTGGCGCGCGGCGGTGGTGCAGTGCGAGAGCGCGGCGCGCTCGTCGACCGCGCTCGCCGGGCCGAGCACGCCGGCCTCGCGCAGCCCCTTGGCCGAGACGCCTGCAGCCTTGCCGGCGTGGCGCGCCAGTTCGGCGAGCAGGGCCGGGCTGCTGTCGCGCTCCAACGCGGTCCAGACGTTGCACTTCACCACGCCGTCGCGGAACAGACCCAGCACCTGCTCGGCCGCCACCGAGCTGGCGCCGTGCAGCACCAGTCGTGGGCCAACCACGCGGCTGATCGCCCGCGCCAGATCGCCATGGTAGCGCAGGGTCGCGGCGCTGGCGCGGTGCTCGGTGCCGAGATTGGCAACCATCAGGTCGACGCCGGTGCGGGCGAAGGCCTCGGCCTGGCCGACCGACGACAGCGGCGAGTCCTCGCTCCCGCCGGCATCGATGATCTCGTCGCAGGCGCCCTCGACCACGATCTCGCGGCCGCGCCGGGCGACGAAGCGGGCGGTGGCGGCGCAGTTCTCGGCGAAGGGCAGGGTCGAGGCGTCGTACATCACCGAGCTGAACGGCGAGAGGTCCCAGTCCTCGAGCAGCGCGCGGTCGCTGTCGTGCTGCGCGTGGTCGAGGTGCAGCATGCAGTCGACGCGCGGATACGGGCCGTCGGGGCGGGTCAGGACCTGGATGTCGGCCAGGGCCAGGCGCAGCCCGGTGTCCCAGCGCCGGCTGTGGCTGTAGAGCACCGCCTGCGGCCGGTGCGCGTAGGTGATGGTCAGGGCGAGGATGAGCGGGATGCGCTCCCAGCCGCGCTGCTCGGCCAGCTCCTGCGCCGCCGCCAAGCAGGCCTCGCTGGTGGTCAGGTTCTCGGTGCCGAAGCAGGGCAGGGTCCAGCCGTGCGCCGCGGCGGCGCGGTACTGGGCGAGGACGGCGTCGCGGCCGGTGATCAGGCTCATGCGAACCGCGTCACGTCGTAGCCGAGGTAGCCGCCCATCGCCTCGACCAGGGCGTCGCGGGCGAGACCCGGCGCCAGGGCGACGTGGTGGCGGTGGCCCTGACGGGCGATGGTCTGCAGGATGTCCTGCAGGCCGGGAATGCGCGCCACGCCGGCGCAGCCGAAGAAGTCGGCCGGCACCGGATCGGTGGTGAAGGCACCGTGGCCGAGGAAGACGTTGCAGCGGCCCTTGTCGGTGACCAGCCCGCCGTAGGTGAAGTCGAAGGGGCGGATGCGCCCGGTGTTGCAGCCGTGGCTGCAGTTCTCGCCCAGCACCGGCTGCAGCAGCACATGGTCGGTGACCACGCCCTTGCCGGTCATCAGGCCCTGCGGCACCGGGCCGCAGTGGAACAGGATGACCTTGTCGGGGTCGTCGCCGTAGTTGTTGTTCCAGTCGAGCAGCGTGGTCTGCCCGCCGGTGGCCAGGCGGATGGCGCGCATCACCACCGCGTTGCCGATGTCGACCTCGCAGGCCGCCGGCAGGCCGCGGTCGTTGAGTTCGGACAGCAGCACGCAGGGCGAGATCTTCAGCTCCTTCTGCAGCTCGATCCAGCAGCGCAGGGCGATGGCGTCGCAGCCCAGCTCGGCCGCGACCTGGTCGAGGGCCACGCCGAGCTTGCACAGGGTGACGAAGGACGCGCCCGGCACCTTGGAGAAGTCGGTGTAGTTGCGCAGGCGCTCGGCCTTGTCGAGCACCGCGCCGTCCAGGTCGGGCATGGCGCGGATGCGCGCCAGGATGTCGGAGAGGTCGGTCGCCTCGACCGTCACCCCGACCTGCTGCAGCGCCACCTCGTCGATGCGCACCGTCTTGAAGGCGGTGGTGCGCGCGCCGATCGAGCCGATGACGCAGCGGCGCAGACCCTTCACCACCCGGCAGACGGCGGCGAAGTGCGCCAGGTTGGCCTGGAAGGCCGCGGTCGACGGGTGCACCACATGCGGCTTCAGCGTGGTGTGGCGGATGCCGACCTGGCGGAAGACGTCGAGCACCGACATCTTGCCGCAGAAGGCGTCGCGCCGCGTCGCCGGGCCCATCTTGTCGAGTTCGTCGGGATAGGCCTGCACCAGGATCGGCACGCCGCAGTCCTGCATCGCCGCCACCGCGCCGTTCTCGTCGCCGAAGTTGGGCAGGCAGAGGACGACGCCGTCGAACTGCGCCTTGTTGGCGGCGAACCAGGCGGCCCAGGCGCGACCCTCGGCGGCGGTCTCGACCGCGCCATGGCGCATGCCGTCCTCCGGCGGGCACAGGCCGCGGTGGCCGCCGGCGGCCAGCGCGGCAAGCATCTCGCTGCGCGCGGCGGCGATGCACGAGGAGGGGAAGAAGCCGCGGTTGCCCAGGAAGATGGCGAAGGTGCAGCTGGGAGGCGTGGGGGTCATGCCGGCATCGTCGCAGACTCCGGTCGGCGGCGATGGACAGGACGGCACCATCATGGATAATCCGGCACGTATGCCAGATAGTCCAGAAATGCTCCCAGGACTGCTGCGCCAGGCCGGGCCCGAGCTGGCCTCGGCCCTCGGCCTGCTGCGCCGGCTGTTCGACGTGCGCGTGACCTTCTTCGACCTCGGCGGGGTCGAGGCCGATGGTTTCGAGGTGAAGCCGATCAGCGCGTATTGCGCAGCTCGGCGGCGCGACCCCGCTTTCAACGCCCGCTGCCTGGCCTGCGACCGTCGGCACCTCGACGAGGCCAAGCTCGGCCGGCGCATCCGCATCTACCGCTGCCACGACGGCCTGGTCGAGGGCGTCATCCCGCTCTACGGCCGCGATGGCGCCTACCTCGGCGCGATCATGTTCGGCCAGCTGCGCCCGGGCGACGATCCGTCCGCTGGCCGCTCAGCCGCCTGGCAGCGTTTACGCGAACGCCTGCCGCAAGCCGACGACGTGCGCCTGGCCGACCTCGCCGAGCTGCTCAAGTGGCTGACCGAGCACCTCGCCGCCAACGCCGCCCTGCGCGCCCCGCAGCTGCCGTGGGCCGAGGCCGTGCGCCGCCACCTCGCCGCCCATCTCGGCGACAAGCTGACCCTGGCCGGCGTGGCCCGCGCCGTCGGCCGCTCGCCCTCGTTCCTCTCGCACCGCTTCCCCGCCGCCTTCGGCACCAGCTTCGCCCGCCATGTGCGCGACCTGCGCCTGGCCGCCGCGCGCAGCCGCCTGGCCCAGGGCGCCTCGCTGCGCCAGGTCGCCGACGAGCTCGGCTTCTGCGACCGCTACCACCTCTCGCGGGCCTATTCCGCCCACTTCGGCCATCCGCCGCGCGGCACGCCGCTGGCGAGCGGTTGAGCATGCCCGCACCCGCTGGTGTGCATTCGATCAGCCCCGGCACTGGCGCCGGCCCGCAGGGCGTGGGATGCTCCGGCATGCCCGTACCCACCGACCTGCTGCGCACGTGGCTCGGAACCCAGCCGTGGCTCGAGGCCCAGCTGGCGCGCGTCGCGGCCGGCGACGCACGCGCCCTGTTCCTCGGCCTCGGGCTGGCTGGACGCAAGGTCGGGCGAACACCACTCGCCGTCGACGCTGCCGCCGCCGAGAGCGCCCGGCCGGGCTGGCGGCCGGCCGGCTGGAGCACCGACCAGGCGGCGCGCACGCTGCTGGTCCTTGCCCTGCCCGCGACCGACGCGACGGCCTGGCTGGCGACGCTCGATCGCTGCTTCCATGCCGGCACGGTCGAGGAGCTGGTCGCTCTGTACCAGACCCTGCCGCTGCTGCCGCATCAGGAGCTGCTCGACCTGCGCGCCGCCGAGGGCGTGCGCAACGCCATGACCCCGGTGTTCGCCGCGGTCGCGCTCGACAATCCGTTTCCGGCCGAACGCCTGTCCGACGGTGCCTTCGACCAGATGGTGCTGAAGTGCTTCTTCAACGGCCTCGACAGCCGCCGCATCGTCGGCCTCGACCGGCGGCGCAACGCCGAGCTCGGCCGCATGCTGGCGAACTACGCGCGCGAACGGCGCCTCGCCAGCCGCCCCGTCGACCCCGCCCTTCCCCCCCTGGCCCGTGCCTGCGGCGCGGCCTGCGAGGACTGACCCATGACCGACGATCTCCTGCTCATCGACCCCCACGTGCACATGTCGGCACGCACCACCGACGACTACGAGGCGATGCGCGCCGCCGGCGTGCGCGCGGTGATCGAGCCGGCTTTCTGGCTCGGCCAGCCGCGCACCCGGGTCGGCTCGTTCGAGGACTACTACGCCAGCCTGGTCGGCTGGGAGCGCTTCCGCGCCGGCCAGTTCGGCATGCGCCACTACTGCACCATCGGGCTGAACTCCAAGGAGGCGAACGACGAGCGCCTGGCCGCCGAGGTGCTCGAGATCCTGCCGCTGTGGCTGGGCAAGGACGGCGTGGTCGCGGTCGGCGAGATCGGCTTCGACGACCAGACCGCGGCCGAGGAGAAGGCCTTCCGCGCGCAGCTGGAACTCGCCAAGGAAGTCGATCTGCCGGTGATGATCCACACCCCGCACCGCGACAAGGGCCGCGGCACCACCCGCTCGATGGACATCTGCCTCGAACACGGCCTGCCGCCGGGGCGCGTCATCGTCGACCACAACACCGAGGAGACCGTCGCCGAGACGCTGGAGCGCGGCTTCTGGGCCGCCTTCACCCTCTACCCGCGCACCAAGATGGGTTCCGAGCGCATGGTCGAGGTGGTGCGCCGCTACGGCTCCGAGCGCATCATCGTCGACAGCAGCGCCGACTGGGGCGTGTCCGATCCGCTGGCGGTGCCGAAGACCGCGCGGCTGATGCTGCAGCGCGGCATCCCGCGCGAACAGGTCGAGACCACCTGCTACCGCAACGCCATCGCCGCCTACGCCCTCGACGAGCGCGACTGGCTGAGCCCGCCGCCGATCGACCAGCGCGTGCTGTTCAGCGGCAACAGCGTGCTGCGCGGGCAGGCGCCGGCGGTGCCGCAGTCGGCGCGGACGGTCGAGTAGTTCGCACTCTGCCAGGGGAGTGGCTCGGCGCCTCCGCGAAGACCCCCACCTAGCCAGTGCCAGCAGCCAGCGGCCAGCAGCCAGCGGCCAGCAACCAGCGGCCAGCGGCCAGCGACCCAGGTTGCGAAGTCGCAACCCAGTGCCTAGGATGACGCCATGCCTGCTCCGGCACCGAAGACCTTCTATGTCATCACCACGCGCGGTGACGTCGGCCCATACACCCGGGCCGAGCTGCGCGACCAGCTGCACGCTGGCGCGGTGCGGGCCGAGGATCGGGTACGCAACGCCTTCGGCCGGCCGCTCGGGACCGTCGCCGATGCCCTGTCGGACGCCATCAGCAGCGGCCGCACCCCCGCCCAAAGCGGCCCGCCAGTTGCGGACCCGCCGGCGCATCGGGCCGCACCGCGCCGCTCGCCGGCGCCGCTGATCGTAGGCCTGGCTGCCGCCGCCCTGGTCGGGGCCATCATCCTGTTCAGCGCTCTGTCGCGCCCCGAAGTCCCAGCGCCGACCCCAACTCCGCCGTCAGCGCCGGCCGCTCCCGACCTGCCGGCCGACGCCGCACCCGTCCCGACGCCTATCGCCAAGCCGCTGCCCGACGGCGCCCTGCCCGACGGCTGGAGCTTCCTCGACCTCGGGGACGCCCGGCCCAAGGGCAAGGCGACCTTCACGGGTGGAACCTGGACGCTCGACGGCGGCGGCGAGGACATCTGGGGAGGGCGGGACGAATGCGGCTTCGTCCACCGCGAATCCCGCGGCGACTTCACCATGATCATCCGCGTCGTGTCGACCCAGAACACGCATGAGTGGGACAAGATCGGCATGATGGTCCGCTCCTCGCTCGATGCCTCGTCGGCCATGGTCGGCCTGACCGTCACCCATCAGGGCAGGGTGCAGTTCGTGCGGCGCCATCGCGACTCGGGCTCGATCGAAGGGGTCGGCGATACCACCGTCAGCCTGCCCACGTGGCTCCAGCTGACCCGTCGTGGCAGCACCTATGGCGGCCACTGGTCGAGCGACGGCACAACCTGGACCGCAGTCGGCGACAAGCAGGACGTCGGCAACGTGGCCACCACCGCCCGGCTGGGCCTGGCGGTGTGCAGCCACAACCGCTCGGTCGCCAACCGGGCCGTCTTCGACAACGTCAGCGTGACCGCACCCCGCTGATCCGGACTTGCCCAGGACCCGGCGGGTTCATACTGGTCAGGCTACAGCAGTGGCGAACTTCGGCGCAGATGATTTTGCAGATGCCATCCCCGACATCCGTCGAGCGCCGATCCAACACGTGGCCGTCCCATGCCACTGCCATCCCCGGGACGTCCGCACACCGCCGCTTGTTGCGGCCAACTGAATAGGAGGCACCTGTGCCCACTGGAACCGTCGTCCGTTTCGATCGCCGTCGTGGTTACGGCTTCATCCAGCCCGATGACCAGGGCGAGGATGTCTTCGTCCACCAGAACAACATCCAGATGGAAGGCTTCCGCTTCCTCGACGTGGGCGAACGCGTCCAGTTCGAGATGGAAGTCGGCGACAAGGGCATGAAGGCCGTCTCCGTCACCCTGACCGAGCCGCGCAAGCCGCGCCCGGAAGGCGACTTCGGCGGCCAGGGCGACTTCGGCGGCCAGCAGGGCGGCGGCTACGGCGATCGCGGCGGCTACGAGGACCGTCCGGCTCCCCGTGAACGTCGTGAGTACGCCCCGCGCGCAGCCGCCCCCCGTGGCCCCGCCGGCGGCGACGACCGTGGCAACCGCAAGCTCGAGCGCCTGATCTCGATCCTGGTCGAGAAGGGCGTCATCGCGCCCGGTGAGATCGATGGCATCGTTGCGGCCGCGGCCGCGGCCGAAGCCAAGGTTTGAGAATCCGGTAGCCCGGAAGCACGCGACCCCCGGCCGATGGCCGGGGGTCGTTGTGTTTGGGGGCTGGTCGCTGGTGGCTGGTGGCTGGTAGCTGGTCGCTGGTAGCGCTGGTCGCTGGCCTCGACGCGGGCTGAAGCCCGCGCTCCTGGGTTGACCGTGGTTCAGCCCAGCGCGCGGAGCTTGTCGGTGTAGTAGCGGACGAGATCCCACTCCGCATCCGGCGCAATGCGATGGTCCGGGCACGGAATGAATCCGCCCAGCGCGATGATCGGCTTCAGCCGTTCGATCTCGGCATCGATCGAGGCGCGATCGTGGGCGAACACCACCTTGTCCATGCCGCCGACGCCGCGCACCGTGCGGCCGTACTTGGCGCGCCACGGCTGCAGGCTGGCGCGCCAGGTGCCGACCTCGATCGGGAACATGGTGTTCACCCCGGCCTCCAGCCAGTAGGGCAGCAGCGCGTCGACCTTGCCGTCGCAGTCGAGCGAGACGATGTCGATGCCGTGCTTCGCCAGCAGCGCGGTGATGCGGGCGTAGTGCGGCACGACGATGCGGCCGAAGACCTTGGGTGCGATCAGCGGGCCGCTCTTGTAACAGATGTCCTCCCAGAAATGGCCGAAGTCGAAGCGCGCGCCGCCAGCCAGCGCGCGTTCGATGCACTGGTAGCAGAGGTCGGCGCTGACCGTGACGATCTCCTCCAGCAGGTCGGGGTCATCGGCGGCGAGGTAGCTGAGCCCCTCGACGCCGACGATGTTGCGGATCGTGCCGATCAAGCTGCCGCAGTGGATGCCGAGGTGGAAGTTGCGCGCATCAGCCTTGAGGAAGGCCTCGCCGCCGTCGGCGAAAGCCGGCCAGTCGCCGGCCGAGCGGCGCACGCGGGCGCGATCGACGCGGTCGGTGTGCCAGGCGTAGCGCGCGCGATAGTGCTCCTCCCAGGTGGCGCGGTCGGTCAGCAGGTGGGCGATCTCGGCCGGGATCGAACCGGCCTCGGGCATCTCCAGGACGATGACGCCGTCGCCGTTGCGGACATGGCGTGAGCCGTCGGGCAGCTGCTTGACCACCTCGCGGGTGAAGCCGGGGCGCAGACCGACGTCCATGTGGAAGCAGCTGTACCAGTTGACATCGAAGCCGAGGCGTCGCCCGATCTCGGCGTCGGCGTCGTTGCCGTCGCCCCACGAGCGCGCCAGCTCGGCCGGCAGGTGTCCTTCCGCCGCCCACTTGGCCAGCGTCTCGTGCCAGAAGCCGAAGTGGACGATGGGCAGACGATCGGCGGGCTGGTAGCGCAGCACGGCAAGGGCGCGGGCACGGTCGTTCATGGCGGGGGCTGGGGTCATGCCGTGATCATACGCCCATCCAGGCCGAACCATGCCCGGCGATGCGTCCGACCTGGACGGGAGTACGACCAGGGGCATGCGAACGGTCGGCCCGGAGCAGCTCGAACCGACCCTGCGCATCGCCAACTGGTTCGACGCCCCGCGCGGCATGCGCTGGGGCCCGCGCTGGGAGCACGATCCCGAGCTGTGCCTGGTCCACGCCGGGCGCTTCCGCTACCGCGTCATCGGCGAGCCCTGGCAGGTGGTGCCCGAGCGCAGCGTGCTGCTCATCCCGCCGGCGGTCGAGCACGAGCTGGAGCCCGACCACGCCGCCGGCCGCTGCGGTTTGTCGTGCTGGCACGGCGAGCTGCTCGCCGACGGAGCCACCTGGGCCGACGACGGCTACCGCCCGGCGATCACCCCGCGCACCATCACCCTGGTCGCCGACGCGCCATTCGTCATCGCCGCCTTCCGCCGCCTGGCCGAGGCCTGGCAGGGCTACGGCCCGGGCCGGGCGGCGATGTGCCGCGACCTCACCCGGCTGATCTGGCTGCACCTGTTCGAGGCCTGGGAGACCGAGGCCGGCCCGGCGCCGTCGGCCCGACTCGAACCGATGCTCGCCTGGGTCCGCGCGCACCTCGACCGCCCGATCAACCGCACCCATCTCGCGCACGCCTTCGGCCTGACCCCGCAGCACATCAACGCCCTGTTCAAGCACGGCCTCGGCGTCACTCCGGGCGACTTCATCCGTCGCGAGCGCGTGCTGCGCGCCTGGCATGACCTGCATGTCGAGGGACGAGCGGTCGGCGAGACCGCCACGCGCTGGGGTTTTCCCGATCC
This sequence comes from Planctomycetota bacterium, assembly GCA_022841245.1. GTDB lineage: Bacteria > Planctomycetota > UBA11346 > UBA11346 > UBA11346 > UBA11346. The sequence goes on from JALHRW010000029.1 coordinate 9,118, forward strand.
GTTCCATTTCTCGCGCGTGTTCCGCAAGGTGATGGGATTTCCGCCGTCGCGGGCGAGGAAGTAGCGGAAGGGACTGCTGGTGGCTGGTGGCTAGTGGCTAGTGGCTAGTAGCTAGTAGCTAGTAGCTAGTGGCTGGTCGCTGGTCGCTGGTCGCTGGTCGCTGGTCGCTGGTCGCTGGTCGCTGGTCGCTGGTCGCTGGCCTCGGCAGATCCGCCTTTTCCAAAGACTCGGTACGTAACGACGCTTGCGGGCCAGAAGCCACCAGCCACCAGCCACCAGCCACCAGCCACCAGCCACCAGCCACCAGCCACCAGCCACCGCCCAGTAGCCAGCGTCCCCCCCTCTCCATCATCCCGGCCATGCCAGCCGACCCGACCTCCTGCTTCGCCCACCTCGACGGCGACGTCCTGCGCCTGGGCAACACCCTGATCGAGCGCCGCTGGCGCGTGGTCGACGGCCTGCTGGTCCCGCTGGGGCTGACCGCCAATGGACACGAATGGCTGCAATCCGGCGACAAGCCTGGTTCCGTCCCGCCATCGCACCCCGTCGCCGCGTCGCGCACCGCGAAACTCACCGTCACACGCGGCCGGACCAATCCGGTCGAGGCGCCCTCACTGACTGCCGAGCTGGCCTGCGGCGACCTCGCCTGGCGCCTCCAGATCTTCCCTGACGTGGCCGCGATCACGCTGCAGCTGCTCGCCTGGCCGGCCGGTGCCGTGCGCTCCGCGGTCGACGCCGGCAGCGCCGCCAGCGGCATCGAAACCGACGGCGCAGCGGCGGCGCACGATGATGGCGTCGACCTGTGCGAGCGCTTGGCGCTGACCTGCCATCACGCCCACGTCCACGCCGTGACCCTCGCCGACCAGACCGACATCCGCGACAACCTGGCGGTCGAACGCGAGCTGCGCATCGCCACGCCTGAGCCCCTGCGTCTCGCCGGCTGCGTCTTCGCGGTCGAGGATCCGCTCGCCCGCCACGGTCTGGTCCTGCTCAAGCACGCGCCGCTGCCGCATGCGCGCCCGCTGCCCAACCTGGTCGATCTGCGTACCTGGCACGAGCAGGGCCGTCCGGCCGTCGCCCTGCATGGCCACGGCGCCGCGCCCGGCACATCCGGTTACGCCTGGACGGTCGGCGCCTACCGCGGCGGCGCCGCCGGCCGCATCGCCCTGCTTCACGCCATCCAGCGCTGCCACCGCGCCTACGATCCGGCGCGCGACGGCATGCTGCTGTCCAATACCTGGGGCGACCGCAACCGCGACGGGCGCATCTGCGCCTCGTTCATCGAGCGCGAGATCGAGGCCGGCGGCGCCCTGGGCGTCGACGTGGTGCAGATCGACGACGGCTGGCAGCGCGGAGTCACCAGCAATTCGGTGCACGGCAAAGACAAGGGTGGCGTATGGCAGGGCTTCTGGGCCGCCGACGCGCAGTTCTGGAACGCTCATCCCGAGCGCTTCCCCAATGGCCTGGCCCCAACCGCCGCGGCGGTGCGCCGGCACGGCCTCGCCTTCGGCCTGTGGTTCGCGCCCGACAGCGCCCACGACTTCGCCAACTGGCGGCGCGACGCCGACGCGGTGCTCGGCTTCTGGCGCCAGCACGGCGTGACGCGGGTGAAGATCGACGGGGTCAAGGCGCACAGCAAGCCGGGCGAGGCCAACCTGCAGGCCTTCTTCACCGCCGTGCTGGCCGAGAGCGCCGGCGCGATCACCTTCGACCTCGACGTCACCGCCGAGGTCCGTCCCGGCTACTTCGGCGTCATGGCCGCGGGTCCGCTGTTCGTCGAGAACCGCTACACCGACTGGCAGCGCTGGTGGCCGCACGCCACGCTGCGGAACCTGTGGCAGCTGGCGCACTGGATCGACCCGGTACGCCTGCGCATGGAATTCCTCAATCGCCAGCGCAACGCCGCCAAGTACGCCGGCGATCCGCTCGCGCCGATGGCCTATCCGGCCGACTGGATCTTCGCCTCGGTGATGGTCGCCAGCCCGCTGGCCTGGTTCGAGGTCAGCGAGCTGCCGGCCGGCGACGCCGACGCCCTGCGCCCGCTGATCGCGCTGTGGAAGCGCCACCGCGCCGCCCTGCACGGCGGCACCATCTGGCCGGTCGGCGAAGCGCCGAGCGGCGCGTCATGCTGCGGCTTCTGTTCGCTCGATGCCGAGGGGCGCGGCGGGTACCTCATCGCCCTGCGCGAGCCGTGCGCGCCGGACCAGGCGACATGGCAGCTGCCGCTCACGGGCGCATGGACGGCGGAGGTGCTGGCGGGGGCGGGGGGGGTCGAGTTCAGCCGGCCAGCGGCCAGCGGCCAGCAGCCAGCGACCATCCGCTGGACCGCGGCACCAGGCTACGTCTTCGCGCGCCTCACCCGCGCGGGCTGAGACTTACGCGATCCCAAACAGCCTGAGGATGTCGAGCCCGCAGATGTAGATGAACAGCGCGCCGACCAGGCCGACGCCGATATACATCAGGCCGTTCCGCAGCCACATCGGCAGCGGCCGGCGGATCGCCGTCTCGACGCCGAGCATCAGCAGCTGACCGCCGTCGGTGATCGGGATGGGCAGCAGGTTGACGATGAACAGGTTGAGCCCGACCAGGGCGATCAACTTGAGGAACGAGTCGAAGCCCATGAGTTCGGCGCGCGCCTTCAATTCGCGGAAGATGCCGATCGGCCCGGTCAGACTCTTGTTGGCGTCGACCCCACCGTCCTCGGGCGAGCGGAACAGGCGCGGCAGCAGCATCAGGCTCTTGACCACCAGATTGTAGGCGGCGTCGTTGACCAGGTCGATGCGATCGCCCCAGCCGGTGGCCTGGTACGGCAGTTCTTCGCGTTCGAACAAGATGGTGGTGCCGAGCGGCGGCGGATCGAGCTTGGCGCGACGCACCTCGCCGGCACCGCGCACCACTTCGATCACTGCGCCATCGCTGGCCATGCGCGCATCGGCGATCCAGTCGCCCGCCTGCAGCCCGGCGAAGGCGGGGCCGAAACGATCGGTCGGCACGACGCGCGACTCGCCCTCCAACGGCTTCAGCACGATGGCGGTGTCGCGCTTCTCGACCACGGTGGTGCCGGCAAGCAACTCGGCCAAGCCAGGCGCCGGCTTCTCGCCAATCAGCTTGCGCAGCAGGCCGACATCATGCCAGCGGTTGGCCTCACGCCACGCCGCCTGGTCGAGGCCGAGGGGAAGCAGCACGGCTGTGCCGCCTGAAACCCAGGCGATGTCGACGCTGCTCTCGCCGCGCTGCCAGGACACCAGCGCGTCGCCCGGCTTCAGCCCGGCGCGCGACAGCTCACTGGGGCCGCCGCTCAGCGCCGGCGGCAGCACGGTGAGCGCGCCGCGATGCACCGGCCGCGGCACGATGCCCACGCGCTTGACGCCGAAGGAGTCGAGCGCTTCGACCCGCGCCACCACCGGCTGGCCATCGCGCTGCGCCGCGATCTCGCACCAGCCCTTGCTCTCGATGGCGGCGCGGACCTGGGCGAGGAAATGCTGCAGGCCGGCGATGGCGCTGCCATCAACGGCGACGACCCAATCGCCGACGCGCAGCCCCGCCGCCGCCGCCGCGCTGCCGGCGGGCAGATCGCCGATCGCCACCGGCAGGCCAGCGCGCACCTCGAAGGCGGTGTCTTCGCCGGCGTAGGTCAGGGTCAGCTCGCGGCGGGTGCCGCCACGCTCGATGGTCAGCGTCACCGGCTTGCCGAAATGCGGCTGCAGACGGTCCTGCAGGTCCTGCCCGATCAGCCCGCTGACGTCCGCGCCGGCGATGGCGACGATGCGGTCGAAGCGCCGGATGCCGTCCTCGGGCGCGTCGAGCGCGAGGATGACGCGGTTGCTCCAGGGGAAGCCGATGCCCAGGCTCGGCCGGCCGAAGCGGCCGTCGTAGATCGGCTCGACCGGGGCGGCGCCGGAGGCGGGCAGCCGGATGACCTCGTCGCCGCGCTTCACGCTCAGATCGAGCGGTTCGCCGCCGGAGAAGATCACCGCGGTCATGACGTCGTCGAACGAACGCACCTGCTCGCCGTTGACGGTCAGCAGGCGGTCATTGCGCTTCAGCCCCAGCTTCGCCGCCGGGCTTTCGACGCGCAGGCCGCGCTGGTCGACCGCGACCGGCTCGACGTCGCCGACCACGGGATGGAACACCGGCATGCCCCAGGCGACCAGCCCGAGGAGGATGGCGTAGCTGCTGATCAGGTTGAACAGCACGCCGCCGAGCAGGATGGCCGCCTTCCACCCGGCGCTCTTGGCCAGGTAGCTGCGCGGATCCGGCACCGCCGGCTGGCCCTCGCCGGACGGCACGTCCTCCTGGCCGACCATCTTGACGAAGCCGCCGAGCGGCAGCCAGTCGATAGTGTAGAGCGTCTCGCCCCACTGCTTCGACAGCGGCGGCGGCAGGCGCCAGAGCGGGAAGCCGATGGAGAACCGCTCGACCTTGACCCCGGCCCATTTGGCGAAGATGAAGTGGCCGAATTCGTGGATGGCGATGACGAAGCCGAAGCCCAGCAGGGCCATGAGCACGTAGCCGATGTAAGCGAGTATGTCGAGCACGGCGGGATGATCGGGCGGCGGGCGGGTTTGAAAGGGGAGATGCCGGTAGGTGCGTCGGCGCGTTCGCTCGAAGGACCAGCGGGGCGCGGGGCGCTGGTCGCTGGTCGCTAGTCGCTGGTCGCTGGTCGCTGGCTGCGGGTCGCGCGACCCAAGCTCCCTGTGCTAGAGGCCAATGGGAACGCGGGTTGTGCAAACCCCTGGGCCGAGATATCCTGCCGCCCGATGCCCGACGAAGCCACTCCGACGGCAGCCCCGAACGCCGGCCTCGACGATCTCGAGCGCCGCTTGGCCTCGTTCGAGAACGCGACCCGTCGGCTAGGCCGCTCGGTCAGCGAGATCGCCGAGCCGGTGGCCACCGGGCACTCCTCGCCGCCGCGACCGGCGACCAGGCGGCTGAGCGAATCCGGCGCCCCGCGGGGTGAAGAGATCAGCGGACTGAGGCCCGCAGTGGCGAGCCAGGGGCCGCAGACGGGGGCGCTGACGGCGCGGAGCCGGAGCGGAGCCACAAGCCCTGTCTCGCCACCTGCCTTCACCTCGAAGTTTGGTCGCCCAGCCCTGAGTCCCCCTCCTGAATTACCTGTCGTGCCGGAAAGACGCTCCGTTCCGGCCCAGCACCGCTCGCTCCTCGGACTGGCGCTGGCCGGCTGTCTCGTTGCTTTCCTTTTCCTCGTCCTGCTGGTCGCCAAATCCAGCTTCCCGATCATCCCGCAGGCCCAGGTCCACGCCCCGACCGTCAGCGTTCTGTCGCGGATTGATGGCAACGTCTCCCAGGTGCTGGTTCGCGTCGGCTCGACAACCAGTCTTGGGCAGCCACTGGTCGAAATCGCCAATCGCCTGCTTGCGACAGATACCCTCGATGCGCTTCGGCGCGAACGCGCTGCCTATCCCGAGCGAGCCGCGGCTATCGACGCCATGATCACTGCAGAGGAATCGCGACTCGCCAAGCTCTCAGCCGACTCCCTGGTTGCTCCGAGTGACGGTGAAGTCGTCAGCATCCTGGTGAATCCCGGCTCTCGCGTCGTTCCTGGCCAACCCGTCCTGAAGATCTCCAGTCCTGGCACCGAACACGTGCTGGCCTGCGTCCCCGATGGGGTTTTCGTCGAACTGGGCTGGCGGGTCGAACTCCACAGCGCCGAATCTGGATTGATCAGCGGTGGTGTGGTCTCCCGCATCCTGGAGGTGGGCCAGGGCGATGATGTCGGCGATGTCCGCACCAGACGCCTGGTCATCACGCCGGATCCAGGAGCCCGTCGGCCCAAGCACGGCACGTCTGTCAGCGTCATGCTGATCGGCGCATCACCGTCTTCCCTCCGGCTCGCCCTCCTCGCGGTGCGGAAGCTGCTGCCATGATGCGGTTGTCCGTACTTCTGACTCTTTCACTCGCCCTGATCGCGGCCGCCGACGATGTGGTGCAGCCATACCGACTCATGGCCGGCGACCTGCTTCGCATCGAAGTCTTCGGCTTCCCTGAAATGCGCGTCGAGGGCCGGATCCCTGAAGCGGGGACCATGCCCTATCCGCTGCTCGGCACGCTGCCTTCGCCTGTCGGCCAGACCAGCGGTGAGGTTTCGACACAGGTCGCCCGGCTCCTGGCCGATGGGTATATCCGCGATCCGAAAGTCACCGTGTCGGTTGTCGACTACGCCCAGCGCTCCGCCTATGTGCTCGGCGCGGTCAACCGGCCTGGGCCCGTCCGCCTCGATCCACTCCGGCCGATGGACGCCCTGCAGGCGATCGGCGAATGCGGCGGATTCCTCGACGATGCCGATCGGGACGCCATGCAGTTGCTGCGTCCGGACGCGGGAGGACCGGATCACCGGCAGGTCCTGCCGCTCGGTGCTGCCGCCAAGGGCCAAGCGGTCGTAGGACTGATGCACGGCGACGTCATCCTGGTTCCGCGCAGCGACCGCGTGTATGTGCTGGGACAAGTGGAGAAGCCGGGCGCCCTGGCCCTCCCGGCCCGTGAAACGTTGACCGTCTCGAAAGCGGTCTCGCTCGCAGGCGGTTTCGGACGTTTCGCTCGTGAGGGCAAAGTCCAGCTGGTCAGGCCTGGGGCGCCTCCGATCGTCGTCGATGTGCCCGCTGTGCTCGAAGGCCGCAAGGGCGCTGAGGATCCGACGCTGCGCGCTGGCGACACCGTCTTCGTCCCGGAATCCCGCTTCTGATCCGTCTCCTCTGTGCCGTCATGCTCGCCGGCTGCCTTGCCGCAGCAGAGACGGAAGCCACCGAAGAGGTGCTGTTCAAGGGCTTTCCGTTGCGGCCGTGGGCCGACCTGCAGGGCTCGGATGCTGCATTCGAATTCCATCCTTTGGCAGCCCTGGGTACCGGCGGAGACAGCAATCCCCGGCAGAGCCCTTCGGGTTCCAACGATACCTGGGCACAGGGCACGGTTGGCCTGCAGGCCAGGAGCCTTGGCAGCGAGGGAGGAGATCTGGTCCTCGGATTCGAACTTGGCCGGAAGCTGTATGCCGAGACCAGTGATCGCAACGCGACCACCTACGATGGTTCGATTGCCGGGACCTGGCGGGGCACCACTGCGCAGGGGCAGATCGCTGCCTCCTGGGTGCGCGACGATGCTCCGGTGCGGGCCTTCCCCGAAAGCACCCTTCGCGACCAGCAGGACGCCTCCGCCACGACCAGCGTGGATTTCCGCCGGTGGCGGTTGTCCGGCGATCTGTCAGTGGTCCGGACCGACTACCTGGAATCGACGCCCCATTTCAGCGACGTGGACCAGGATACGCTGCGCGCAGGAGCCTCGGTCGAACCTGCCCTACTCGGAGCCGATCGCAGTCTGCTCGGCCTCCGCGTCGGCGCAGGCCAGACCTGGCGACCGGATGACGCAAGCCGCAGCGGTGGCTGGGACGCCGCCGCAGAGGTGCACTGGCGGCACGTCATCGCAGAGCGATCAACCCTCGACCTGCTGGCCGGTGGGCAATTGCGCGTCTACCAGGATGCGACCGCTGGCGACGTGACGAATTCCGACGACCAGATCACCGCTGCCACCGTCCACGCCGTGCTGACCTGGCCGTGGGAAGAAGGCTCACAAGTCGTGCTGAGCATCGGACAAGGTCTTGAGGATGGCACTTCCGCTAATGCGGCGACCGCGCTCGACGCGATGATCGAAGGCCGCTTGCGGCTGGCCGACCGCTGGTCGGCGACCTTGCTCGCCGCCCGGTGGCGCACGGAGGACAGTGGCGCCGTCTCCCCTGCTGGGCGGGAACACCTCAACGGCCGGCGTTGCCGATTGGCCTCGCAATACCTGCTTCGTCAGGGCCTCGGTTTGCGCGCGTACGGGGAATACAGTGCCATTGATGCCACGGTCGGCGATTCCTGGGAGCGCTGGTACGCCGGCATCGAACTGGCCGCATCATTATGAGCTGCGCCCGGCGCTGGGTCATCGTCACGGGTGAATACCCGCCGTGGCACGGGGGCATCTCGCGGACGGCTGCCGCGATCGCAACCTGCCTGTCGACCATGCGTGAGGTTCGCGTCGTCGCTCCCGCCTATGCGACGGCTTCAGGATCCGAGCACGCCGACGCGTTTCCCGTCACCCGAGTCGCCGTCGGTTCGTCACGCTCAAAGCTGCGCGGCTTGGCGGTCGCCGAAGCGCTTGGACAGGCGCTGGCGCATACGCCAGCCGATATCGTCCTGTGCCTTGACCACTTCGGGGCCGCAGCTGTCACATCCGCGCGGAGACGCGGGGCTCTTCGTGGAGTGCGGCACGCCTGCTTCGCCCACGGCACCGACCTGCTGAGCGTCGCCCGACGCCCTTGGTTCCGGGTGGGAGGGGCGCATCGGGCCTATGCCACGGCGTGCAGCATCCTGGTGAACAGCCGCTTCACGTTGGGAATCGCCCGCCGCTCGTTTCCGGATACGCCTTCTGCTCTTGCTGGCCTTGGTCTCGACCCCTGGTGGCTCGAGGGGCCGAGTGACGCTGAACTGGCGACCCTGAATGCCGACCTGCCCGCCCAGCCTGGCCGTATCATCGCCATGGCTGGACGGCTCGATCTGCGCAAGGGGCACGGGTTGCTGATCCGCGCAGTTGCAGCCCTGCCGGCGCAGGATCGACCGCTCCTTGTTGCCGCTGGGAACGGCCCGGAACGTGAGCGATTGACCAGCCTGGCTGATCGCCTCGGAGTACACCTGCTTATCGCCAGCGGCCGCAGCGATGCCTGGCTGCGTGCGTTGTACCGTCGGGCAGACGCCATGGCCCTGGCCCCAGTCCGCATCGGCACCACCGTGGAGGGTTTCGGATTGGTGCTGCTGGAAGCGGCCGCGCAAGGTTGCCCGTGCTTCGTGCGCGCCAGTGGCGGCGCCGCGGAGGCCTTGGCTCCCGGTGATCTGCTGCTTCCTGCGAACGCAGGCGCCTGTTGGCCGGCGCTCATCGCCGAGGCCCTGGCCGTGGGACGGGGTGATCTAGCGCGGGAAAATGAGCGTCGCACCTGGGCCCGGGGCTTCGACTGGCCCGCGGTGGCGCAGCGCATCGTTGATGCGACCAATGGCTGACGGCGTCAGCGCCGGCCCGCGCCAAAGCTCGCGTCAGGAGCCGGGGTGCGGTTTCTGCTGACGCGCAGGGGCCAGAGTGCGTGGTCCAGGATACGACCATCCGGCCCATGGTTCCGCACCGGGCCGGGATTCGGCGGGTTGGTGAAACCGCGGTAGGTGCCATCCGGAGCAAACCAGAACCATCCGCCCAGGTGGTCTGGCGAGGCGGAGCCGGCCAGCGTTCCGTCGCTGAAGCGGTATTCCACCGCTCCATCCGCGCGCCGATCAGACCATCCGAGTACGGCTCCGTCAGCATCCAGATACTCCGTCCCACCTGCAGGGCGGGGTCGGTGGATCGCAACCAGATGCCCTGACGTGTCGTAGTAGGCAGCGGTGCCATCGAAGTACGGGACCGTGCCCTCCAAGGCGAACACGGAGACGCACAGCGTGATCTGCAGCAGGACTGCCTTAACCATGCCCTTCCACCAGCAGCGCCCCGAGCACACGCTCATGGACCGGCGCCAGCCGCAGGTGCCCATTCTGCACCGCTGCCATCGCCGTCTGCCCATCGCGCACCACGACCATCACCCCGTCAGCCTGCATAGCCAGGCTCAGGCCATCTGCCGAGGTGTCGATCGGCGGCGCGTCGATGATGATATGATCGTAGTGGTGGCGGACCTGCTCCATCCATTCCGGCAGGCAGTGGCCGGCGAGCAGATCGGGACGCGGTGCGGAAGGCGGCACGCAGGGCATCAGATCGAGGTTCGGCTGCACCGTCCGCGGTGCGATGTCCGGCTCGCCGGCCAGCAAGGCATCGAGGCCAGGATGCGGATCGACCTGGAAGGTGAGGTGCTGGCCGGGGGTCGACATGTCGGCGTCGACGAGCAGGGTGCGCAGGCCGGCGCTGGCGAAGGCCGCCGCGAGGTGCCGGGCGCTGGTGCTCGCCCCGGCCCCAGCGGACGAGGGCACCAGCAGCCAGACCTGCCCCCTGCCCTCCTGCGGTGGTTTGGCGGTCACCAGGTTGAAACGGAGTGCCCTGCTCACCGTGGCGAGAGGTCCATCGGAACCTGGCGTCGGTACGTGCGCGACGAACGGCACCTTGGCCAGGACCGCCAATCCGCTGGGCAACGACGCGGCGCCGGCGACGCGCCGATCTCGGGCTTCTGCGATCACTGCAGTTCCAGCCGCCACGACCATGCCGAGGAACATGGCGATGGCCGCCGCCAGCGGAGTCCACACACCGGCCTTCTTGATCCGTGCTTGCGGCTGATCGGCGACTGCGACGCGGACTGCTTCCAGCCGGCCATCGACCTGCATCTCCGAGCGCCTGCGCAGCAGCCGTTCGTGGATGTCGGCCAGGTTCCTCACCCGATCCGACGTGGCCCCGAGACGTACCAGGGCCTCCTTGTACTTGGTCAGCTCCTCCTCCTCCTGCATGATGGTGCGTTCGAGACCGGCAAGCTGCGACTGGGTCGCCGCAAGCTCGCCGCGGTAGCCGTCTCCCACCTGCTTCGCCGCGCTGAGCAGGCCATCGCGCAACGCTGCGTCCTGTTCGCGGGCCTGGATCATCGAGGGATGGCGCTCGAGCACCCGCTGGCCGAGCTCGGCAAGCTTCGCCTGGTTGTCCAGCCAGCGCACGTTCAGGCTGGAGACCATGGGGTTGCGCGCGATCGCGTCGACCGCCAGCAGGGCCGGCAAGGCGCCGTCGCCTTTTGCCAGAGCCGCGTCGTACTGGCCGACGACGGTCGTCAGGTTGGCGACCTGCTCGCGCACGACCACGCGGCGGCCCTGCAGATTCCCCAGCCGCTGACTGGCGCTGGACCGCTCGGAATCGTCGGTGAAGAGCCGGTTGCGGATGCGGAAGTCCTGCTCCTCGTCGCGGGCCGCCTGGAGTGTCCGGGCCGACTCGTCGACTTGATGGCCGAGGAACGACAGGGCGGACTCCGCCTGGTCGCGCTCAAGCTTCGACTGGACGGCGAGGAACGCATCGATGAGCGTCTGGAGTCCGCGCTCTGCCCGCCGCGGATCCTCATCGCGCAGCTGGACGATCAGCACCCAGGTCTCCCTGGGTGCGTACACGTCCAGCCTGCCACCCAGGAGCTGCACGGGGTCTCCGGACGAGGCGTACACCGTGTTGTCGGCGAAGACCCCCGATGCGATCGCCGCTGCGCGCACTCCTGGGGACAGCAGGAGATCCCGCTGCGTGTTCATCAGACTGGTGCCGCCACTCTCGGTCGGCTGGTCGGTCCGGATACCCTCGCGATTGCTGCGGCTGTCGACCAGCAGCCTGGCTTCTGCGACGTACAGCCTGGGCATCAGCAGCAACCCGGCCAGGACGATGGCGGCGGTCACCGACCCGCCGATCAGGGCGGCACGTCGGCGACGCAGGAGCAGCGATAGCAGATCCTGGACATTGGCGGGCATCATGATGGTCCGTGCTCCGGCCTGGTGCTCTGCATGCGTCCGATTCGTACCCATCAGCCGGCGGATGGCCAGCGATCAGCAGCGGAACCGCCTGCTTTCCGCTGTCGGGAAACGGGGCATGGTGCCAGCATGCGGAGGATCGCGACCGATACGCTGTGGTCCGCCGTAGCCACCGCCGGCAGCGCTTTCGGCCAATGGCTGCCCATCGCCCTGCTCGCCAGATGGCAGGGCGCGGAGGCGACCGGCAGCTACGTCCTCGCCGCCGCTGTGGTCACGCCGCTGCATTTGTTCGCCGGCCTGCAACTGCGCTCGGCCCTCGCCACCGGGCGCTGCGTCCAGGCCGATGCCGCCGTTGCGCTCCGTCTCCGCTCCGGCCTGGCCCTGCTGCCGCTGGCCGTGGCGCTCTGCTGGATCATGGGCGGCGCCGAATTGGCCTTGATTGGGGGAGCCCTGGGCCTCGCCCGCTGCTGTGATGGGGTTGGTGAAACCATCCAAGGGCGCCTGCTGCTTGAACGACGCTTCAGGGCCGTTGCCGGGTACGCCAGCTTGCGTTGTCTCGCCATCACCGTGGCGACCGCGATCGCCTGCCACCTCGAGCTTGGCGCCCTGGGAGTTGCCGGTCTGGGCATCCCCGCGGCGCTGTTCTGCCTCGGCCTGGGCGAGTGGAGGCACCGGCCCGCAACCACCGGGGCAACGGTGCTGACGCCATTATTCCTCCAGGTCCTGCCGCTCGGCATCGTCGCCGCCCTGCTCAACCTCGGCGTCACCGCCCCGCGCCTGGTGCTCGGACTGTTCGCCGACCTCAGCGAACTCGGCCAGTTCGCGACCCTGGCCGTGCTGATCACCGCCGCGGCCCAGGTGACCAGCAGCCTAGGCCCGCCAGTACAGACCCGCCTGGCCGCACATCACCTCGCCGGCAGGCGTCATTCCTACCGCCGGCTGATGGCAGCCACCTGCCTGGCGATGGCCCTGCTCGGTGCCTCCGTCTTGCTCTGCTGTCCCTGGGCGGGTCAGATCCTGCGCGTGCTCTATGGCCCTGGATACGAGGCTTCAATGGCCATCGCCCTGCCGCTCGCGCTGGGCTTTGCGTTCGATGCTCTCGCCACGCCCGCGGGCTGGGCCCTGACCGCGACCGGAGCGTGGCGGGTGCAACCTGGCATCGTCGCCGCTGCGGCAGTGGTGGCGATCACGGTCAGCGTACTGCTGGTGCCCCTCCATGGAGCTGCTGGCGCCGCCTGGGGTCTGGCGGCTGGCGCCGGCGCACGCGCCGCTCTCGCCTGGGTGGCGCTGCTCCGCTCCCGACATGGGTCCGCAGACATGCGACAGGACGTGCCGGGATGATGCAGGCCTGCGAACCCTCCTCCCGGTATCGGACCGGCGTGGTCGTGGCAGAGACCCTGTACTGGACCTTCCTGGGCCTGCATGCCCTGACGCCCATGGTCTGGCAACCCGTGGTAACGGTGAATGGGGCCGTCATACCGATGGCGATATGCGGCCTGATCTCACTGGCCGTTGTCGTGCCACTACTGTGCCTGCCGGCCATTCGCCTCAGACCGCTCCTGCCGTTGGGTGTTCTGCTGGCCGTGGGCGTGATGTCGGCCTGGGGGCTGGTCCTGGTCAGCTGGCACGGTCAGTACGCCAGTCGGATCGACCTAACCTACCGCTGCTTGGAGCCCATCGGCACCATTGCTGCCGCCATCGTGGGTGTCGTCTTGGGACAGGCCACAGACCGCAACCGAATCCCTGGACTAGTCCAGCGGGCAACGCTCTTCATCGCCATCATCGGTGTCATCTATGGCCTGAAATCACTATTTGCCGCCGGTTTATCGTTTGGCGTTATCCGTGACGATGAGCAACGCGCCCGTGGACCGCTATATGGCCCAGCAGTCGGACACCTTGCCCTGTTGCCTGCGTTGGCTGTTGCCCTTGTCTTCGCAAACACGACAGCGAAGCGCCTGTACAAGCTGGGGTGGTGGTGTGTGGGAGCCGGAGCCATTTTCGCACTCGTCGCCATGGGTTCGCGCAGCGCGCTGATCTCGCTCGCGATCTGTGCCGCCGTTCTCCTCGTCAAACGCCCCGATGTGCTGCTAAGACCCATTCCGATCCTGTTGATTCTGCTGTGTACAGCTGGATTATTTCTCGGCACGCTCGTCCTAGCCGATCGCTCACGCCTCACGACGATCAGCGATCCATATCGGGAGACGACCTACGCCACTGCTTGGCGCATCCTTTCGGATGATCCTGCTCTATCCCTCGTTGGCCGTGGTCCCGGTTCGGTGTACCAGTGGCTGCATATCGACATGAGCGTGCTTGGAGTTCAGAAGGGCATTACGGCGGTCGGATTGCGGCGGGTGAGCACGCCCTGGGGCGAATCGCTCAACAGTCCGCACTCTCTGCCGGTACTGTGGACTATCAACCAAGGCATCTTGGGGTTTCTGACCTTCTGTTTGCTAATCGTCGCTCTAGTCGTTGCTGTTCTCCGCTCACGAACGGCGCTGTCGGTGGGCTTGTCCTGTGCGCTATTGGCGACCACCACAACACTATTCTTCGACGTGGCACTCGGAGCCATCGTTTTCCCCTTCGCCTCCCTGTGGTGGCTGTTCTTTACTGCGGCCTTCTCAACCGATCGTCCCTCCTCTGAAGTGGACATTCCCTGCGGATCAACGACATGATCGTCCACCGGGTTTCCACCCTTGTCGTATCGTCTCTGTGGCTGTGCCTGTTCTTGAGTGGACGGCTTGCGGCCGTTGACGCGCCGCTGCTCGTCGACGTCCAACCGGACGGGGCGCCAATCGCCTGGCGCGCCAGCGGCTTCCTCCATTCGTTGTCTCCGGCACTGCCGATCGACGAGCGCATCATTCCGCTGCGTCCGCAACGCTGGCGCCTGTCGCCCGATCTGGCGCTCAAGGCGGGGGCCAGGGCCGCCCGATTGGCGCAAGCCATCGAGGTGGTGGTGTCCGACCGTCACGGCTACCGGGAGGCTGGGGCCTGGCCTGGTGACAATGGAGACTGGTCGGCTTGGGAGACCCTGGTGGCAGAGGTCACGACCACCACTGGCGCGGTCGCACCCCAACGTCGGCTCGACATCTGGAACGAGGCTGACGCCAAAACCTTCTGGCAGCGGGACCGCGGCCGCTTCCTCGAGGCCTGGTCGCGAGGGTGGCGCGCAGCGCGGAAGGCCGACCCGTCGGTACAGCTCATCGGCCCGAGCTACTCCTTCTTCGACCTTGCCGATCTGACGGCCTTTCTCGACCATTGCCAAACCGCCGGTACCATGCCCGACATCCTCTCCTGGCATGAACTGCGTGATCGGGATGTCGAACGAATCGGCGAGCACGTCGCCTCTGCCCGAGCCCTGCTGGCCGCGCGCGGCCTCGCCGCCATGCCTATAGAAATCAACGAGTATCTGCCACGGCGCTTCCATGTGGTTCCTGGCGCGACCGTCGTAGCCATCGCTCAAATTGAACGCTCGGGCATCTCGGGTGCGTGCAGATCCTGCTGGCGTGAGCCGGATGGCCGCAGCAACGGCGCCCAGCCGACCCTTGATGGCCTGCTGGATTTCGACCAGCAACCACGCGCGGTCTGGTGGGTCATGCAGCGCTATGGCTCCATGTCCGGTCGCCTATGCCGAGCCAGCGACCCCTTGGTTCTCGCAACTGCCGATGGTGGGCACGTGCAGGTCCTCGTACCCGGTAGGTTCGGCGGCCGGATGCTGATGGTGAACGGCTTGTCCGCCCCCCTGGCAGGTTGGAAGGGTGACATCGAATTGGTCCCAGACCTGCAATACGCACCGCTGAAACAACCTGTCCGTTGTCCGGTCGTCCAGGAGGTCGTCGGGGATGGGCTCTGCGTCAAGCTGCCGCCGATGCAGGCGGGCGACGCCTGCTTCGTGACGCTCCGTCAGCATTAGGCCGGTTTCGGCCCGCTCCGCTCCAACGCCATGGCTTTCAGGCTTCCAAGGAAGGCCTGACGGCGCGGAAGCACGGACGCCTCCGACCAGTTGGCCGCATGGGTGAGGTTCCGTGCGGATTGGGCGGTGAGCCAGCCCGGATCGGTGAGAACCGCCCTCAATCGCTGCGAAAGCCCGTCCACGTCTCCGGGGTGGACCAGGGCATCGTCCCCGAGCAGCTCAGGGGTGCCGCCGATCCGAGAGGCAAGGCAGGGCAGCCCGCGAGCCATGGCCTCGACACAGGCGCGAGGCAGGCCGTCCTGCCGTGATGGCAGCACAAAGAGATCTGCCGCGTCGAGTCTGGTGTGAATCGCTTCGCCTTGTGGCAGAGCGCCGAGGAATTCGACACGCCCGGCGATTCCGAGGGTGCGCGCCAGCGCCTCGAGCTCGCCTCGGTACTCGCCGTCGCCAATGATCTCCAGATGCCACGGCGTGGCGTGCCCATCAAGCCGGGCGCAGGCGCGCAGCAGCACATCCGTCCCTTTGTAGAGCTGCTGCATCATCGCCACGGTGATGAGTCGCCAGCTGGAGGTCGCTGCGATGTGACGCGGTCCGCTTGCAAATGCCTCAGGTGTCAGCGCAATCGTCGGAACCGTGTGCATCCGTGCGGGATCGCTGGCCGGATAGCGTGACTGCAACGCCGAGTCGGTCACATACGCCACGGCATCCGCCCGGCACGCATGCCCGCGTTGATCACGATAGGCCAGCCAGCGCCACAACGGACGGAGCAGGCTGCGCGTCGAGCCAGGCGCATAGGCATCCCAGGGATCGCCAACGACTTCGAGAGCGCAGACCTGGCCGCGAAGGCGCGCCGTCCGCGCAACCTGGCCGCCAAGCTGCGAGGGCATGCGTACCACGACGCAATCCACTTGATCCAGGGCGGCAGCGATGCTGCGACGAAGCTCGCCGAGCCGCCGCAGCAGTCCGAGTGGTCCGACGTAGGGCGGCATCTGCGCAACCTGGACCCTGGGGCCATCAACCCGACGGGCCAGTGGCGGCACGGACGCGACCGGCCAGCAGCGTGCCAGCACCGTGACCGTGTCGAATACCGCCAGGTAACGGGAGAAGAAGGCGTGGGGATGCAACGACGTCGTCCACACCGCGCCATCCGGTGTGCTCAGGTAGCGCTGGTCGATGCTCACGGCGAGACGCATTCGGGCTCCTTATCCTCGTCTCTGGCGCCGATGGGCGAGGCGCTGGTAGAGCCGGGCGTGGGCTGCCGCGGCGCCGCCACCGGTGAATCGGCGTTCAACCATGTGCCGAGCAGCCCGGCCGAGTGCCGCCGCGCGAACCGGGTCGCGCAGAAGAGCGGAAATGGCTGATGCCAGGGCCGCAGGATCCAAGGGGGGAACGAGCACGCCCGTCACACCATCAAGAACAACCTCAGGGAGTCCACCAACCCGGCTGGCCACCACCGGCACGGCGGCCGCCGCGGCCTCCTGGGCTATGATGCCGAAGGATTCATGCCGTGATGGAACGGCGACCACATCAGCCGCTGCGCACAGCGCGGGAACATCGGTCCGCCAACCCAGCAGACGCACACCTGGCCCTGCCAAGCGCTCCACATCCGCACGGTCCGGACCATCGCCAGCGATGAGTAGGACCGCATCTGGGTGGTGCGCACGCAGCTGCGGCCAGGAGGCCAGAGCGAGGTCGACTCCCTTCGCCGGCTCAAGGCGGCCGGCGACCAGGACCACCGGACCTGCACCCAGACCGAGTTCCTCGCGCACGCGCTGCCGTGCTCCCTCGATCTGACGATCGAGCCGAGGCAGATCGATGCCGTGGTATGCGGTCAATGAGCGCCCCTGACGGGCGCCTCCAGCCGCCATGACCATGTGTTCCAGGGCATGCGAGCTGAAGACGGTGCAGGTGGTGATGCGAGCCAGCGCGGCTTCCGCCAGACGGTAGGCGAACCGTCCGATGACCCCACGCGCAGCCAGCACGGCCGTGGTATGGGCGGTATGGACAATGACTGGGCATCCCGCTCGCCAGGCGGCGATCCTGCCCACCAGGCCGGCAACCGAGGTGTGGGTCACCACGACATCGAACCCGCCTTGACGGATGAAGCGGGTCAGCCGACACGTCGCCCGCAGCATGCCGCTCAGGGTTGCGCGACGATCCCACGGGACGTGGATGACTGCCTCGGACCGCAACGCCGCCGCTGCGTCGAGGGGCGCGCCTGGCGCGAACCCCACCACCGTCTCAACACGCCTGCGATCCAGACCGTCGAGTACGCGCACCAGGTACTCGCCTGCCCCGCCAACCGTCGTGGTGATGAGCTGCAGGACGCGGATGCGCCGTGCCTGACGCTGCTGGCCGGATGCGTTCACGCTCCGCATCACATATCGGCTGGCGACTGGTCGAACAGCGTCCAACTTCAGGCCCGGTGGCCCGTCGTTGATCAGCCGTTACCGCCTGTGGTCGGCAACGTCTCGGGCACGCTGAGCGCAGGCCCATCGCCAGTCGGCACCGGCTGTCCAGGAACCTGCAGCGAAGCGCGCTCGAGGACCAGCCCGTCTTCGCGCATCCACAGGGTGAAGGCGTGCAGGCCGACATCCGCCGGAGCAACCGTGAACGTGACGACGGAACGGTCCGCGGTCCGGTTGGTCCAGGTCAGCGGCAGGCTGGGCCCGATGCCGACGTAGGTGAGGAAATTGATCTGCGACCCGTCGAGGCTGGCGAAGATGGTGTCGCCATTCGTGTCCGGACCGGCAGTGCGCAGCCAGATCTCGCGGGTTCCGGGAGTGGTGACGTTGAGCCACCACGTCATCGACGGAGCGGTGGCGAAGTTGCTCGACGTTCCGGCATCGGGCAAGGCCTGCAGGCCAGGTCCGCTATTGGGCGTGGTCCACGTCGTTCCAGCCTTGCCTGGCAGGAGCTGTGCAGCGCTGATCGCGGTCATGGCGAAGCCGGTTCCGCTCTGGGCCAGCGGCCCCTGACGCACCTGGGCAGCGATCGACGCCGTCGGGGCAGGCGCCCACCCTGTGACCCCGGACACGGCAAGCTGGGTCACCGAGACGCCGTCCTCGCGCATCCACAAGTTGAGGACGTGGTGTCCAGCGCTGCTGATGCTGACATCGATCGGTACCGCAGTCGCCGACTGCGCGCTCCATTGCGGCTGGGTCGTCCCGAAATGCGTCACGTAGTTGGGTTGCCGAACACCATCCAGACCAACCCACACCGAGTCGCCGGTGACGTTGCCCATGGCCTTGACCCACAGGCGGTAGGTGCCGGGCTTGACGACGTAGAGGTCATAATCGAGCCGGGTCGCGGCGCTGGTGGCCAGATCGGTATCCGGCAGGCCGACCATGGCTCCGCCGCTCGGCAGCATGGACCAGCCATCCGCTGCGGGGGTCGAGTGATCGTAGGCGGCGGCATCGATCACCGCCACCGTGCCCAGACCCACCAGCACGGGATCGTCATGCTGAACTCCGGCCGGTGTCTCGGCCACGAGGATCAGGCTGGTGATGCTGGCGTCACCACGCACGGACAGGCGGCAAGTGGCTCCGCCAGTAAGCACGAGAGTCTGCGCGGCCCCCGCACTATTGCGGCAGGTCCAGGTGGCCGTTGTCGGCAAGGCCAGTTCGCCGACGGGGCTGCCGTCGAGGTCGATGTGGACCAGCCCGCCGCTGCCGTTGGCCCACAGGTGGTACCGGCCGCTCTCCACGACATCGAGGTTCCAGAAGCGGCTAGCCGGCAGGATGGTGGTTCCGTGCGGCCCAGACGACCAGGTCGTGGCGGCGAGCGGGGCCACAGTGATCGGTGCCGCCGCATCGCTGGCGGTCAGCTGCACCGTCGCGTGCCCGCCATTGCCGTCCAAGCTCAGCGTCGCGTTCCCCGCCGCCTCCGGCGCGCGCCACACCACCTCGGCCAAGGCCGCAGTGACGGCAGCCGGGGTGCCGTCGAGGACCATGCTCGCAACGCCAAGTCCGCTGTTGCTGGCAGTGGCGCCGGAGGCGGCCAGTTGCGGCAGGCTGATGGTGCCGGCGTCGACGGCCACGGTCAGGCTGACCGTCGCGGAATCGATGTCGGCGACCGCGAAGCCGGTCAGCAGCAGATCGGAACCCAGGGTCGCGCTGCCGGCACCCGGCACGGTGACCACGGCGGCATCATCGACCGCGTTCACCGTCACGGACACGCTGGTGGACGCGCTGGCAGTGCCATCGCTGACCGTCAGACCGAAGCTGTCAGCGCCGGCATAGTCCGCGTTCGGCTGGTAGCTCACCGCGCCGGTGTTGGCGTCGACCGTGGCCGTGCCGTTGGCCGGCTGGCTGGCCAGCGACCAGGTGAGGGCGCCGCCGTCGACGTCGCTCGCCAGGGCCTGGCCGGTGAAGACGGTGTCCTCATCGCCGGACAGGCTGAGGGCCTGCGCGACCGGGGCGTCGTTGACCGGGGTCACCGTCACCGTCGCGCTGACGCTGTTCGAGGCGCCGGTCGGGGCGGTGACCGAGAACGCGACGGTGCGCGGGGCGAGGCTCGGCGCGTCGCTGCCGTTGGCGAAGGCGACCGTGCGCAGCACGGTCTGGTAGACGGCCGGCGTGGCGTTGCCGCTGAGGGTCAAGGTGCCGGTGGCCGGGTTCCACGACTGGCTGATGCCGCCGGAGACGGTGGCCGAGAGGACATCCTGGACCAGATCGCCGGTCAGCTGCACCGTGGCGCCGCTCAACTGCGCAACGCCGAAGCCGTCGACGGCCAGGGCCGGCATCACCGGCACCGGCGCGGCGTTCTCGAGGTAGGCGACGCTGCCGCCGCCGCTGATCGTCGGGACGATCGGGGTCAGCGAGATGTCGTCGTAGTACACCGGGCTGGCACCGTTGGCGAAGAGATCGACCGCGGCGAGGTTCAGCACGCCGCCGCCGGTGGTGCCGTTGGTCCAGCTGCGCTCGAAGACCTGCGCGCCGTTGTAGGAGAAGCGGTGCAGGTTGGCAGCGAAGTCGATGTCGACGCGCAGCTCGACCCACTGGCCCTTGACCACCGGGGCCGAGCCGCCGGCGAAGTCGGGCAGCACCTGGCTGTTGGTGAACTTCACCTGGGTCGACCAGTTCTTGCCGTCAGTCCCCGCGGTGTCGCGGTAGGTGTTGAGCAGGATGAAGTAGCTGGTGCCGGTGAAGGTGGTGGGGATGTACTGCCACGCGCTGTAGCGCCAGCCGCCGGCGTTGACGCCCTTGTACTCCTTGACCAGGTCGGTGGCGCCGGCGATGGCGACGCTCGCCCCGCCGCTGCGCGCCGGCGTAGCGCTGACCAGGGCGCTGGCGCCCGGGGCGGCGTTCCAGCCATGCCAGCGGGTCAGACCCTGCAGTTCGAGCTGGTGCAGATCGCCGCCGATGGCGAGGCCCTCGAAGCCCTCGCTCCACGGCGGAGTGCTGCGCGTGACCACGCCGAGGGTACGGGCGGCCTCGTTCGAGCTGCTACCGTCGCTGACGGTGAAGGCGATGGCGCGGGCGGCGGTGCCGGGGAAGGCCTGGGTGCTGCGGTACTTCACCGAGCGCAGCGCGGCCTGATAGCGCGCCACGGTGGCGCTGCCGCTGAGCGCCAGGGTTCCGCTGCCGGCGTTCCATACCCCGGTGATACCGTTCTGGTTGGTGAACTGCAGCTCGTCGCCGGGCTGGAAGTTGCCGGCGATACGCACGCTGGCGCCGCTGAGATTGGCGCTGTCGACGTCGCTGACGGTCAGCGCGGCGGTGGCCGTCAGACCGGCGTCGCCATCGCGGAACCAGCTCAGGGCGGTCTCGATGCCGGCCAGGACCGGGGCGTCGTTGACCGGGGCAACCACCACGGTGACGGTCACGTGCGTGTCGACGGTGCCGTCGTTGACCACCAGGCCGAAGCTGTCGCTGCCGCTCCAATCGGCATTGGGCGTGTAGACCACCGCGCCGGTCAGCGGGTCGAAGCCGGAAAGCGTGCCGTGCGCCGGAGCGGCGGAGGCGTCGAGCGTCCAGCTCAGTGCATCGCCATCGACATCGCTGGCCGACGGCGTCACCGTCACCGCCACGTCCTCGTCGGTCGCGGCCGGGGCCACGGAAGCGACCGGCGCGTCGTTGACCGGGGCAACAGCCACGCTGATCACCAGCGGCACCGTCGCGCTGCCGTCGCTGACCAGCAGACCGAAGCTGTCGCTGCCGTTCCAGTCGGCCTCGGGCGTGTAGATCACCGTGCCAGTCAGCGCGTCGAAGCCGGAGAGCGTGCCGTGCGCCGGAGCGGCGGAGGCATCGAGCGACCAGGTCAGCGCGTCACCGTCGACGTCGCCGGCAGTCGGGATCACCGTCACCGCCACGTCCTCGTCGGTCGTAGCCGGGGCCGCCGAAGCCACCGGGGCATCGTTGACCGAGGCGACGGTCACGTTGACCGTCACCGCGGCGCTGGCGAGGCCATCGCTGACCTGCAGCACGAAGCTGTCGGAGCCATGGTAGTCGGTCGACGGGGTGTAGGTCACGGCGCCGGTCGCGGCGTTGAAGCCGGACAACGTCCCATGCGCCGGGCCCTGGCCGACGGGCAGCGACCAGCTCAGCACACCGCCATCGATGTCGCTGGCCGACGGCGTCACCGTCACCGCTGTGTCCTCGTTGGTCGCAGCCGGAGCGACGGCCGCGACCGGCGCGTCGTTGACCGGGGCCACCGCCACGCTGACCGGCAGTTCGGTCTCGGTGAAGGCGTCCTTCACCAGCAGGACGAAGCTGTCCGACCCGTTGTAGTTGAGGTTCGGCACATAGGCCACCGCGCCAGTGGCGGCGTTCACCGTCACCGAGCCGTGGCCGGGCTGCGTCTTCACGCTCCACGCCAAGGTGTCGCCATCGGGGTCGCTGGCCACGGCGGTGCCGGCGATGGTGCTGTCTTCGGCGCCGGCCAGGGCCAGCTCCTCGACGGTGGGCGGACGGCTGGGCAGCAGGCGCCATGACGGCACCACTTCGCGCTGCTGGCTGAGGCTCGACCACAATAGCGTGGCACCAGCGGTGCTGGAGACGTCGCTCTTCTCGACCCGGATGGCATGGGCGCGGCCGGCGGTCAGCGCGACCGTGGTGGTGAGCGTACGGTGGCCGCGCGAACGCCAGTCGTTGAGCTTCTGCACGCCATCGACCCACACCCGCACGCCATCATCGGCGGCGATGCTGAGGGTGTAGGTCTCGGTGAAGCGCGGGATGATCGCGCCTTCCCAGCGGGCGGACCAGCCGTCGACGGCGGTCAGGCCGGCCGGGGCGGTGGTGCCCCAGCGCCAGTCGAGGCGCGGCTCGACCCGCACCGCAGCCGGCGTGCCGGTCAGCGTGGTGTTAGCGAAGTAGCTGGCGGCGAGGCCGCTGCCCGTGGCGTCCGGCACGCTCTGGACCACTGGCCGCAGGGCGGCGGTGGGGATGTCGCGCAGCGACATGCTGGCCGACTGCCAGCGCAGACGCACCGAGGCGTTGCCGCCCAGTTCGACATACTCGACCACCAGCGGCAGGGCCTGGCCGGCAGTGAGGGCGACCGTGGCGGTGCTGGAACCGGAGCCGTGGAAACGGTCGATGATCAGCTTGCCGCCGAGGTAGACGCGGGCGCCGTCATCGGCGCTGAGGCTGAAGGTCGTGGTCTCGCTCCAGGCCGGAACCAGTTCGCCCTCCCAACGGGCGGTGAAGTAGTCGGACGGCAGGCCGGCGGCCGGCGGCGCAGCGCGCCAGTTGAAGTTCAACGCTGCGTCGGTGCGCGACAGCAGCGGCGTAGCGCCAGGATTGGTACCGCCGATGTAGGAGGCGAGCAGTCCGGTGCCGCCGCCGCCGAGGACGGTGATGGTGCGGGTGGCAACCGGACCGAACTTCCCATCGCTGCCGCGCACCGCGGCGCGCAGGTTGGTGCTGGAGGTCAGGGTGATCACGCCAGCGGAGACGGTCGGGCTGGACGACTTCGGATCGCTGCCGTCGACAGTGTAATGGATGACGCCGCCATCGAGGGGCGTGAACGCGCCGACCTGGACCGTGCCGGTGCCGCTGGTCGGGCCGGTGAGGACCGGCGGGAACTCGTTGAGCAGATCGGCGCTGCGCAGATTGGCCTGCGGGATCACCGCGGCCGCCCCACCGTCGCGCGACCACGACAGCCGTGCCGACGCCTGGCCGGTGTTCTCGTAGTACTCCATCCGCAGCGTGACGGCCTTGTCCTTCTTCAACTTGACCACGGTCGAGCTGACGTCGCGGGCCGACTGGTTGACCCAGCGGTCGATCACCAGCGCGCCGTCGATGTACAGCCGCACGCCGTCGTCGGTGCGAGCGATGAAGGTGTAGTCGCCGCTGACCGTCGGCACGACCTCGCCGGTCCACGTCGCGCCGAAGCGGTTGGCCGGGATGCCGGTCGCCGGTGCGGCGCTGCCCCAGGTGAAGTCGATCGCGGGATCGGTACGCTGGACCACGGGCGTCGGCACATCGAGCGGATAGATCTCGACGCTGAGTCCGGGCACGCCCTCGCTGCCGGCCTGGCCGGCGAACGGACGCACGGCCGGGCGCAGGCCACTACTGAGATCGCCGACCTCACGCCCGAGGCGGGACAGCTGATGATCGGTAGTGTCGGCGCCGGACGGAAGGCCGGTTGCACACCACAGGAGCGTTGGAGCGAGGGATGTCAGCATGGCGGAGTGGGTTTGATGATATGACCCGTGGTTGACAATTGAAGTGGATTATCGCGGTAATTTTGCGGTATCTGGCATGTGCCGGCTGGGCAGTTCTGCCCGCGTAGTGGTGGGGTCCGGGCGGACTCCCCGGGCAGTTCTGCCCGACCTGGGAGGGTCGAGCGCCAGCCGACCAGGGCAATCAGCCCTGCGTCACCCGCCGCCATCGCCCCATGGTCGAGCTGGCGCTCGACCCTCCCAGCCTGCTGGTGCTGAGTTACGCCCCTCGTAGCATCTTTCGGATCGTGTCAGCCAAGACGCTGCCTCCCTTCTGGAGCCTGCTCATCTGGACCGTCGATCTGGCCACCGCTGCCGCAGCGGTGCTCGCGGCGCCACGACTGGTCGAT
The DNA here is from genome assembly GCA_022841245.1 of Planctomycetota bacterium. Classification (GTDB taxonomy): domain Bacteria; phylum Planctomycetota; class UBA11346; order UBA11346; family UBA11346; genus UBA11346. The sequence continues at coordinate 33,487 of JALHRW010000029.1, forward strand.
GGCACCTGGCTGGGCGGATCTGCCCATCTCGTCGTCCCGCTCGCAGTCGCCCTCGCCGGCCTGCTCCTGCATCTGACCGGAGCGCCACGGCCCGGAGCGGGCCGGCCCTGGTCGCCGACCGCGCATGGGGCTCTGGTGCTGGGCTGCGCCACCGCCCTGGCCGCCACCGCCGCCGCCCTGGTCGGCGCCATGACGTGGCCGACCGTCGCGATCGCCGCTGCGCTCGCCCTGCCCCCGGCCGTCGCCGTGCGCCTACTGTCATGGCTGGCGCAGCGCAGCAGCCCCGCGCGGCGCATCGTCCTGGTCGGGCCGCTCGACTGCCGCCTGCGCCTGCGCGAACACCTGCTGCGCCACCCCGAGCTCGGCTGCACGGTCGTCGCCGAAATCGGTCCGGGCGTGGCGGTGATGTCGGACTGTCCGAGCCATCCGCTGGGCGAGCTGGAGAGGGCGGTGGCGAACGCAGATCCCGACGAAGTGCTGCTGTCGACCGGCTTCGATGACCGGCTGCTGCTGATGGAGGTGATGGCGCGCCTGCTGACCCGGCCGCTGATCGTGCGCTATGTCCCCGATCCCGAGGCCGTGCCGCTGTTCTGCCCGCGCCCCTACGACCTCGCAGGCCTGCCGGCCATCGATCTGTCGAACGGGCCGCTGAGCCCCGCCGCCGAAGTCGGCAAATGGATCGAGGACAAGTCCGTCGCGCTGGTTGCCCTGGCTCTCCTCGGCCTGCCCATGCTGCTGATCGCCGCCGCGATCAAGCTGACCAGCCCGGGTCAGGTCCTGTTCGTCCAGGAGCGCCAGGGTCGCTGGGGCCGCAGCATCCGAGTGTTCAAGTTCCGCACCATGCGCCGCGATGTGTGCAGCCAGGACATCACCACCGGCCGCTTCCGCCAGGTCGAGCAGGGCGACCCGCGCATCACCCCGCTGGGGCGCTTCCTGCGCAACACCTCGCTCGATGAGACACCGCAGTTCCTCAACGTCCTGCTCGGCGACATGTCGGTCGTCGGACCGCGTCCCCACCCCTTCGCCTTGAACAAGCGCTTCGCCAACGAGATCGGCGAACTGATGCGCCGGCACTATCTCAAGCCAGGCATCACCGGACTGGCCCAGATCAGCGGCGCCCGCGGCGAAACGCGCACGGTCGAGGACATGCGCCGACGCATCAACCTCGACCTGGAATACCTCCGCACCTGGTCGCTGTGGCTCGACGTGTCGATCATCGCGCGGACGTTCGTCGGTGGCTGGATCAACCGGCAGCCGTGAGGGCCCCCGCAAGGCAGCGCCCAATACCGTCCGCCAGATCTCCCATGAAATCGCTACTCAGGACAATCGCCCCCGCCTGCCTCGTTGAATGGTATCGGAATTACCGTCGCGCAAAGGATCGTGAGCGAAACCGCGGTCGGTCGAGCGAAGCCGTATTCACCGACATCTACGCGAAAAACGCATGGGGCGGGGCCAAGGGCGAGTTCTTCTCTGGGCGGGGCTCAGTCGACGAGGATCTTGTCGCCCCATACATCTCCCTGGTCTCAGACACCGTCACAAGGGATGGGCTCGCGGGGTCCACTTTCGTTGATCTCGGATGCGGCGACTTCCGCATTGGCCATCGACTACTGCCATTCTGTTCGCGTTATACCGGTGTCGATGTCGTCAGGCCACTCGTGGACAGGAACCAGGAACAGTACGGCTGCGACACCGTCCGATTCGTAGCGCTAGATATCGTTGCTGATGCGCTCCCGGTCGGCGAGGTGTGTTTGGTGCGCCAAGTATTCCAGCACCTGTCCAATCAGGACATTTGCAGCGTCCTGTTGAAGCTGCAGAAATTCAAATTGGTGATCATCACCGAGCATTACCCTACAGGAACTGAAGCTCCCGTGCCGAACCTCGACAAGGTCCGTGGCGGAGACACCCGCGTGCTGGATAATTCGGGGGTCTACCTGTCGGTGCCGCCTTTCAACCTGCCGGAACAGTCTCTATCCCTGGCTCTGGAGCTTCCCGTAACCTACGCCAAGGGGAGCGGCGTACTCCGCACGTTCTTGTACAGGCCCTTATCGGCCTGAGGTCTCGCTCAGCCGAGCAGCCGCCGGAAGTAGTCGACCGTGCGGGCCAGCCCCTCTTCCAGCTCCACCTTCGGCTGCCACGCCAGCGCGGCCTTGGCCCGCGAAATGTCCGGCTGGCGCTGCTTCGGGTCGTCCTGCGGCAGCGGGCGGCGCACCAGGCGTGAGCGGCTGCCGGTCAGGCGCAGAGTCATCTCGGCCAGCTCCAGCATGGTGAATTCGTGCGGATTTCCCAGGTTGATCGGGCCGGTGGTGCCGTCGGGCGCGTCCATCATGCGCAGCAGGCCGTCGACCAGGTCGTCGACGTAGCAGAAGCTGCGCGTCTGGGTGCCATCGCCGTAGATGGTGAGATCCTCGCCGCGCAAGGCCTGGACGATGAAGTTCGACACCACCCGGCCATCGTTGGGGTGCATGCGCGGGCCGTAGGTGTTGAAGATGCGCACCACGCGGATGTCGACGCGGTGCTGGCGGTGATAGTCGAAGAACAAGGTCTCGGCGCAGCGCTTGCCCTCATCGTAGCAGGCGCGCGGGCCGATCGGATTGACGTTGCCCCAGTACTCCTCGGTCTGCGGATGCACCGTCGGATCGCCGTAGACCTCCGAGGTCGAAGCCTGCAGGATCCGGGCCTTGGTCCGCTTGGCCAGACCGAGCATGTTGATCGCGCCGTGCACGCTGGTCTTCACCGTCTGGGCCGGGTTGAACTGATAGTGCACCGGGCTGGCCGGGCAGGCGAGGTTGAAGATGCGGTCGACCTCGACGCGCAGCGGTTCGGTCACGTCGTGACGCAGCAGTTCGAAGCGCGGATTTCCGTGCAGACCCGCGACGTTGTCATGCGTACCGGTGAAGAAGTTGTCGACGCACAGGACGTCGGCCCCGGCGGAGATCAGGCGCTCGCACAGATGCGAGCCGATGAACCCCGCCCCGCCGGTGACGAGGATGCGCGGGCGGAGAGCATACGTGGGCATGGCGGGAACGTATAGCAACCAGCGGCCAGCGGCCAGCGGCCAGCGGCCAGCGGCCAGCGGCCAGCAGCCAGCAGCCAGCGGCCAGCAGCCAGCAGATCGGAAGAGCA
>JALHRW010000030.1 GCA_022841245.1 Planctomycetota bacterium
CGAGATCGAGGCCGAGGATGCGCATGCCGGGGTTCCTTGGGGGTTACAACCCCTAGGTTTCTCCCACCGTCCGGTGGGCCAAGGGGCTCGAGGGGCCCCGGCTCATGTCTACTTTGTCGGACTTCGATGTCGTCGCATCCGCTCCGACATCGTGGGCGGATGGCTTCGCCATTGTATCCGCCCACCAGCCCTCGGCGGCCGGTCCTCGCTGCCGCTGCGGCCAGGGCTGCGCCCTGGACCCTACCAAGACAAAGGCGAAATGGCCGCCTCCAGCAACCGGGCGTACTCGCGGTCGCTGATCTCGTAGGCGCCGAAGCGCTCCATGTGCGGAGTCTGCTGCTGGCAGTCGAGCAGGACGAAACCTTTGGCGCGCAGGAGGGTGACGAGTTCGACGACGCAGGCCTTCGAGGCATCAGGAGCGCGGTGGAACATGCTCTCGCCGCAGAAGCACGAGCCGAGGACCAGGCCGTAGAGCCCGCCGACCAGCGCGCCGGACGCGTCCCAGGCCTCGACCGAGTGGGCGTGCCCCTGGCGATGCAGCTCCGTGTACAGCGCCTCGACGTCGTGGCTGATCCAGGTCTGCTCGCGTTCGGCGCAGGCGGCGATGACGGCGGGGAAGCAGCGGTCGACGGTGATGCGGTAGGGCTGCTTGCGCAGCACCTTGGCCAGGCTGCGCGGGACGGCGAAGCGGTCCCAGGTGATCACCGCCCGGCGGTTCGGCCGGTACCAGGCGAGCGGTCCGCCGCGCGCCTCGGCCATGGGGAAGCAGCGCATGCGGTACGCCGCCAGCACGGTGTCGGGGGTTACGGGGTGGCCGTCGACGTCGCGGACGATGACCTCAGCCATCGATCAGCGCCACGATCTCGCGGGGGTGGGTGGCCTCGGCTACGGCCGTGACCCCGTCGCGCTGGCCGAAACCCCAGGTGCAATGCACCGCCCGGACACCGGCTGCCGCGGCTGCCTGCAGATCCGTATGGTGGTCGCCGATCATCCAGGCCGATGCCGGAGCGGCGGCAAGCTCCTGCATCAACTCGTGCAGCATGGTCGGATCGGGCTTCTTCGCCCCTTCACCGCCGCGCAGGCCGTCGATATGCAGGCCGAGTTGGTCCAGCAGCGGGCGGGCGAACACGGCAGGCTTGTTGGTCGCGACCGCGATCAGCCAGCCGCGTCGGCGCAGCTCGGCCAGCATCTCGCTGATGCCGGGGTAGGCGGCGGTGTGGGCGGTCAGGCGGGTGGCGTAGTCGGCGCGGAAGGCTTCCATCGCCCGCCGGCGCGCCGCCTCGTCGCAGCCCGGGGTCAGACGTTCGATCAGCTTGCCGGCGCCGTCGCCGATCATCGGCACGATGTCGGCCACCTGGATCGGCGGCAGGCCGAGGGCGGCGCGCGCGGCGTTGCCGGCATCGGCGAGGTCGCGGCGGCTATCGACCAGGGTGCCGTCAAGGTCGAAGATGGCGAGGCGGCGCATGCACCGACGCTGCAGATGCCGGGCGCGAGTCCAGTCTGGACGTAGCGCCGCCCGCCCGACCATGCCGACCCATGGCCCAGTTCCCCCGTCGCGACTACAGCGGCCCGCCGCGCAAGCCGCCCGTCTCCGCCGATCCCGCTCCTGCCGCCCATACCGCGTGGGAGGGCCAGGCGGGCTGGTACGACAAGCATCAGGGCGATGGAGGGGCCGACCTCTACCAGACCGTGCTCCTGCCGGCGGTGCTCAAGCGGCTGTCGGCGAAGAAGGGCCAGCGCGTGCTCGACGTTGGCAGCGGCCAGGGCGTGCTCGGCCGTGCCCTGGCCCATCTCGGCGTGGACGCGGTCGGCGTCGAGGCCAGCCCCAGCCTGGTGGCTGCGGCGCAGGGCCGGGCCGGCGCGCACGAGAAGTACGTGCTTGGCGATGCCCGTGATCTCGCCGCCGCGCTGCCGGGCCAGGCCTTCGACCATGCCGCCGCGCTGATGGTGCTGCAGGACCTGGAACCGATCCTGCCGGTGATGCAGGGGGTGGCGAAGATGCTCGCCCCCGGCGGCCGCTTCGTCATCGCCCTCACCCATCCCTGCTTCCGCCAGCCCAAGCGCAGCGCCTGGGGCTGGGATGATGACCGGCGCCAGCAGTATCGCCGCATCGACGGCTACCTGTCGATGTACCAGACGCGCATCGCCACCCACCCCGGCGCCCTGCCCGGCACGCCCGAGGCGGCGCTGCAGACGGTCAGCACGCATCGTCCGCTGGCCGCCTATATCGAGGCGGCCGGCGCCGCCGGCCTCGGCATCACCGGCTGCGACGAACTGACCAACCCGCGCCGCGGCACCAAGGGCACGCGCTTCGCTGCCGAGGACCTCGCGGCCAAGGAGATCCCGCTGTTCCTGGTGCTGACGGCGGTGCGCCTGCGGTGACCTTCGCCGCCGGCCTGCTGGCGGCGATCGCCGCGCCGACCGCTTCAGCCAAGGACGCGGTCCTGGCTGGCCTGGTCCCGTGCAACGGCGCGAGCTGGGAGATGCCGGCGTTGCCGACGCGTCCTGGTCGACCTCCGGGCGTCTGCGAAGGGGCGGCGAAGCGCCGCCGCCAGGGAGTCGACAGCCCGACCGGCCTGCGCCGCTTCCTGCACGCCATCTGGCACATCGAACTCGAGGCCATCGACCTCGCCTGCGTGCTGTCCCTGCGCGGTTCCGGCATGCCCGCCGAGTTCCATGCCGACTGCGTGCGCGTCGCCCGCGAAGAAGTGGTGCATGCCGGCCTGCTGGAGACCTGGCTGACCGCCAACGGCCATCCGCCGGGCAGCGAGCCGGTGCATCACCGGTTGTGGGATGCTGCGGTCGCCTGCCGCGATCTCGGCGAGCAACTGGTGGTGGTGCCGCGCTTCCTCGAAGCGCGCGGCCTCGACGTCAACGCCGGTTTGCTGCCGCGCGTCACCGATCCCGGCGCGCACGCCGCGCTGGAACGCATCTATCGCGACGAGATCGGCCATGTCGGCACCGGCACGCGCTGGCACCGCTGGTGGTGCGACCGCCAGGGGCTCGATCCGGAGGCACACTTCGCCGCCGTCGTGCACGCCGACTTCGCCGACCAGCTGCCCAGTCCGTGGGCGCTCGACCGTCCCGGCCGGGTCGCCGCTGGCTTCACCGAGGGCGAATTGGCGATCCTCGCTGGCATCCCCGCACCAGTCCCCAGCCTCGGACCACCGACATGAAGCGCCCCAACTACCTCGCCGCCGCCCGCGCCATCGCCGACGCCGCCGACATCGTCCTGACCACGCACATCAACAGCGACGCCGACGGCATCGGCACCTCGCTGGCGCTGGCCATCGCGCTGGAGCGCCTGGGCAAGCGCGTGCGCTTCGCCTGCCCGACCAGGCCAGCCTCGATCTATGCCTTCCTGCCGCGTTTCGGCATGGCGCAGACCATCGACACGGAGGTGGCGGCCAAGGCCATGCCGGCCTGCGATCTGCTGCTCTCCAGCGACTGCGGCGATCGCAAGCGGCTCGGCGCGTGCTCGCACATCCCGCACGGCAAGCTGCTCAACCTCGACCACCACGTGACCAATGATCGCTTCGGCGATCTCAACCTGGTCGACGAGGTGGCGACCTGCAGCGGCATGGTGGCGGCGAAGCTGCTCGACCGGCTCGACGTCGACCTCGACCGCGAGATCGCCGACAATCTCTACGCTACCCTGGTCTTCGACACCGGGCGGTTCATGCATTCGAACACCGACGCGGCTGCCTTCCGCTTCGCCGCCCGGCTGGCCGACCTCGGGGTCGACGTCTCGGCGATCAATCGCGCCCTGACCTACACCAAGAAGCCGCACGACCTCGCGGTGACCCGCCTGGGCATCGAGCGCCTGCGCGTCGACGAGCAGGAGCCGCGCCTGGCCGGCATCGCCCTGTCGAAAGAGGACATCGCCGCAGTGGGTGAGCCAGAGGATTGGGGCGAGATGGTCGACATACCGCGCTCGCTGGCCGGCAATCAGGTCGCCTACCTCATGCGCGAATCGAAGGACGGCACCATGACGCGGGTGAGCATGCGCTCCAATCCGCCGTTCCAGGTTGCGCCGGTGGCGCAGGCCTTCGGCGGCGGCGGCCATCTGCAAGCGGCCGGCGCGACCTTCCCCGGTTCTCTCGCCGAGTGCCTGCGCGAGATGATCCCGCGCCTGCGCCGGCAGCTGCACGACTGAGCCTCAATGCCGCAGTTCGTGGTTCGTGGTTCGTGGTTCGTGGTTGGATATGCCGGAGTTACCGGATCCGGGTCGTTCACCTCCTGGGTGACCCCGGGAACGGAGCGACCAGGGTCGTATGTCGCTGCGGAACCACGAACCACGAACCGCGAACTACGAACGCAATTGCGACTGCGAGGCTGAGCCGTGCTGCGCCTGCCCAGCGACCTGGCCGACGGCGCGACCGTCGTCGCTGCGGTCAGCGGCGGGGCGGACAGCGTGGCGCTGCTCGGCATGCTGGCCGGCTGCGGGCGCTACCGCGTGGTGTGCTGGCATCTCGACCATCAACTGCGAGCCGCTTCAAGCGATGACGCTGCCTTCGTCGCCGAGCTGGCCGCCAAGCTGAGCGTGCCATTCGTCGGTGAAGCGGCTGACGTCCGGGCGGCGATGCGTGGTGATGGGCTGGAAGAGGCGGCACGTCGCGTGCGCTACGCGCTGCTCACCGCAGCCTGCCAGCGCCTCGGCGCAAGCGCGGCCTGCACCGCACACCATCGCGATGATCAGGCCGAAACCGCGCTGCTGCAGATCCTGCGCGGCTGCGGTCCGGAAGGGCCGGGCGGCATCGCCGCCGAACGCGCACTGGCGCCAGGCGTTCGCTTGCTGCGACCGCTCCTCCACGCCGGCCGAACCGATCTCGTCGCCTGGTGCCGGAGCAACGACTTCGCCTGGCGCGAAGATGCCAGCAACGCCGATCCCGCCTTCTCCCGCAATCGCCTGCGCCACCACGTCCTGCCGGAGTGGGAGCGACGTTGCCCCGGCATCGGCGAGGCGCTGGCCGGCATGGCCGAGCAGGGGGGGCGGACGCGCCAGGCGGCGATGACCCGCGCTGCGGGCATCATCGGCACGGGTTCCGCTCCGGTCGCCGCCCTGCAGACCCTCGACGCCGAGGCCCGTGCTGCCGCCTGGCGCGGACTCTGCGCGCAGTTCGGCATCCCTGCCGACCGTGGTCGGCTGCGTCGGCTCGACGATCTGCTGCATGGCGCGCCGGGGCGGCGCCTGCGCCTTGGTCCTTGGCTGCTGTTGCGCCGGGCACGCCTGCTGACCTGGGCCGTAGAGCCTGGGCGGAAGTGACGTTCCCCTCGCCGAGGCGGTGCGAAGATCCATGGCCATGCGGCTGACCCTCGCCATCCTCGCCTGCCTGCTGATCCTCGGCTGTTCGCAGCCCGAGGCGGCAGTCGCGCCCCCAGCCGCCGGAGCCACCATGCCTGCTGAAACCGAGCCCGATTGGGCCAACCTCACCGATGCGCAGTGGAAGCAGCGCCTGACACCCGAGCAGTACGACGTACTGCGGCGGCACGGCACCGAACCCGCATTTTGCGGCGGTTATTCCACCTTCAAGGCGAACGGCACCGGCACCTATCATTGCTCCGGCTGCGGCCTCCATCTGTTCAACGCCGATACCTCGTTCAACTCCGGCACCGGCTGGCCGAGCTTCTTCAAGCCGGTCGAAGGCGCAGTCGCCTCGACTGAGGACCGCAGCCACGGCATGCTCCGTACCGAAGTGCACTGCGCCCGCTGCAAGGGCCACCTCGGCCACGTCTTCGATGACGGGCCGAAGCCGACCGGCATGCGCTACTGCATCAATGCGGTCTCGCTCGCCTTCCGTCCGCCGACCGCGGTGGCGACCTTCGGCGCCGGCTGCTTCTGGGGTGTGGAGGCAGTCTTTGCTGCCACGCCTGGGGTGATCGACGCCCAGGTCGGCTACATGGGCGGCACGACCGAGAAGCCGACCTACAAGGAGGTATGCAGCGAAGACACCGGCCACGCCGAGGTGTGCGAGGTGCGCTACGATCCGTCCAAGGTGACGTTCGGCCAGCTGCTCACCGTGTTCTTCGAGAACCACGATCCGACCACTCCGAACCGCCAGGGACCGGACGTCGGTCGGCAGTATCGCTCGGCCATCTTCACCCACGACCAGCAGCAGGCCGAAGCGGCCAAGGCGTTCATCGCCGCAATCGACGCCTCAAACCGCCTGAAGCGCAAGATCGTCACCGAGGTGACCCCGGCCGCGACCTTCTGGCGCGCCGAGGAGTACCATCAGGACTACTTCGCCAAGCAGGGGCAGTCGTGTCACCGTCCGCACGGGGTGAAGTTCGCGGATCTGGCGCCGAAGTAGTCTGAGGACCATGGGCTTCAGCCCGCGTCGAGGTCTCATCGCGGGCTGAAGCCCGCGGTCCTGAGGCAGATCCTGGGTCGGTTAGCGCCGAGCCGGCGCGTCGTCGAGCAGCGTGACGACGACCCGGTTCGCGCTCTGCGCTACCGTCACGACATGGCCGAGGTCGGCAGCATGGCGCGCACGCAGGGTCTCTGCCAGGCGGCGGGCGGCCAACGGATCGGGCTCGCCCTTGGCGTCGACGAACTCGTGCGTGTCTACACCACCAATCGACTTGAGATAGTCGACCAGATGCGCGGTGACGGGCGAGATCGTCGTTGCGGTCATGGCCGCATTCTGCGCATCGGGAGCATCTCGCAAGACGGTCGCAGCCTAATCTCTCCACAACGAAGATGCGGATCCGACATCCAGAGGAGGGGTTGCCGAGTGGATTCCGTTCCTAACATGGTTCCATGCCCGCTGAAAGCCGCCCCCGCTACGCCAACTTCCCCGAGAGCGACCCCAAGGTCGTGATCGGCCCGAACATCAACGCAACCTCCGCCAAGCAGCTGTCCCGGCTGTCAATCGGCACCTACGAGATGTCGGTCGCACAGCAGGAGCGTGGCCAGATCACCTCCGACCTCGCCCGCTCGGCGCTGCACGCCATCGCCAAGGCCGGCGGTCTGACTCTCGAGGCTGGTAAGAGCCGCGAATTCGTCGGCTGCTACAGCGCCAAGAACGCCGAAGTCTGCTGGGCGGTGTGGGTGACCACCCCGTTCGAGCCTGGCCAGTCCGCCCACATCGTCTGGGCGAAGTACACCGAGCTCGCTGGCGAGAAGAAGGTCGGCGTCGCTTTCCGCCTGAACACGGCCTTCACCGTCGATGACATCGGCAACGTCCTGCGCGCGGCGCAGAAGAACGCCGTCGTCGTCCCAGAAGGCGAGGCCTACGTGCTCAAGGGCAATCCTCCGCCGCGCTTCCAGAAGAAGACCACCGCCGCGGTGCCGGTCGCCGAGGGCGCCGAGGGCGCCGAAGCCCCCGCCGCCGAGGCGCCGCAGGCCTGAGCCGGACGGACCTCCTCGGTCTCGACGTCGCCGCCTGGTCCGCCTGGCTGCGGGCCGAGGTCGGACACGACGCGCGTTTCCATCGCGCCGCCTACAAGCATCTGTTCGCCACCGGCCGGTGGCAGCCAGCGCTGGTGCCGCTGTGGCAAGAGGCCGCGGTGGCTCGTCCTGCCTTGATGGCGCAGCTGGAAGCGCTCGCGGCGAGCGAGCAATGTCCGGTGGTCGTCGCCCACGACGAGGCCGAGGACCCGCTCTACGGCAATACCAGCAAGTTCCTCCTGCGCCTGGCCGACGGGGCCGAGGTCGAGGCCGTGTCGATACCGATGACCGAGGACGGCCACCGCACCGTCTGCGTGTCCTCGCAGGTCGGCTGCAAGCAGGGCTGCGCCTTCTGTCGCACTGCGCGCATGGGCCTGGTGCGCGACCTGGCGGCGCACGAGATCGTCGGCCAGGTCGTCGCGGTCAACCGCGCCACCGGGCGTCCGGCGCGCAACGTCGTCTTCATGGGCATGGGCGAGCCGCTCGACAACGCCGCCGCGGTGGCGCAGGCCGCCCGCGTGCTGTCCGAGCGCAGCGGCTGCTGCCTGTCGTGGGAGCACATCACCATCAGCACGGTCGGTCGGCTTGCCGGGTTGTCGCGGTGGGAGGAGATCGGTCTCGGCCGTGCCAATCTCGCGGTCAGCCTGCACGCCGCCGACGAGAGCGTCCGCGCCAGCCTGGTGCCAGCCGCCCGCATCGAACCGCTGGCCGAACTGCGCGCCGCCCTCGGCGCACTGCGCCTGCCGCGCGGCCGCCGCATCATGCTGGCGGTGGTGGTCATCCCCGGCGTCACCGACACGCCGCCGCTGATCGAGGCGCTGGTGCGCTGGATCGGCGACCTGCCCGCGCTGGTCAATCTGATCCCGTTCAACCCCTTCCCCGGCGTGCCGTGGCGGGCACCGACTCGCGACGAGTCGTGGGCCATGTGCCAGGCGCTCGACGCCCGCGGCATCGCCGTGCGCCTGCGCGTGACCAAGGGCCGTGGCGTGCTGGCGGCCTGCGGCCAACTGGCCCGGGACCGCCGCGCTGGCGTGTCGACGCCCACCCCCAACATGCGCACCCCATGACCCCGATCATCGTCAATGGCGCAGCCGGCCGCATGGGCCGCCGCATCCTCGCCCTCGCCGCCGAGCAGCCGTCCGCCTTCCGCATCGTCGCCGGCGTGGACCGCCAGGCCGGCACCCTGCGCGACCTCGGCATCGCCAGCGACGCCCCGGTGCTGATCAGCCTGCCGGTCGAGCCCGGCGCGGCGGTCATCGACTTCAGCCACCACGCCGCCTTTCCGGCCGTGGCCAAGCACTGCGCCGCCAACGGCATGGCCCTGGCCAGCGGCACCACGGGCATCGCCCCGACCACGATCGATGGCGAGCTGGGCGCGGCGGCCGAGCGCATCGCCTGCATGCATGCCGGCAACATGAGCGTCGGGGTCAACGTGCTGCTCGACGTCGCCGCCCGCCTGGCCAAGGCGCTGGGCAGCGACTACGACATCGAGATCACCGAGGCGCATCACAACCAGAAGCAGGACGCTCCGTCCGGCACCGCCTTCGCCCTGGCCGACGCCATCACCGCCGCCACCGGCCGCAGCCGCGCCGATCACGTCTACGGCCGCGAAGGCCAGACCGGCGCCCGTCGCAAGGGCGAGATCGGCATCCACGCCTTGCGCATGGGCGATGTGGTTGGCGACCACACCGTATGGTTCGTCGGCGGCGGCGAGCGCATCCAACTCGGACATCTTGCGCATACCCGTGACATCTTCGCTCGCGGCGCCCTGCGTGCCGCCGCGTTCCTCGCCGCCGCCAAGCCCGGCCGCTATGTCATGCGGGACGTGCTTGGCTTGTGAGACGTTGGCCGTTCGCCTGCCCAACTGGCTCGGCGATGCATGCATGGCGCTGCCGGCGTTGGCCCGGCTGCGTGCAGCCGGTTTCGCCTTGGCGTGCTTCGGCAAGGGCTGGGCCAAGGATCTGCTCGCCGCCGAGCCCGACCGGGTGGAGAAGTTGCCCGGGTCGTGGCGCGCCGACGCGGCGATGATCCGTGCCTGCGGCGCACAGCGCGGAGTGCTATTCCCCAATTCGTTCGGCTCCGCCCTGCGCATGCGGCTCGCCGGAGTGTCCGCCTCCGGCCATGGCGGCCTGCGCAGCGCATTGCTGGGCAGGGTCATCTCCCGCGTGTCCGGCAGTCACGAGGTCGAGGCGTTCTGGCAGGTGGCCGGGGCGTGGTGCCCGCCCGGCGCGCCGCCGGCCAACCTCGGATTGCGGCTGGCGGCGCAGCATCGCACCCAGGCCGAAGCGGCGTTGGCTCAGGCCGGGGTGACCGCTCCGTACAGCGTGGTCGCGCCGCTAGCGGTCGGCAGGATCCACGGCCAGAGCAAGCAGTGGCCCGGCTTCCGCCTGCTGGCGCGCCTGCTCGCCGAGCGCGGGCCGGTGGTCGCCTGCCCGGGCCCGGGCGAGGAGTCCGCGATGCGCGCCGCCCTACCCGACGCCATCCTCTGCAACGGCCTGGGCGTCGGGGCGTATGCTGCCATGATGTCCGGCGCGTCCGTCGTGGTTGCCAATGACAGCGGGCCGATGCATCTCGCCGCCGCCTGTGGCGCGTCCGTCGTCGGGGTGTTCGGGGTCAGCGATCCGGGACGCACCCGGCCATGGTCGCCCCGCGCCCGCACCGTCGGCGACGCGGCTGGCTGGCCGGCCGTCGACCAGGTGGCGGCAATCGCACTGGAGGCGGCATGAGGTTCGCGCTGCTGCTGGTCCTCGCCGCCGCGCTGTCGGCTCTCGAATGGCGCCTGACCACCGCCGAGCCGCTGGTCCTGCCGCTCGATGCCCTCGCTGGGGTCGCGGCCCTGCGCGTCGATGCGGCTCGCGACGCAGCCGACGACAGCGACTGCTGGGTCGAGATCCGGCTGATCGCCGCCGACGGTCGGCGCTATGCCCTGGCCGATCCGCTGCGCATCTCCGCCGGCGAGCGGCGGGTCGGCGGCGTCGTCGGCCTCGATGCCGGTTCGTGGTCGGGCAAGGACGGGCCACTCGGGGCCGACGTGGTCCGCGCTGTCGCCGGGATCGAACTCGCGGTGCATGGCTGGAGCGGCGATGCCCAGGCGCGCATCCAGACCATCGCCATGCCGACCGGCTCGACCCAGTTCACCGTCGTGCTGCAGGATGCCGGCCTGGTCGAGGTCGGACCATGGCGCGAATGGCGGCTGCGCCTGGCAGGCGGATTCCGCGGCGAGCAGGGCGAACTCGACCTGCGCGATGCCGAGGGCCGGCTATGGCCGCTGTTCCTCGACCAGCCCGGAGCGCTCGACGCCGCCGGCCGCTGGCGCGCCTGCGGACCGGCGCGCTGGGTCCTGCGTCTGGCTCCCGGCGAGCAGCCGGCCGCTCCGTCCCTGCTGCGCTGGCGTGACGGCGACGACACCTGGGAGGGTCCGCCGCTGACCGTGCCAAGTGCCGTGTCCGGACGCGAGGCTGCCGCGGCCGACTCTGGGTCCACCCTGCCGGTACCGCAGGCCGAGGCCTGGACCGGCACTGCCTGCGCACTGGTCGATGGGGTGTGGCGCCGCCTGGGCCAGCGCGACGTGCCCGCCGCACTCGCCCCGATCCTGGCCTGGCGTCAAGGCTGGACCGGCTTCCGTGGTCCGACCTCGGTGTCGTGGCCGCAGGCCGCAGCCCTTGATCGTGCCCTCGTTGCCGGGGTGGCAGCGATCGATCTGCTACCTGCCGGGCTCGCCGACGAACAGGGACCGTTCCGCTTCGGCTTGTCGCCGTGGACCGGCAGCGAGGGACCGTGGCATGCCCCGCGCGACCTGTGGAGCAGTGACACCCCGTGGACGGCGTGGCGGGCGCAGGCACGCATCGTACTGGCGCGCAGCCGCGCCGCCCCGTCGCTGACGCTGTGGAGCCTCGGCGCGGTGCGTTCCGCCAACGATGATGTGCAGCGCCAGCGGCTGCTCGGCCTCGCCAGCGACCTCGCCGCGATGGTCGCACGCTACGATCGCCGGCCGCTACTGGCTCGGCATGCGCAGCTGGTCGGTTTCTCCCGCACGGATCCGGATGGAACGTGGTTCTCCTTCGCCGGCAACGCCAGCGGCTGGAGCCAGGGTCCGGCCCCGTTGTTCGGTCCGGTGCAGCGCGAGGGTACGGGCAGCGACGCCAGCGGCTGCATCGCCGTCCCGGTCGCGCCCGGTGACGGCGTGCGGCTGGCCGGGGCGCAGGTCGCCCTCGACATCAACCTGTTCAATCTCGACCGTCTTGAACTCGACGCGGCCCTCGACGGCGGCGGCGAGGCGACCTTGTACGCCTGGGTCACCGACCATCACCACCGCTGGTGGCAGCAGCGCATCGGCACCATCCCGGGCGACGGCGGCTGGCAGACCCTCGGCCTCGACGCCACCACCGGCTGGACCTGCGCAGCCGGCGATGCGGTGTGGAACGCCGATCTCCGCCGGCGCATCCGCGCCTTCGGCATCGTCGCCTACGTTCGTGGCGCCGCCGGCCAGGCGCGCCTGCGCCTCGACCGTCTCCGCCGCCTCGGCTGGGCTGCCGAGGCAGCCGCTCCATCGCTGGCGATCCGCGATCTCACCTCCGGTCCGGCGGCGCTGCCGCGCTGGCAGCCGATCGCCGCCGACTTCAGCCTCAGCCAGCAGGTTCAGAATCCCTACGATCCGGATTTCGCCGATGTCATCGGCGAGGTCGAGGGACCGGATGGCCAGCGTCGCCGCCACCCCGCGTACTGGTTCGAACCGCAGCGCCTGGACTTCGACGGCAAGGTCGAGCAGGTCGTCGCCGCCGGCACCGGATCGTGGCGCTGGCGCTGGACGCCGCCCGCTGCTGGGGTGTGGAGATGGCGGCTGATCGCCAGGGTGAAGGTGCGCGACGCCTGGCTGACCAGCGAGAGCGAGTGGCGCACGGCCACGGTGTCGGATGAATCCGGCGGCATGCCGACGGTCGGCCTCGATCCAAAGGATCCGCTGTGGCTCGCCGATGCTGACGGGCGGTTCTGGTATCCCATCGGCATCAACCTGCGCTCGCCTGGCGACTCGCGCCAGGACGGCGACCTCGAACGCGAACGCGCCTTCCGGCCGGTGTCCGAGGAACCGGCTGCGGTGCGCGGCTGGAACTCGATCGACTGGCAGCGCCTGGGCACCCGGGCCTACGAACGCTGGTTCCCGCTGATGCGCGCCAACGGCATGGACTGGGCACGGGTATGGATGAGCCCGTGGTGGTGCGGTCTGGAATGGCGGCGCGACTGGGACGACTTCGGCGGCCTGACCTGGTTCAGCCAGGCCAACGCGGCACGCATGGACCGGGTGATGGAGCTGGCGGCAGTCAACCGCATCTACGTCCAGGTCGAGCTGATGAACCACGGCATGGTCGGCGAGCACGCCGATCGCCAGTGGCAGGACAGCCCGTACAATATCCGCAACGGCGGGCCGTGCCGCCACGTCGCCGAATGGTTCCGCTCGCCCGAGGTGTGGAAGACCCACGTCAAGCGCCTGCGCTACACCCTCGCACGCTGGGGCTGGTGCAGCAACCTGGCGGCCTGGAGCCTGTGCAGCGAACTGGAGTTCACCGGCACATTCGACCAGGAGACCGGGCGCAACGACTACGGTTTCAGCCCCGGTCTGCAGGCGTGGTTGGAAAAGAGCCTGGCATGGATGAAGGCGAACGATCCGGTCGCCGGTCGCCTGACCACCATGCACTGGAGCCACCCGTGGGCTGCGCCGCAGCACTGGCGCACGCCGGGCCTCGGCTTCAGCAACTCCAACGCCTACACCGCCTTCATGGATTTCGACCCGACCCTGGGCAACGGCCAGCGCGGCCGCCGCGACCTGCCGTTGGCCCTCGACTCGTATCTCAACCGCGTGTTCCCGCCCAACGAACTGCAGCGCCCCACCCTGATCGGCGAATGGGGCGGCCACTGGGCCGAGAACGAGCCATGGGTGCTGCGTGGCGAACTGCGCACCGGGCTGTGGCTGCAGGCGGTGACGCCATATGCCGGCAACACCGGCTTCTGGTGGTGGCTGTGGCTCGACATCGCCGATCGCTGGGACCAGTACAAGGCGGTGGCGACCTTCATGCAGGGCGAGGAGCGCCGTGGCATCGCCTGGACGCCGATCCAGCTGCGTGTGGCCGGCTCGCGGCTGCTCGCCCAGGGGATGCGCAGCGACCGCGCCATCCGGCTGTATGTCTGGCCGCGCGGCATGGACCAGGACCACCGCCGCACCCAGTCCGGCGGTGGCGACGTGCTGATCGACGCGCTCGCAGCGAAGAGCCGCTGGCGGATGCGTCGTCACGACCCCGGCAACGGAGAAGTCGTTGCCGAGCGCGAGCTCGAGGCCGATGCGTCCGGCGTACTGCGCCTCACGGTCAATGCCCCGTCTCCGGACGCGGTGTTCAAGCTCGACCGCGCGCCGTGAGGACGGTGCTCGCGCCGAGCGACGTGCTGCCGCTGACCTGCACGCGATCGGGCACCTGCTGCCACGGCAAGGACATCCGCATCACGCCATGGGAACTGGCCCGGCTCGCCCAGGCCCGCGGTCTCGCACCTCGCGCATTCCGCGAGCAGTTCACTGAGGACGCCGGCACCCGGCTGCGCCTCGCTGCTCCGGGCTGGCGCGGCCTGCCCGCCTGCAGCCAGTATGATCCGGCGAGCGGCTGCACCGTGCACGCGGCGCGTCCGCTCGCCTGCCGGCTGTATCCGCTTGGTCGCGAGGTGCAGGGGGGCGAGGTGCGCATCATCCATGAGGGCGCGGCCTTCCCCTGTCTCGATGGCTGTCCAGAGGTGTCGGATCTGCCGCGTCTCACGGTGGCGACCTATCTTGACGGGCAGGGGACAGGACCGTTCGCCGTTGCCCGCGACGCCTACCTGGAATTGTCCCAGGATCTCGCTGAGGCTGCCTTCACCCTGGTGTTCGACGGCGGCGTCGGATCCGGAAGCGACCGGCGCTGGGCCAACGCCTGGCGGGTGGCAGTGGAAGGCGGACCGTCGGTGTGGCCGGTCGTCCTCGGTCCGGACTGGTTCGACCGGGTCACCATCCCGGAGATCGACATCGCCACGGACACGGGTCGCTGGCGGGAATTGCATGGTGAGGCGGTGCTGGGATTGGCGACCGAAGCAGCGCCTGCCGTCGCCTGCGTGCGGCTATTCGCCAGCGCCCTGCTGCTGTTCCAGGCCGTGGGCGGCGAAGCCGCGGTGATGGGACGCCGTTGGCTGGCCCAGGCAGGTGTGTGACAGCGCCGGTTTTGTTAAGGTACTACGGGCTAAGCCCCTCTTGACCTATGCAACTTGGAAGCTTATCACTCGCAGCGGAAACCCCACACCCCCAAAGGGATGATCCGCATGCGCAAGTTCCTCCTCCCCGTCGCCGCCCTTGTCGCCACCGTCAGCCTCCACGCTGCCGATGACCTCCGTCAGAACATCGGCATCGGCGTCGGCACCATGATCTTCGAGGGCCAGCAGGGCCTGCTCTCGCAGGTCTGCGCCGCCACCACCAACGGCTGCTTCGGCAACCAGACGTTCGCCATCACCACCGGCACCCTGGGCGCCCGCCCCTGGGTCGGCATCGTCAGCAACGGCGAGGTCCAGACCTTCGTCCGTGAGAACATGGACCAGCTGGCCCGCGAGATGGCCGCCGGCCAGGGCGAGTCGATCGAAACCCTCGCCGAACTGATCGCCGTTCCCGCCGCCCAGCGCGGCGAGTTCGCCCAGAAGCTGCAGTCGCAGTTCGGCGCGATCTATGCCTCGCCGAGCATCACCTCGACCGAAGTGGTCGAGAACATCGCCAAGGTCGTCGGTTAATACCGATTCCGCAGCGTCGGCGGACTCCGGTCCGTCGTTGAAGGAGCCGGTGGTCCGCCACCGGCTCCTTTCTTTTTCTCCGCCTTCCATCACGTTCCCGTCCGCATGCGTCGTCTCGTCCCGCTCCTGTTCGCCGTCGCGCTGTCCGCAGCCGAGCCCTATGCCGTCGCCGAGGTCCAGGACATCGCAGCCGCCGCGAATATCGCAGAAGATCGCGAATGGCTGACCTTGCTGCACATCGAGCGTGGCTGGCATGGCATCCGCCGCAGTCTGGTCGACGATCCGAAGTTCTTCCTCAGTCCGCGCGGCAAATACGATCCGGCCGCTGAATTGATGGCGACCATCGAGGGGGTGCTGGCAGCTCCAAGCCCGGATGCCAAGCACGCTGTCGAACGCTTCCCCGCCCGCGCTGAATACCTCATCCGGCGGCTATCGCTGGATCGCAGCCGCTTGCCGATGCCGCGCTCCCAGGAGTTCGAGGACGCCTATACCGGTCTCGGACCACGTTCGGTAGCGATCGCCTTTCCCACTGCGTACATGAACACCCCGGCCTCGATGTTCGGCCACACCCTGCTGGTCGTGCGCAGCCGTGTGAAGACCGGCATGGCGAGCCAGGCGATCAACTACGCCGCGTTGACCGGCCAGGATGGCGGCGTCGCCTTCGCGCTGAAGGGGGTGATGGGCGGCTACCCCGGACATTTCTCCCTGCTGCCCTATTGGCAGAAGCTGAACGAATACAGCGACCTCGATCAGCGCGACGTGTGGGAATACGAACTCGCCTTCTCGCCCGAAGACATCCGGCGCATGCTGCTGCATGTGTGGGAGATGCGCGGGATCGGCGCCGACTACTGGTTTTTCGACGAGAACTGCGCCTACTACCTGCTCTACCTGCTCGATGCAGCCCGGCCCGAGCTGGAACTGCACGCCCAGGCCCCGCCGTGGGTCATCCCGCTCGACACCGTGCGCATCCTCAGCGACGCAGGCCTGGTCAGCAGCGTGAGCTGGCGGCCGAGCCTGGCGACCAAGGTGCAGGCCCGCGCCGTCCGCCTGCCTGTCGAGCGCGCCGAACGCGCCCGGCGCATCGCCCTGGGCGAGCTGCCCGCCGCTGCGGCGGTGGACGGCGACAGCGCCGCCAGCGCGGACGAACTCGACCTCGCGATCGACTACCTGCAAGCCTTGCGCAACCGCAAGAAGCTGACTGTCGAGGAATTCCAGCCGCGCTTCATGCCGCTGCTGCAGACCCGGGCGAAACTCGGCGTGCCTTCACACGAGGCGATCACCGAACCGCCTGGCGTCGCACCTGATCAGGGACACGGCTCACTGCGCCTGGGCATCGGCGGCGGCATCAGCGGCGGGCAGACCTATCTCGAAGCCTCGATCCGGCCTGCATACCACGACCTGCTCGATCCCGCCGCTGGCTACACCCCGGGTGCACAGATTGACTTCTGCGGGCTGACCGGGCGCTGGTACGAAGGCGATGACCGGCCGACCCTCGAACGCTTCGATGCCATCGGTCTGCGCAGCTTCAGCCCGCGTGACACCTTCTTCACCCCGCCGTCGTGGAAGGTCGACACCGGCCTGGTGCGCGCGCGCATCGGCGAGGCCGGGAACAGCGAGCACCACGCCTTCGTCGACTTCGGCGTCGGCGCCAGCTGGACGCTACCGCACGGTGGCCTGTGGTATGCGATGGTCGATGCTGACGCGCGCGTGGTCGACAGCGATCCGTCGGTGGCTCTGGGCCTCGGACCGGAACTTGGCGCGGTGATCCGGCTCGGCCCGGTGGCGCTCAATCCGGTGGCGCGCTGGTCGTCCTACATCGGCGACCTTCCAGCCGATAACTGGAGCCTGAGCCTGCGCGGCACCGTCACCGTCCACAGCGGCTTGGCGGTCGGCTTCGACGTGTCGCGGGCCGAGACCTGGGACTGGCTGGCGACCAGCGCCGGGATCAGGGTGCTAGCCTACTTCTGATCACCCAGCTTGGCCCAGATGGTGGCGAGGCTGCTGACCAGGGCGATGCCGGCGAGGACCCAGAACTGATCGTGGGCGCGCATCAGGCCGAGGAACAGCGGCACGGCTAGACTGATGCCGATGGCCAGGATGGCGAAGGAGTGGACGAAGCTCATCACCGTGCCACCGAGACCGGCGAGGCCTTCCGCGTGCGCGTTGGCGAGGAACTTGGCGTCCAGCACGTTGGCCGGGGCGGCGAAGAGGAAACCGATGCAGAACACCATGCAGGCCGCGCTGGGCAGGTTGACCGCGGCGTACGGATAGGCCGCCAGGGCGACGGCAAGCAGGACGAAGGCGGCACCGACGAAACGCCTGCGGGTGTAGTGGTGCGACACGACATTGCCGAGAATGGCTCCAGCGGCGGCGATGCCGGCCAGGGTCGAGGCCGGCCCGCGCTGCAGCCCCAGATCCTGGTTGGCGTGCACGTACATCGCCAGGCTGGCGGCAGCGGTGATACCCCAGGCCAGACCGCCGCCCGCGAGCAGCGGCCAGTGATGGCGGAACAGCAGACCGGTGGCGCGGAAGAAATCCTTCAGTCCCTGCACGAACGGAATGGTCTGCGGCTCCGGCACGCGGATGAATAGCGCGGAACCGACGGCTACCGCAGCGATGGCCACCAGGATGACGTGTTGAACCAGCGGATGGCCGGGCAGGGCCTGGGAGATGAACGAACCGGAGATGGTGCCGGCGATCAGACCGATGGCGAGGGCGGCGTTGATCCCGCCGCTGACCCTGGTGTTGCTGTAGCCGGAGGCGAGGGAGAGGAGCGGTACGATCTTGCCGCGTGCGGAACAGGCGGCTCCGTAGGCGATGCCGATGAAGCAGGCCCAGACCCAGGGGTTGCTGAACAGCGCCATGATGCAGCCGAAGCCGACCAGAGCGGAGGAGACGGCGAAGAGGCGGTCGCAGCGCCAGGCGCCGGCGAGCGGGCCGTTGATCGGGAAACCGATGAGCAGGCCGAGGGTCAGCACCACCGACATCGCCTGCGAAGTGGCCTCTTCGAAGGTGCCCTTGGCGTGGCAGTTGAGCAGGACATCGCGCAGCCACTGCCAGGGGATGGCCTCCAGCGACGCCGGATTCGACGGGTCCCAGTCCAGGGCGATCCGTCCGATGAGTACGAACTTCAGGGCGGCGAAGCCGCAACCGACCAGAAAGGTCGTGGCGATGGCAGGAAGGATGCTGGCGTGGGTGGACGGGGCGGTTTCAGCCATGCAGGCCCGGGAGCATCGGCGTCATGCCACGGTGTCCATGGCCTATCGCGCCTGTTGAGCGACCCGCGTGCGATCCGCGGTTGCCACCTCAGGCCTCCGCCCACAGTCCCCCGCCGGAGGTCGCATGCAGGTCCTGGTCGTCGGCAGCGGTGGGCGCGAACATGCCCTGGCGTGGAAGCTCAAGCAAAGTCCCAAGGTCGACGCGGTGTTCGTCGCCCCGGGCAATCCCGGAACGGCGGCGATCGCCACCAACGTGGCGATCAAGTCAGACGACATCGAGGGCTTGGCGCGCTTCGCCGCCGAGCACTCGATCGACCTGACCGTGGTCGGGCCGGAGGTGCCGCTGACCATGGGCATCGTCGACCTGTTCCAGTCGAAGGGCCTGAAATGCTGGGGTCCGTCCAAGGCGGCCGCCCGCCTGGAGGGCTCGAAGATCGACATGAAGGAGTTCCTGCGCCGGCACAACATCCCGACCGCGCGGTTCCATGCCTTCACCAAGAGCGCCGATGCCATCGCCCACATCCGCGAGATCGACGGACCCTGCGTGGTCAAGACCGACGGCCTCGCCGCCGGCAAGGGCGTGACCGTCGCAAATACCGCCGAGCAGGCGGTCGAGGCGGTCATCCGCGTGATGGAGAAGCACGAGTTCGGCAAGGAGGCCGGCGCGCGCGTGGTCGTCGAGGAGCTGCTGCGCGGCGAGGAGATCTCGGTCTTCGCCTTCTGCGACGGGCACAACGCCCTGATGCTCGACCTGGTGCAGGACCACAAGCAGGTCTTCGACGGCGATGAGGGTCCGAACACCGGCGGCATGGGCGCATTCTCGCCGGTGCCGGGCATGGTGAACGAGCGCACCATGGACGAGATCGTCCGCCGCATCCTCGTTCCGACCATGTCTGGTCTGGTCCACGAGGGCCGCCCCTACGTCGGCCTGCTCTACATGGGCCTGATGCTGACCGACGCCGGGCCCAAGGTGATCGAATACAACGTCCGCTTCGGCGACCCCGAATGCCAGGCGCTGATGCCGCGGCTCACCAGCGATCTGGCCGAGATCATCCTCGCCTCGCTCGCCGGCACCCTCGACCAGTTCGACCTCGCCTGGGATCCGCGCACTGCGGTGTGCGTGACCCTGGCCAGCGGCGGCTACCCCGGCGACTTCAAATCCGGATTGGCGATCGACGGCCTCAGCCAGGCCGAAGGCCGCGGAGCAACCGTGTTCCATGCCGGCACCAAAGACAAGGACGGTGAACTGCTGACTGCCGGCGGGCGCGTCCTGTCCGTGGTCGGCCTGGGGGTCGACCTCGATCAGGCGCGCGATGTCGCCTACGCCGGCTGCGATGCCATCAGCTACCACGGCAAGCACTGCCGGCGCGACATCGGCAAACGCAAGGAAGCCCGCAAGAAGGTCTGATGCGGATCCTCTGCGTATGTACCGGGAATACGTGTCGCAGCCCGATGCTCGCAGCGCTGCTCGATGCCGCATTGCACAGCCGGGGGGTAGGAGCGTCGGTTGAAAGCGCTGGAACCGCCGCCGGGCGCGGCGAATCCGCCAGCTCCGGGGCGCTGGCGGCGATGGCACGCCGCGGCCTCGATCTGACCGGGCATCGCAGCCGACCGCTCGCGGATCTCGACCTGACTAGATTTGACCACATCTTCACCGTCAGTTCACGACATGCCGCCTTCGTCCGCTCCCAGGGCGTCCCGGCGGAGCGGATCAGCGTGGTGGCGGCTGATCGGGGCGGCGTCCCCGATCCGTGGGGCGGCGACGATGCCGACTACGAGGCAGCGGCGCTGACCCTCGAGGCCGAGGCGACCCGACTGGCACAGTCGCTGTCCGACTCGCCCTGATTGCCATTTTCCTGCCGGCGGAAGACGGCACAACGCTGCAGTGCTGAAACCGGACGAGCTGCCGCTGCCGATGACTGTCGACAACTTCACCATCACCCGGCGCATCGGTGCGGGGGCGATGGGCGAGGTCTATCTGGCAACTGATGTGGTGACCGGTCGACCCATCGCAGTGAAGGTGATGAGTGCCAAGCTGATCGGCAACACCCGGGCAGAGACGCGCTTCCGCCGCGAGATCGCCGCCATGGGGCAGCTGCGCCACAAGGGCATCCCGTCCTTCGCCGGCTATGGCGATATCCCGGGCGGTCGGCCCTATTTGGCGATGGAGTACATCGCCGGGCATCCGCTCGACGCCTTCGTTCCCGACGGTCGACCGCTGTCGGAGGACCTCGCCCTCTGGGTCGTGACCCAGGTCGCCGAGGTCATGGGATTCTGCAACCGCGAATCGGGGATGATCCATCGCGATCTCAAGCCGAACAACATCATGGTCGACCTGTGCGGTCTCCCGGGGCTGTGCGAGCAGTCGAAGCTGCGCATCATCGATTTCGGCCTTGCCACCTACATCGACTTTGGCGACTGGGACGACTTCAGCCCGCGCGACTACCACCGCGCTTCCGGTGGTACCTTGACCGGCGAGGTCGTGGGCACGCCGCACTACATGAGCCCGGAGCAGATCCGCGGCGAGCAGCTCACCTTCCACAGCGACATCTACGCCCTCGGCGCCATCCTCTGCCATCTGCTGACCGGACACGCTCCGTACGCCGGATCCAGCGCTGGCGTGGTCATGGCCGCGCACCTCGATGCGCCGGTTCCGGATCCCAGCCGCAGCGCGGCGGTACGGGCGGCGACCGTGGCTGTGGTGCAGCGGGCCATGGCCAAATCGGTCTCGGCCCGCTTCCGCTCCTACCAGCAGTTCCTCGCCAGCCTGCAGGCAGCGCGCTTCGCTTCCGGACAGGCGACCAAGCGCATCACCCGCAGCATCAGTCCATCGGCCGACGGCCAGCCGCAGCCGAGCACCAGTGGGACGGAGGCCAGCCACGAGCGTCCGGCGAGTGCGTTGTGGAAGCGTCCTGACGCCCCGGCCCAGCCGCCACCGCCTGGTTCCTCCGGCACCACCGGCTGGCGGCGGCCGGACGCGACGGCTCCCCCAGCCACCCAGCCGTCGACCGCGTCGTGGAAGCGGCCGATCCGCACCCCCCCGCCGGAGTCGCCGGCGCTCGAACCCGGCACCAAGCGGTTCATGCACCAGTCGATCGTGTCGCCGCCGAAGCAACCGGAAGAAAGCCTCTCGGACGAGTTCCCGACCACTCCGGCGGTGCAGCCGCGCCAGGCCAGCAGCGAGCCGATCAGCTCATCGCGTTGGCGCCGGCCGGTCCGCACGCCGCCGCCAGAGGTGCAGCCGCCGACGACTGAAGCTCCTCCGTCACCACCGCCGCAGCCATGACCGATGCCTTCCGCGCCGCTCGTGACGCCATCGATGCCGCCCATGCCGCTGATCCGGAGCAGAGTGGTGGTCGTCCGGCAGAGCTGATCTACGCCGATGCCGTCGAAGGCTGGCTGATGCGGCTGGTGCCGGAAGCAGACCCGGTCCTGCGCCTGGCCGCCAGGGCGCAGCATCTGCAGCGCTGGTCGCTGCCGCGTAGCGACTACCCGATGGACCGCGTCGGATATCACCAGTGGCGCACCGAGCAGTACCGCCGCCAGGGCGCGCTCGCCCGCCGCCTCTGCGCCGAGTCCGGCGTGCCGGAAGCTGACGCGCAGCGGGTCGAGGCCCTGGTGGCCAAGAAGCGGCTGGCCCAGCCCGATGGCCAGGCACTCGAGGACGCCGCCTGTCTGGTGTTCCTGAGCAGCGAGCTCGCCGGCTTCGCCGCCGGACACGCCGACTACACGGCCGAGAAGTACATCGACATCCTGCGCAAGACGATGCGCAAGATGAGTCCGTCCGGACTCCGGGCCGCTCTCGCCCTGGAGCTGCCAGAGCCGTTCGCCGGCCTGGTGCGCGCGGCCGCCGCCGTAAAGTAGTCCGGGGCCCCGTCGCACAGTGGGGATAGGCCCGTAAGAGCCGCAGGGCGAAGCCCCTGAGCAATCGTGGAACAAGGGGCGGGTGGGCGACCTTGGGGAGTGGAACCCCAGGAACCCACCATGTCCCGCTTTCTCCTCTGCACCGCCTTCCTCCTCGCCTCAGCCGGTCTGACGGCCGCCGACACGCCAGCGGTCGATGCGCCCAAAGCCAAGGCCTACCCGCTCGACATCTGCCTGGTCACCGGCGAGAAGCTCGACTCCATGGGTGGCGTCGTCACCGTGGTGCAGGACGGCCAGGAGTACAAGTTCTGCTGCAAGGGTTGCATCAAGGACTTCAACAAGGATCCGGCCAAGTACGCCGCGAAACTCGCTGAGGCTGCCAAGGCCAAGGCCGAGCCCGCCAAGCCGTGAAGCGGCATCGCCTCGTCCTTGCCGCCCTGCTGTGCGGCGCCCTCGGGGCGGCAGAGCAGGTCATGGATCTGCCGACCGCCCTGGCCCGCTCGCCGGCGATCAGTGCCGCGCGTGCGCGCGTCCAGGCGGCGGGTCTGGCGGCGCGCGCTGCCGGTGTCCTGCCCGACCCCATGGTCGGTGTCGGCGCCGGCCGCGAACTGCCGCGCATGGGCGAGGCGATGGACATGTATGGGGCGATGATCGAGCAGCCGCTGCCGCGTTGGGGCGAGCGCGATGCCATGCGTCAGGGCGCCCTGGCCCAGGTAGCGATGGCCGAGGCGGAATTCGCCGAATTGGTCGGTGAACATGCGGCCAGCATCGCTGCGGCCGGGGTCGAGGCCCAGGCAGCCGCCCAGAGCCGCATCCTGGTTGCGGAGGCGCGGGATCGCGTCCGCGCGCTGAGCGAGGTCGTTCGTGCGCGGATCGCCGGTGGCGGTGGGATGATCGGCGAGTCCCTTGCCCTCGACACCAAGGTGCAGCAACTCGAGCTGCAGCTCGCCGATCTCGCGCGTCGACAGGCGGACGCCGAAGCCGAGGTGCGCGGCCGGCTCGGGCTGGCGCCGGAGGCGGCGCTGCCGCCGCTGGCGCTGCCGGATCCGGCGACCGTCCGACCCGATGACACGCCGATGGCCCGGCGGGCCGCCGCCACGCGCGGCGAAGCCGTGGCGATGGAGCGGGAGGCGGTCGCGCGCGGCAATCCCGAGTCTGCTGTCGGACTCAGCTGGGAACGCGAGGCGGCCGGTACCGAGGAGCAGGTCGACAAGTACAACCTGACCTTCCGCGTCTCGCTGCCGGTGTGGCGCCAGGCCTACGGCGAAGCGGCCGATGCCGCCCGCGGCCGCGCCAGGGCGGCAGCGCACGAGGCGCGGGCCAGCGGCTGGATGACACGTAGCCAGGTTGGCCGGGCGCAGCGTGCGGTGGAGCAGGCAACGCGGGCGCAGGCAGTGGCCGACGGCATCGCCGCACGCAGCCGCACCGAGTACGAGGCGGTGATCCGCCAGGTCGGCACCGGCAACGCGTCGATCATGGCCGCCCTCGACCTGCTCGACCGCATCAGCGACGCACGCATGCAGGCGATCGAGGCTCGCATGACCAGCCAGCTCACGCTGGCCGAGCTGTGGCGCCTGGCTCCGCCGACACTCCCCGATCCTGGCGGCACGGGATCTGACCACGACCACCGGATGGGCACCCCATGACTCGACACATCGTCATTTTCGTCGCGTGCTTCCTGCTCGCGGCGGCAGCTACGGCCGCCCTGCGCACCGCCAGGCACCAGCCGTACCAGGAGATGCCGGCCGAGCCTGCCGTGCCGGAGGCGACGCCGGCACCAACCCCTGCACCAGCTCCTGCGGTCATCGCGCCGACTGCGGCCACGCCCGTCAACACCATCTGCTCCATCTGCGCCATGCCGGTGGATCCGAAGGTGCCGACCGCCATGTACCAGGGCAAGGTCATCGGCTTCGGCTGCAGGGCCTGCCCGCCGAAATTCGCCGCCAAGCCTGACCTCTATGGTCCGGCTGCGCTGCAGAACCGCGTGGTTGAAGAATGAGCCCGGTATTCCTCAAAGGGTGGATGAGCGCGGTCGCTGGTCTGCTGCTCGGCTGCATCGTCATCCTGGTCATCCCGGCCTCCTCGTTCTTCGTCGCCCACGCCGCGACCGAGCATGGCCATGAAGATGGGCGCTATGCCTGCCCGATGATGGATTTCATCGGTCGCAAGCCCGGCATCTGCCCGGTCTGCGGCATGCAGCTCGAACGCGTCACCGCTGGCGACCTGTCCCGCGAGCAGCAGCGCCGCATGGGCGCGCGGACGACGCGCATCGAAGCCGGACCGGCGACCGTCGTGGTCCGCGCGTACGGAGCGGCGGAGTACGATGATCGCTTCTCCCAGGTGGTGATCGCCCGCATCAGCGGCCGGATCGTGAAGCGGCATGACGCAACCTTCGGCTGCTGCCAGGAGGTGGCCAAGGGCGATCCGATCATCGACTTGTACAGCCCAGAGGCATTCCAGGCACAAGGTGAATTGGCGGCAGCCATCGCCTCAGCCAACGCCGATCTGGTCAAGGCGATCGAGGAGCGCTTCGCGCGCTGGAATCTGGCCCATGTCGCAGCCGCCATCCGCGCCGGCAAGCCGCCGGTCGACACCGTGACGATCTTCAGCCCGACTGCTGGCCAGGCCTACCTCGACGACCAGGACATGGTCAACAAGACGCTCATGGTCGGCGGCGAGGTCGCCGCTGACATGCCGCTGATCAAGCTGGTCGACCCGCACAAGCTCGTGCTCGTCATCCACGTCCCTGAGACTCGCTCGGCGTTCCTGCGCGCCGGGCAGAAGGTCCGCCTGTCCTCCGACGATCTCGGCGACCTGCCGGACATCGAGGCCACCATCGGCCGGGTGGCCAACGAGTTGAACCCGGAAGCGCGCACTCGCGAGGTCCGCGTCCATCTCGCCGATGGTCGCAAACGCCTGCTGCCCGGCTCGCTGGTCAGCGCGCGCATGCAGGCCGTGCTCGCTCCCGACCTGACCCCGGCCGATCCGACCGACCGCGCGACCTGGGGTGCGTTCCCGCTGGTTCCGAAGTCGGCGATCCTGTCGACCGGCGTGCGCCATGTCGCCTGGCGGGTGAAGGAACGTCAAGCCGACGGCACGGTGCAGTTCGAGCCCGTTCAGGTCGCCCTTGGCCCACGCCTGGAGGACGAGGCGGGCAACGACCGCTACGTCGTCCGCGCTGGCCTGAAGGCTGGGGATGAAGTCGCCACCCAGGGCCTGTTCCTGATCGATAGCCAGTCGCAGCTGGCAGGCACGGCATCGCTGCTGTTCCCGGATGGCGCGGTCAACTCAGCCCCGCCGCACCACCCATGATCGCGTGGTGCATCCGCAACTGGCTGGCGACGCTGGTCGTCACCGCGCTGCTCGGCATCGCCGGCGCCTGGGCCTGGACCCGGGTCCCGGTCGACGCCATCCCCGACCTGTCGGACAACCAAGTCATCGTATGGGCCGAATGGCCGGGCAAATCAGCCGAGGACATCGATGAACAGGTGACCCGCCGCCTCGCCCGCGAACTGCAGGGCCTGCCCGGTGTCAACGTGGTGCGCGGCATGTCCCTGTTCGGGACCAGCTACGTCTACGTCATCTTCGACGAGGACCGCGATCTCTACGAATGCCGCACGCGCACCCTGGAGCGCCTGTCGCAGATCCAGGGAGTGCTGCCGGCTGGCGTCCAGGCCAAGCTCGGCCCCGACGCCACGGCGATGGGTCAGGTATTCGCATTCACCCTCGCCGGCCCGTCTGACATCGAGCGCAAGCGCTTCCTCCTCGACCAGGTCGTGGTGCCGGCCCTGCAGGGGGTCCAGGGCGTGTCCGAGGTCGCGCCGGCCGGCGGCGTGGTACGCGAGTACCAGATCGATGTCGATCCGGTCCGGCTGGAGGAGCAGGGCCTGAGCCTGATGATGCTGATGGAAGCGGTGAAAGCGGCCGGGCGCGACGTCGGCGCCATGTCGATCGAACAGTCGGGCATCGAAACCATGGTCCGCGGCCGTGGCTTCATCCGCTCGGCGGCGGACGTCGAGCGCATCGTCATCCGTGGCAACACCGGGCAGAGCGCCGGCATGCTGCTCGGCGACATCGCCGAAGTCCACCTCGGCGGCGCGGTGCGCCAGGGGCTGTTGGCAGACCAGCACGGCGAGCAGGTCGGAGCCGTGGTGGCCATGCGCGTCGGTGGCGATCCCAGGGCGGTGATCGGCGCGGTAAAGGCGCGCTTGGCCACCCTGGCGCCAACCTTGGCCAAGGACGGTTTGGTCGCGGTGCCGTTCTACGACCGCTCAAGCCTCATCCTCGAAACCAACCGGACCCTGGCCAACGTGCTGACCGAGGAACTGCTGGTGACCTGCCTGGTCATCATCGTGTTCATGCTGCATGTCCGGGCCAGCCTGACCGTGGCGGTGGCGCTGCCGCTTGGCGTCCTGTGCACCTTCCTGGCCATGCATGCGCTGGGCATGTCCGCCAACATCATGAGCCTGGCGGGCATCGGCATCGCCATCGGCGTGATGGTCGATTTCGGCATCGTGGTGTGCGAGAACGTCACCCAGCACCTGGTCATGCTGCGCGAGAAGCGGCAGCGGGAGGGCGCTCCGCCCCCGGAGTCGCCCTTCGACCCGGAGGTGGTCGAGGCGGTCATCGCGGGAACTCTGGAGGTCTCCCGCGCGCTGATCACCGCGGCGGCGACCACGATCATCAGCTTCATCCCCATCTTCATGCTCGACGACCAGGCTGGCCGGCTGTTCAAGCCGCTGGCGGCGACCAAGACCATGGCCATCGGCGCCGCCGTCATCTTCGGCATGCTGCTGGTACCGGTGCTGTGCCGGCTGCTGCTGCCGCCGTGGCAGGCACGCAAGCCGGTCATCCTGGCGCTGGCTGGCGCCGTTGCAGGCATCGTCTTCGCCATCCTGCTGCCCGACGGGCTGGGCATCCCGCTCGACCACGGTCGTTGGACCGTCGTCCTGCCAGGCATCATCGCTGCGCCGCTGGGCGCGATGCTCGCCGCTTACGCAGTGTGGCGCCTCGGCCGCGAAGAACTGGTCAGCTACGAGGAGAACCCGGTCAGCCACGGCATCGCCGTCGCCTACGACTGGGCCCTGACCCGCATGCTGCGGCACAAGGTCGCGTTCATCCTGACCATCGCCGCGATCGCGCTCTCCGGCTGGATGGTGGGCCTCGGCTGGGGCACGCTCAGCTGGCCCCTGCGCCAGACCTTCGCGGTGGTCGGCGGAGACCTCACGTCCACGCGATTCGATGCGGCCATGCGCCAGGCATTCCCCGGCATCGGCGCCAGCTTCTTGCCTCCGCTCGACGAGGGTTCCCTGCTGTTCATGCCTTCCGTGCCGGCGACCGCCGGGCTGGGCGAGACGCAACGGGTGATGATGCAGCAGAACCGGGCCATCGCCGGGATCCCCGAGGTCGCGTCGCTGATGGGCAAGATGGGGCGGGCCGAGACCGCCCTGGATCCGGCTCCGATCGGCATGATCGAGACGGTGGTGGTGCTGAAGCCGTATCTCGAATGGCCGCGGCACGAGATCGCCCAGGCCGACGGCTCGACCGTGACCCGGCCGCGGACCCTCGCCGAGGTGCGCGCGGCGCTGGCCGCGGCCAGCGACATCCCCGGCGTGGCACCGAGTTGGCTGCAGCCGATCGAGACCCGCGTGGTCATGCTCTCGACCGGCATCCGCTCGCTGATGGCGCTGCAGATCCTGGGCGACGATGCCGCCAGCCTGGAGGCCTTCGCCGAGCAGGCAGAGAAGGTGATCCAGCGCGTTCCCGGTGCGTCCGACGTGCAGATGCAGCGCGAAGGAGGCAAGCCCTATGCCGAGATCCGTCTCGACGAGCGCAAGATGGCGCGCTTCGGCATCACCGCGGAGAGCGTGCTGGCGACTGTCGAATCCGGCCTCGGCGGTATGCCCCTCATCACATCGGTCGAGGGTACGCTGCGCTACGGCGTGCGCATCCGCTACCCGCGCGAACGTCGCGACGATGCCGACGAGCTGGCCCAGCTCCAGGTGCCGGCCGCGGCGGGTCGCGCCATCCCGCTCGGACTGCTCACGGCTTCACCGACGGTCCACCGCCTGCGCTTCGATGGCATCACGCCGGAAGCGTGGCGCCGATCGCAGCCGCTGGCCATCGCGCGCAACCTCACTCCGCTCGACGCTACGACCGCCGAGTTGACTCTGCCTGCCGGTGAAGCGCTCCCGGCTGGCATCGCCGATCCGCTGGCTGTGCGGCCGCCTGGGGCGGAATCCTCCGCAGCTGCGCCGGTGACCGTGATCTCCCGGCGCGACGACTCCAATGCCGTCACCTGGACGATCGGTCCGATGGCGATCCGCAGCGAGGGTGGCAAGCGCACGCAGTACGTGCTGCTGAACGCCACCGGTCGGGCCGAGGTCGAGGTGGTGCGCGAGGCCGATCGCCAGCTCACCTCGGCGATCGCGCAGGGGGAGCTGGTTCTGCCAGCTGGGGCGACCTACCGTTGGGTCGGACGCTTCGAGCAGAAGATGAAGGCGGACCGCACCATGGCCTGGGTCATCGGCATGGCGATGGTCGTGATGACCGTGCTCATCCTGATCGGCACGCGTTCGCTGCTCACCACCGCGATCATCATCGGCTGCAACGTCACCGTCTCCACCGCCGGCGGCTTCATCGCGGTGTGGCTCTATGGCGCCGATATGACCACCGCGGTGATCGTCGGCTTCCTCGTCCTGCTCGGGGTGATGTTCAACGACGGGATCCTGCTCGGGACCTACCTGCACGACCTGTTCAAGATCCCGCCGACCACCGTCGAGGAGGTGCACCGGCGCGTGTTCATCGCCGGGCTGCGCCGGCGGAGGCCGGCGATCATGACCAATTGCACCACGCTGCTGTCGTTGATCCCGATCCTCTGGAGCGACGGCCGCGGCGCCGAGCTGATGCTGCCCATGGTCCTGCCGGTGATCGGCGGGATGGTGGTCGATTACATCAGCCTGTTCAGCATGCCGGTGGTGTATGCGTGGTGGTGGGAGCTGAAGCTCGCCAGGAGCAACACCGGGGCCCCGTCGCGCAGCGATGGGCCTGCCGCCGAGTAGCGGTGGTCGTCGCGGTAGCGACGCAACCGAGCTGCGACAAAGGCAGTGGGGCGAAGCCGGCGAAGCCCCTGAGCTAGTTGGCGAGCAGGAAGTAGAGGATGATCCCGACCACGGCGAAGCCGAGCACGACCCACGGCAGTACGCCGATGCCGAGCTTGGTCTGAGGATCCTCGTCGAAGACCTTGCTGCGTTCGATGCGGTTCGACGTCGGCGGCTTGTTCGGCGCGATCGGCCCGGTGCCCGGCTTTTCGGCCGCGCGTTGGATGCGGTCGGTGGCGATCTTGGCGAGGGCGGCGGAGACCGGGGCGGCAGCAGGGTCTTCAGCTGGAACGGCCCGGCTGGCCCGCCCGGTGGACGGCTTGCCCGCCGAACCGTCGCCGACGGCAGGGCGTTCCCCTGCCACCTCGTTCTTGGCCACGCGGTCGGAAGCTGGCCTCTTGGTCTGGGGCTTGTTCAGCACCAACGGTTTGCGCAGCAGCCGGAGGGTGCCACCGCTCTTCTGTCCGCATTCGACCAGGGCCGTCTCGATCGCCTTGAGCATGCCGTCGAAAGACAGGAACCGGTCCTTCACATCCTTCGCCATCGAGGTCAGCACCAGTTCACGTGTCGCCTTGCTCAACGAGGGCACGCGGTCGCCGGGATCCGGCACCGGCTCGGTGAGGTGCGCGCTCATGATCGAGCCCGGGCTGGTGCCGGTGAAGGGGGTGAAGCCGGTCAGCAGGTGGTAGAGGGTGGCGCCGAGGCCATAGATGTCGCTACGGCAGTCGAGCTTGTCGCCGCGCACCTGCTCCGGGCTCATGTACAATGGCGTCCCGATGGTCATGCCGGTCTGGGTCAGGCGATCATCCTTGTCCTCGCCCTTGACCAGGCCGAAGTCGATCAGCTTGGCTTGGTCGTCGGCGGGGAACAGGTCGCCACCGCCGGCGCGGTTGCGGATGACCAGGATGTTCTCGGGCTTGAGGTCGCGATGTACCAGGTGCGCCGTCGTCCACACGTGTCCGAGACCCTCGGCCACCTGCCGGCAGATGCGTAGGGCGTAGGCCTCAGGCAGGACGCGGTAGTCCTTGAGCAGGTTCATCAGGCTGGGGCCGTCGATGAATTCCATCGCCAACCAGCAATGGCCCTTGTTCTCGCCGCTTTCGATGATCTCGGCGATATTCGGGTGCTTCACCGTGCTGAGGGCCTTGGCCTCGCGATGGAACCGGCCGATGAAGTCCTTGTCGTCCTCGATTCGGGCGTTCATCGTCTTGAGCGCCACCATGCGGTTGCTGGCGAGGTGCTCGGCCAGGAACACCGTGCCCATGCCGCCGCTGCCCAGCTTCCGGGTCAGGCGGTAGGCGGGAAAATTGACCTGGCTCTTCAGCACCTCCTCGAGTTCGGAGGCCTGATCGCGGGTGATCACCTGGTGATCGACGAGGAAGCGTCCGACCCCGATGTGGTCATGCCCGCCGGCCATGGCCTTCGCTACGGCGTGGTCGATCTGGTGCTGGGCGGCCCAACCATTGGCGATGATGACCTGGGCGGCGTTCGACAGGCGCTGGCCCATCGACTCGCGGTTGCCGGAGGGGTCAGCGACGCTCTGCTGGATGGACGAGGCCATGCGGTTGCATGCACCATCGGCCCCCGGCCGGTCTTTGGCAAGAGGGAGCAGAAACGAGAGATGCGTCTTCCTGGCAGGCTGCTACGAGTGCCGCTCTTGCGCGTTGGCAGGCATTGGCGTACCATTTGCTAGACACCAGCACGACATGTCCCTCCACCTCCGCCAGAACCTCAACGTCAGGATGGAGCAGCGGCTCAAGCTGACGCCGCAGATGATCCAGTCGATCGAGATCCTCCTGCTGCCGCAGATGGCTCTGGAAGAGCGGATCATGCACGAGGTCGAGGCCAACCCCGCCCTCGAGATCGCCGACGAGTCGGGCGACGGGGTCGAGTCCGCCGCCGAGGCCAGCGGCGAGATCGCGCAGATGGACCCGTCCGGGCAGCTGTCGCGCGACGACCGCGAGTGGCTGCTCAAGCGCAAGAACAGCCACCAGGACGAAGACGCTCCCGATAAGATGGAGGCCCTCGCCGCCGCGCCCGAGCGCGACGCCTCGCTCGCCGACCATCTGCTCGAGCAATTGCGCTTCGCCGAAATGCCGCCTGGGGTCCGGGCGGCGCTTCCCGAGATCTGCTGGGCCCTCGACATCCGCGGCTACCTCTCCGGCGACCTGCACGAGCTGTTCCCCGAGGAGAAGCTCGATGATGCCGAGCATGCCCTCGAGCTGGTGCGCGGCTGCGATCCCGCGGGAATCGGCGCGCGCAACCTCGCGGACTGCCTCGCCCTGCAGTTGATGCGGCAGCCGGGCGACAACAGCTTCGAGCTGCTGCTGGTGCGCGAGCATCTCGATGACGTG
The DNA here is from genome assembly GCA_022841245.1 of Planctomycetota bacterium. Taxonomy (GTDB): domain Bacteria; phylum Planctomycetota; class UBA11346; order UBA11346; family UBA11346; genus UBA11346. The sequence continues at coordinate 31,718 of JALHRW010000030.1, forward strand.
CTCAAGAACCGCCTGCCGGTGATCGTACAGAAGACCGGAGCAGCGATCGAACGGATCAAGGAGGGGGTCGAGGTCATCAGCAAGCTCGACCCCAAGCCCGGCCTGCCATTCGCCCGCGCCGCCAACTCCTACGTCGTCCCGGACGTCGTGCTGGAGCGCGACGAGCGCGACGAGTGGGTCATCTCGATCCCCGACAACCGCATCCCCAAGATCCGTCTGTCCGACGCCTACACCCAGCTCTACGAGTCCGGCGAGACCGAGGCGCGCGACAAGGCCTACCTCAAGGAGAAGCTCGGCGCGGCGCGCTTCCTCATCGATGCCATCGCCCAGCGCCGGCGCACCCTGCTGAAGATCGTCACCGAGATCATCAAGCACCAGAGCGCCTTCCTCGACCATGGCGTCGAACAGCTGCGTCCGCTGATGCGCCAGGACATCGCCGACAAGATCGGCATGCACGTGGCCACCGTCTCGCGCGCGGTGAAGGACAAGTACATCCAGACCCCGGTCGGCGTGCTGCCGCTGGCGACCTTCTTCAGCGGCGGCATCGCCACCCAGGACGGCAGCGAGGCCGAAAGCTCGCGCTCGGTCAAGCTGCGCATCCACAAGCTGATCGACACCGAAGACAAGAAGAACCCGCTCTCCGACCAGGAGATCGCCGACATCCTGGCCAAGGACGGCCTCGACATCAGCCGCCGCACGGTGACCAAGTACCGCATCGCCGACGGCATCCCCAGCACTAGGCAGCGCCGGAGCTTTTAGCTGGGGGCTTCGCCCCCACGGCCCTGCGGGCCTGCCCCCACGGGCTTTGTCGAGCTTCGATTTCGTCGCATTCGCTCCGAAATCGTGGGCGGATGGGCTTCGCCCATTGTATCCGCCCACCAGCCCTCGGCGCCCGGGTCGTTCCAGGACACGCGTCGCGCCGTCGGGTATTGGAGCCGCTCCGCGGCAAAGAGTGCCGATTTGCGCGCCTCGTGAACGATATAGCCTGAAGACCGCGATGGCTTCGTTCTCCTGCCCGAAGTACGACTTCCAGGCCGACAGCTGCATGCGGCTGGCCAAGCCGTGCGTCCCGGGGCAGCCCGGCTGCGTGCTGCATGGCAAGGTCGAGGTCCTGCAGGAACCGGTGAAAATCCCGCGGACGCGGCAGACGAAGCGCCGTCCGAGCAGCGGCTGATCGCGTTTTGCCCTGCCGGATGTCGGGCTATCGTCCGCCATGCCCACGGCTGAGCCCGAGACCGTTCATCGCATCACCCTGCCATCGCTGGGAGCGGTCGCCGATGAGATCACGGCCACGGCCTCTCTGGGCCGCAATGACGCCATCCAGGCGCTGAAGGCGATACGCGCCCGCGAGTTCACCGCCCTCCACGCCCACCTCGTCGAGCACATCAACGAGACCACCGGCCTGGATGTGGTGCTGACCATCAGCGCGATCACCGATGCGATCGTCCGCGCCCTGACCGAGCGGGCGATGTTGCGGGCCGGAGCGCCGGCCGACTGGACCAACCACACCGGCATCTTCGCGGTCGGCGGCTACGGCCGCGGCGAGATGAATCCGCACAGCGACCTCGACCTGCTCATGCTCGACGTCAAGCCGGGGGTGGGCTGGGCCGACCAGGCCTGGGCCGAGCTCAATACCCTGCTGTGGGACGTGAAATTCCAGGTCGGTGCCAGCCATCGCAGCGCGCCGGAGCTGACGCGCATCACCGAGGAGGACTTCGTCACCGCCACCGCGATCATCGAGAGCCGCCCGGTGCATGCCGCGGCGCCGCTGACCGGCGCGATGTCGGAGATCCTCGCCCGCTTCCGCAAGAAGCGCGGCAAGGAGTTCCTCGCCTACAAGCTGGCCGAGCTGGCCAAGCGGCGCGAGCAGGCCGGCGCCTCGCTCTTCGTCATGGAACCCAACCTCAAGAGCAACCCGGGCTGCCTGCGCGATGTGCAGTTGCTGCGCAACATGGCCTTCCTCGCCTGTGGCAGCCGCAACCTCTTCGCCCTCGGCGAGCTCGACGGCATCTCTCGCGGCGACCTGTCGGGCGCCCTGGCGACGCACGACCACCTGCTCGAACTGCGTTCGCTGCTGCATTTCAGCCACGGCCGCAAACAGGACGTGTTCCAGCTCGCCGATCAGGTCAAGGTGGCGAAGATGCTCGGCTACGCCGACGTCTCGCGCCTGCGCGCGGTCGAGCACTTCATGAAGCGGCACTACGCCCAGGTCCGCCACGTGCACCAGGTGCTGGAGCTCGCTGCCAGCCGCCTCGAGGCCAAAGGCTACCTCGGCCTGCGGCTCAAGCCGCTGATCGCCACCCGCCGCACCCTCTGCCCCGGCTTCTCGATCATCGCCGGGCGCGTCTATCTCGCCGACGACGACTTCTGGCGTCAGCCGCGGGCCGGGGCCAGGCTGATCGGGATGTGCCGCGAGGCGCAGCGCCGTCAGGTCCGCCTGTCGGTCGAGCTGCAGCGCGCCATCGCCGCCAACCTCCAGGTGGTCGAAGACGACGCGCGCTGCGATCCCGAGGCGGTGGCCGCGTTCCTGGGCATCCTCGGCGATTCCAGCACCGGCCGGCACATCCTCGGGGAGATGCATGCGGCGGGCCTGCTGGGCGCATGGCTGCCGGAATTCGGCCTAGTCGACTGCCTGATGCAGTTCGACTCGTGGCACCAGTACACCATCGACGAGCACACCATCCTGGCGGTCGGCAACCTGGATGCGCTCGCCTCCGGCCGCAGCCAGGGCCTGCCCGGCATGCCGGCGGCCTACCGGACGCTCGCCCGTCCGGACCTCCTGGTGCTCGGGCTGCTGCTGCATGATGTCGGCAAGTACATGGGCCGGGGCCACGTCGCGCGTGGTGCGTTGATGGTCGAACGCGTCGCCCGCCGCCTGGGCCTGCCGCGCGCCGACGAGGACCTCGTCCATTTCCTTGTCCAGCAGCATGTCGTGCTGTCCGATGCCAGCCGCAAACGCGACTTCCGCGAGCCGGCCTTCCTCACCGCGATCGCCGAGCTCATCGGCACGCGCGAACGCCTCGACTACCTCTACTGCCTCACGTGGGCCGACGCCAAGGCGGTTGGCGATGGCGTGCTCACCGGCTGGCAGGAGGCCCTGCTTGGCGAGCTCTACGACGCGATCTGCGCCAAGCTTGCCGGCATCGTGCCCGGGCCCGACCTGCACGTCCGCCTATCCGCCGCCCTGGTCGGCGCCGGAGCCAGCGCGGAAGCGGCCGAACGCCACCTCGCCGATCTGGGCGGGACCTACGAGCACCAGATCCCGCCAGACGAGGTGGTGCGGCACTGGCGCGTGCTCTCGACCTGCGAGCAGGGCGGCATCGGCCTGCTGCACGAGCTGCGCGACCGACACGTCCACCTCACCCTCGCCTTGCCCGACCGCCACGAACTGTTCGCCGACGTCGCGGCCACGCTCTCCGGCCACGGCTTCGACATCGTCGACCTGCGCACCTGGATCACGCGCAGCGGCAAGGTCCTCTACACCATGCGTCTGGCCTCGATCTATCCGGGACGCCTGGGCGAGGAGACGTTGTGGGCAAAGCTGGTCGCCGACCTGCTGGCGGTGTCGTCAGGCCGCCTCGATGCACGCACGCTGCTGGAGCGTCGCCGCGCCGCGGTGCGCACCGCCCGGGCCGCGGACAGCGGCTTCGAGGACCACGCGATCAAGATCGACAGTGCGACTTCGGGACGCTTCAGCATCGTCGATGTGGTGACCCGCGACGACGTCGGCCTGCTCTCGCGGCTGTGCCGTTCGATCTCCGGCTACGGCTGCGAGATCGGCTACGCCTGCATCAACACCATGGGCGACGTCGCGGTCGACGTCTTCTATATCAGCAAGGATGGGCGGAAGCTCGACGAGAACGAGGGCGAGGAATTGCGCCGGCACATGGTGGCGGAACTCGGCCTCGGCCCGGCGGCTGGTCCGGCGTAGCTGCGCCTGCGGGTCACGCCAGGCGCTTGCGCACCCGCAGGGTGGCGAGGACGAGCAGGCCCAGCAGCAGCCCGGCCAGCGCGGCGATGTCGCGCCACAGGTCGACGAGGCCCGCCTCCTTCAGCACCATTCCCCGGACCACGCGCAGGAAATGGGTCAGCGGCAGCATCTCGGTCAGCTGCCGGATCCCGTCCGGCATCGCGGCGATGGGGAACATGAACCCCGACAGCAGGATGTTCGGCAGGAGGAAGAACACCGCCATCTGCATGGCCTGCC
>JALHRW010000031.1 GCA_022841245.1 Planctomycetota bacterium
GGACGAGCAGCGCCGCCCACAGGCGCTGGCCGGCGGCGTCGGGCAGACGCGGCGCCAGCTGCAGCAACAGTCCGACCTCGGCAGTGGTGGAGCGCGCGGCGTAGCCGACCAGTTCCTCGGCTGCCGCCTCAGGGAGGCGAGCGATGCCGGCCAGGGCGGACAGCGCCGCGGCCCGGATGCCGCCGTTCAATTCCGCACCGACCAGCGCAGCGAGCAGTTCGGCAACGCCTGGTTCGCCAGCCAGGCCGGCATCGGCGAGACGGGTGACGGCCAGCGAACGCAGCTCGACGGCGGTCTCGCGCGCGGCGATCCCGGCCCAGGCCGCAGCGTGCGCAGCGCGATCGGGAATGCGGGTGATGTCGACTGCGGCGACCGCGCGCAGCATCGCACCGCGCACGACCAGGGACGGCTCGTCTGCCGCGAGGTCGAGCAGGACGGCGACGGCCGCCGGATCGGCAGCGAGGCCTGCGAGATCAGCCAGGGCGACGAGGCGGTCGGCGTCGGCTCGATCACGGGCCAGGACAAGCGGCAGCATCAGGGCGAGGTCGGTCATCGGTGCCTTCAATCGTCGAGGAGTCCGCCCTGGCGGGCGGGCGAGGCCGGGGCGGCAGCCGGTGTTGCAGCCACAGCGATGTTCCATCGTTTGCACAAGGCCGTGAGGCTGCGCAGCAGCCGGTCGGACCCCGGCTTGGCGACGAACGTCGCATGCCAGGCCTGCAGCACGGGATCCGGCTGGATCCACTCCTCGCCCTTCTCCAGTAGAGGCAGCAGCTCCTCGGCGGTAGACGGATCACCGACCGCCAGCAACCGGGTATGCAGCCAGGCGACCGCCGCGGCGCGATCGCCACCATGGGCCTCGGTCAGCAGGTCGCGGAGCAATCCGGGACTGACCCGACGCGCATGCGGCAGGACGGCTTCGAGCGCGGAGAGCACCTCGGGCAGGCGCGGCGCGGCGCGCAGTACCGCCAGGTCGGGGCTGGGATCCTCGCGAGCCTTCGGTTCGGCGCGCAGGCGCTGGGCGATCGCCCGCACCAGAGCCTCGTCGAGCACATCGCACAGCACCAGGTGCGGAAGCAGCCCGTGGAAATCGCAAGGCGCGTGGTCGAGGCCGGTGGTCAGCAGGGCCAGGGCGGTCGCATGCAGCACCGGACCGGCGGCGACGCGGTCCTGCGCGGCGCGCTCGAACACCTCCGGGAAGAGGCCAGCCGCGTCGTGCCGGGCCTGGATGCGTTCAAGGGCGTCGGCCCAATCGAAGGGCTTGTCGCCGGAAACAGCGCTGGCGGCGGCGCGTACCGCCTGGGTGGCCAGTTCACGCATCTCGTCGTCGCTGTCGTTGTCGGCCAGGATCGCGAACACCGCCGGCAGCGGACGCAGGACGGCGAGCTTGCGTGCCAAGCGCCGACGCAGCTGGTTGGCGTCATAACCGCCGCCCGCCGGCAGCTGGCCGAGAGCGGTGGCCGCCGCCGTCGCGGTGGCCGGATCGATGGCCAGGATGTCGAGACGCAGGAACCCCTGCGCACCCCAGCTGCGCAGCGCTGGCGCCGCCGAAACGAGGGCGCGGCGGAAGGTCGGTTCCAGCGCGGGATCCGGCGCCAGGATGCCGGCCAAGGCGGCCAGCACCGCAGCGCGCACGCGGTCATGGGCGAGACGCTCGCAGGCGTCGAGCAACGCGTCGCGCAGAGCCGCATCGCTGCGTGCATACGGAGCCAGGGCGTTGGCGACCGCGGCGGCGCCATCGGCGTCCAGCTGCGGCGACAGCAGACCGGCCAGGCCGGCACGCAGGGTCGGGATCCGCGCCAGGACCGGACCCAGGACCTGCACCGTGGCGGTGAAGGCGCGGCGGTCGCGCTCGCCCCGCAGCTGGTCGAGAATGCCGCTCAGATGCGACCCGTCCGTGTCGGGCCAGCCGGCGAGGACCAGGGCCGCACGCGCGCGCACATGCGGCTCGGCGTCGTGGCGAGCGGCTTCAACCACCGCCTGCACGCCGACGGCCTCGCGTCCGCCTGCCGCCGCGAGCAGATCGAGAGCCAGCTGCCGGCAGCCGGCATCGGGATCGTGCGCCAACACCATCGCCACGGCGTCGACCGGACCGCGGCCACGGTCAAGCCAGGCGCGCAGAACCAGTTCGCGGACCGCGGCCGGTTCGCCCGGGGCAAGAAAGCGGGCTGCATCGGCATCGTCGAGCAGGCCGTGGTCGAGCAGCCGCGCCGCCAGACGCAGACGCACCGCCAGCCCGGAACCATGCAGGCGGGCACGCCAATGCGCGGCGACCACCGGCGTCGGACGGACCAGGCCGAGAATCACGTCATCAAGGTGGTCACGGACCGTGGCGTCGCGGGCCGCGGAGGCGGCGGCAACCAGGCGGTCAGCTAGGCCGGGAGTGCTGGCAGCGAAGGCGCGCAGTGCGGCGATCGCGCCATGGCGGATGGACTCGCGGTCGAGGCTGGCGAGCAGCAGATCGACCCACGCAGCGTGATCGGCCTCCGGCAGCTGGCCGGGGGTCAGAGCGAGAAGCCGGCCGATCATCGCCTCGCGCTGCCCGCTGTCGCTCTCGCCGATGGCGCAGGCCAGCCAGGCCGAGGCCACCGCCGGATCGCTGATCGCTGTCGCCGCCAAGGTCGCGAGCTGCTGGCGGTTCTCGAGATCGCTGGCCGGGTAGAGGGCCAGGGCCATCGCCGCATCGGCGGCGGTCGCGGTGCGCCGCGTGCGCACCGCGGCGAGCAGTCCGGATGCGTCCATGTCAGGCCCGCTTCAAGGTGGTCGCGCCGGGGCCGGCGAGGATCCCGGCGAGACGTTGCTGCTCGGCCTCGTTCAGAGGCAGCTTGACCACCGCGTCGAGCGCCCGCTGGCGGCTGCCGGTCTCCAGATCCTGGGCCTCGATCACCGCCAGCAGCGGCTCGGCCTGACGTGTCACCCGCGGCTTCAGGTAGCCATCAAGGCAGGTGCGAACCAACGCCCGGTCGGTGTCGCGCAGCAGGATCTCGGCGAAGGCGGTCTGGATCTCGGGAGACTCCTCGACGCCGGCGAGCAGGGCGCCAGCGCAGTCGAGGCGGAACGGCGACGACGGTTCGATCAGTTCACCGCACCACGCTGCGACCAGGCGCGGATGCCGCGCGACCGACAGCGGCTTCAGCTGGGCGAAGAGGGTGGAGCGGACCTCCGTGTCGCTCTCGCTGGCGAACAGGTCGGCAAGCTGATCGGCGACATCGGCGATGCGCACCTTCGGCACCACCGCCGCGAGGATGCGGGCCCGCTGGTGCGGACGCGGGGCGGCGCGGCAGCCCGTGAACAGGGCCTCGCGCAGGGTCGCCTCGCGCGAGGCGTACGGCGTCAACAGGTCGAGGAACAGGCCGGCCTCGTCGCCATCGGGCGGGACGAGCGCTGCGGTGAACGCGTGGGCCACCGCCAAGCGTACCGCGGGGTCGCGCACATGCGCGCGCAGCGCGGCCAGCAGGCTGGTACGCACTGCCGGGTCCGGTTCGGAGGCGAGACGACGGGCGCTGTCGACCGGCGTGCCGGACACCTCGCTCAGCAGTCCCGTAGCGCGAGCGCGCAGCGCGGGATCGGCGTCGCGTCCGGCCGTCTCGGCGATCAACGCTGCGATCGCCGGATCGCGCGGCAGCAGGATCAGCAGATCCAGCGCCTCGGCCCGGGCCGCGACGTCGGGATCCTCACGCAGGATCCGCTCCAGCACCGGACGCGCGGCAGCGGGGATGATGCGGGCCTGATGCAGGCGGCGCAGCACGCCCAGGCGCAGCGGCGCCGGGGTGCGTGGTTCGAGGAAGCCGGCCAGCGCCTCGGCGACCGGCGCGCTCAGCTCGGGCCGGCGGCTGGCGAGGTGGATCGCCCATTCCTGCTGCTGCGCATCGCGCGTGCGCACTGCGGCCAGCGCGGCCAGCGCGGTCGCCTCGTCGACCTGGGGCAGCCGGCCGATCGCCGACACCACCGCCTCGGTCTCGGTGTCGTCCAGCCCGGACTTGGCGAGCAGCGCCACGAGCGCCGGAGCGATGCGCGCGTCCTGCCCGATGCCATCGGCGAGACGGCCGATGAGCGCAGCGCGGAAGTCGCGCTCCTCTTCGCGCGCCAGCGCCTCGAGCAGGGCGCTGTAGAATCCGGGCAGGTCAGTGAACCGCGAGGTGTCGAGATCGCTGATCAGGCCGATCACCGCCTTGCGCACCTCGCTGTCGCGCAACGACGGCACGCTGGCGACCAGGGCCTCGGCCATGCCAGCCTGATGCAGGTTCTGCTGCGCCAGGAGGAGGACCTGACGGCGCATGGCGGGTTCGGCGGTCGGGCTGGCGAGCACCTGCGTGACCAGCGGCACCAGTGAGGGCGGGGGCATGGCGGTCACTTGATGGTGGTGGCGACGATATGGGCGAGCACCACCGCGCTGCGACTGCCATCGGCATGGCGCAGTTCGACCTCGCCGTCCGCGATGGCGCTGACCACGCCATCGAGGTACGGACCCGAAGACAGATAGACGCGGACCGACAGTTGATCAGACAACGAGGTGGACAGATGGCGTAGCATGACCGTGCTTGCCTGGACCCAATGAAGGGTCAATAGGCATCTGCCCAACCACGACGGCGCTAGGGTACGGCGAAGCCAAGGCGTCCCAGGACCCCCGCCGTCCAGATCAGCGGCAGACCGGTGATCGCGGTGTGGTCGGCGCAGGCGACGGCGCTGAACAAGCCGATGCCACGGCATTCGAGCTTATATGCCCCGGCGCAGTCGAGCGGCCGGTCGGCGGCGACGTAGCGGGCGAGCGCCTCGGCTGGCTGCGGCCGCATGGTGAGATGCGCCAGGTCGGTGATGCGCTCGACGCCACCCGGATGGACGATGCACACTGCCGTGACCAGTTCGTGCGTCCGCCCGGCGAGCCGTGCCAGCTGGGCCTCGGCGGCCTCGACCGTGCCCGGTTTGCCGAGGACTGCACCATCGAGGTGGGCGAGCTGGTCGCTGCCGATCACCACCGCCTCGGGGTGCAGCGCAGCAACCGCCCGCGCCTTGCGCTCGGCGAGGATCTCCGCCACCTGGCGTGGCCCCAGGTTGCGGTCGGTCTTGACCGCATCCTCGTCGACGCCAGGTGCCTGGCAGGTGAACGGCAACCCGAGCCGGGCGAGCAGCTCCTGACGATATCGCGAGGTGGATGCCAGGATCAGCTGCATGCGCCGGATGCTGCCAGCCAGCTTGGAAACGCAAAATACCGAATAAGGTTTCCTCTCCCCGGCTTGAGCCCCCCACCCTCTCCCGATGATGCAGACATGAGCTTCAGCGACCGCTCGCCAGCCAGGACCGCCAAGCGCGGAGCGATGCCCGACATCGCTCACGAGTCGCCCACGCAGTTGACCGGGACGCTCGACAAGGTCGGCATGTCCGACATCGAGGTGCCGGTCCGCCTGCGCGACGACAGCGGCCAGGTGATGATGGTGCCGGCCAAGGCCGACGCCTACGTCTCGCTCGACGATGCCAAGGCCAAGGGCATCCACATGTCCCGCCTGTTCCTCTCGCTGCAGGCGATCCTCGGCGAGGAGGAGCTGAACCTGCTGGTGGTGCGCCAGATCCTCGCCGCCTTCATCGGCTCGCACGCCACCATCAGCCGCAGCGCGGCGGTGCGGCTGTCCTTCGATCTGCTGGTCCGGCGCAAGGCGCTGATCTCGGCGAACCAGAGCTGGCGCACCTATCCGGTGTTCGTCGCTGGCGAGATCCGCGACGGCAAGGCCCACTTCCGCCTCGGCGCGCAGGTCGCCTACAGCAGCACCTGCCCGTGCTCGGCGGCGCTCGCCCGGCAGCTGATCCAGGAGCGCTTCAAGGCCGACTTCGACGGCCGCCCTGCCGTCCCCACCGACGAGGTGGCGGAGTGGCTGCTCAAGGACAGTTCGATCTGCGCCACGCCGCACAGCCAGCGCAGCTACGCCACGCTGGAGGTCGAAGTCTCCGATCCGGCCCACGCCCCGACCCTGGTCGAGCTGATCGACCTGGTCGAGCAGGCCCTGCAGACCCCGGTGCAGGCGGCGGTGAAGCGCGAGGACGAGCAGGAGTTCGCCCGCCTCAACGGCCTCAACCTGATGTTCTGCGAGGACGCCGGCCGCCGGCTGAAGGCAGCCCTCGACAGCGACCGCCGCCTGCGCGACTGGAAGGTCGAGGCGCGCCACGTCGAATCGCTCCACCCGCACGATGCGGTCAGCGCCGTGGCCAAGGGCATCCCCGGCGGCATGCGGGTCTAGGAGCGGCATTCCGCGGGGTATGCTGTCCAGCGTGACAGCGATCAACGCGGCCCAATTCCGTGACGCGCAGCGCGCCTGGAGCGCGGCCTGGGCCTCCACCACGCTGACCGCCTGCCTGCCTGACGGCACGTCAACACATGGCCGCTGGCCGGCAGGATTCGCTCCTGCCACCGCCGCCAAAGCGATAGCCGAGGCCCTGCGCTGGGGCGAGCCAGCGGTGGTCGAATCATCCGGCCGCTTCTGCTGGGCTGTCCCCCTCACGCATAACGCCAGCGTCACCGGTGGTCTGGTCGCCCTCATCGGCGAGCAGGCGCTGTTCCCGCACGGGCTCGACGCGCCGGCTCTCGACGTGCGCGCCGCCTGCGCCGCGCTGCGCGTCCTCGCCGAGAACGCCAACCTGACCAACGCAGCGCTGCTCGAACGCACCCGCGAGCACCACGAGCGCGAGCGCCAGCGCGCCGCCTTCCTGCATGCGCTCAAGCGCGGCGGGCTGGAGGGTCTCGCCGCCACCTACCTGCGCGAGGAGGCAGCCCTGCTCGCGGCGGTCCGCATCGGCGAACGCGGCCAGGCCCGCGCCATCCTCAACCGCATGCTCACCGGCATCTACCATCAGGCGGCCGGCAGCGTCGAGCGGGCGAAGGCGCTGCTCCTGGAACTGGTGGTACTGCTGATGCGCACCGCGGTCGAGGCCGGTGGTCGGCGCGATGTGCTGCTCGGCGGCGGCATCGACCTGCTGGCGCTGTCGTCCATCCGCGACGAGGAAGAGCTGGCGCGCTGGCTGCGCCGCACCTGCGAGGCGATCTTCGATAGTCTCGAATCGCTCAACCGCCGCGACCCGGAGGAGGAGCTGTTCCAGCGCTGCCTGCGCTGGATCAACGAGCACTGCGACGAGGACCTCGGACGCGACTCCGTCGCTGCTGCGGTCGGGGTCTCGCCGCCGCGCCTCACCCGCCTGATCAAGACGCATGCCGGCCGCGGCTTCAGCGACCTGCTCAACCGCGCCCGCATCGACCGCGCCAAGGAACTGCTCGACCACGGACGCTCGGCCCTGGACGTGTCGCTCGGCGTCGGCTTCGCCGATGCCAGCTACTTCACCAAGGTGTTCCGCCGGCTCACCGGCATGACCCCCAGCGCCTACCGCGCGCGGAGTGGCTGAGCTATGTGAGCGGCGTATCCGGCAGATTGCCGACCACGTTCGACGCATCGATGGCGCGCCGGCGATACATGCTGGCGGTGATGCCGAAGTGGGCTTTGAAGCGTCGAGCGAAGCAGACCGGATCGGACCAGCCCACGGCGCTGCCGATGGCGCTGACCTGGAGATCGCTGCCAGCAAGGAAGGCTGCAGCCTGCTCGGCGCGCAGGCGGGCGAGATAGGCCATCGGCGGCAAGCCGGTGGCTGCGCGCACCGTCCGCGACAGGTAGGAGGCATCGACCCCAAGGCGTTTCGCCAGGCCCTGGGCAGTCCATGGACGGGCTGGAGCCTCGGCCAGCATCGCCACCGCACGCTGCGCGAGCACCGACATGTCACGACTGCGCTCGGGCGGCGGGATGCAGGGCGTGATCGCGCCAAGCAGGACAACCAACGTTCCGATCCTGGCCAAGCGATGCTCAGCCCCCGACCCCATCTCGCGCAGGCGGGTGAGCGGGGGCAGACAGGCAGCGAGCACGGTCGCATCGAGGCGCTGGTGGAAGAACCCCGCGCTATCGCGCAATGGGCCGTGCCAGAGCAGGCGGGCGCATCCGGGGTCGTGCATCAACCATGCCAGTTCGCGATCGAGCAGCCCAGGCAGGAAGCTGCAATCCCACATCTGAAGACCGACGCAGTGGTCATAGGCGTGCCAGGCGCCAGGGCGGAACAGCAGCATGTCACCGGGCACCAGCGCGCGCGATCCGTGAGCGCTGAGATGCACCCCGCTGCCTCCGGTGATCAGCACCAACTCGATGAATTCATGGCGATGCGCCGGATATCCGCCGTTTCGTCTGCCACCAAGGACGCGCACAGGCGAACGCTCGGATAGCGCGACGGAGGTGCTGGTCAGCTGCAGGGTCACTCCCGGCATGTTCGAGCTGGAAACGAATGGTCAATCCCAGCCAACCAAGTGGACAATCCGCCGCTAACGCTGGTTGGCCGGTCATATACGATCTGCTGGCGGAGACCGCGACATGAAGACCCCCGAGACCTCCCGCCTGTTCACCCGCTGGCGCAACCCGGACAGCGGCGTGGAGAGCCTGATCCTGACCCATCGCGCAGCCCCGGTGCAACGCCCTTTCTACTTCACCAACCCCTCGTTCAGCGCTGACGGCCGCTTCCTCTGGGTGGAGTGCGCCTTTCCGCCCGCGGGCGGACGCGACGCGATCCCGGTGCTGGCAGTGGTCGACTTCGAACTGGATGAGATGCGCGTCTACCATGAGACGCAGTTCGCCACCGCGCGGCCGCTGGTCGACGAGCAGACCGGCGAGGTCTATTGGGGCAACGGGCTGGAGATCTGGAAGCGCGGGCCGCTGGCCGACGACCGTCCCACGCTGGTCAACCGCTTCCCAGCCGAGCTCGCCAAGGGCCGCCAGCCCTTTCGCATCGCGACCCACCTGACCTTCTCAGCTGATCGCCGATCGATGAACCTGGATGCCTGGATCGGCAGCGATGTGTTCGTCGGGGACATCCCGATCGACGGCTCGCCGCCGCGCATCTGGGAGCAGGGCGTACGCACCTTCGACCATGCCCAGTTCAGCCCCACCGACCCGGACGAGCTGCTGCTCGCCCACGAATACTGGGCTGATCCCACCTCGGGTCCATTCGACCCGAAGCTGCCCTACCACCGTATCTACACCATACGACGCGGCGGGAAGGCGGCGCCGCTGCTGCGCGAGCCGGTGACCCATAGCGGGCACGAGTGGTGGGACGCTGACGGCAAGCACGTCTGGTACATCCACTACGGCGTCGGTGTGAAACGCGTGGAGGTGGCGACCCGGCACGAGGAGCTGCTCTGGCCGGGGCACCTCGCGCATGGCATGACCGACCGCACCAGCCGCTACGTGGTGGCAGACAGCATGTCGGATCCGGTGGTGTGCGATTGCCGGGTCGATTTCCGCGACCTGCGCACCGGCAAGGAGCTGCGTCTGGTCGATCGGCCGCCGCTGGCCGCGCACCTCACCCAGTGCCGTCACCTCCATCCCCATCCGCTGTTCTGCCTCGGCGACCGCTACGTCTGCCACTCGACCACCATCCACGACCGGGTCGACCTCGCGCTGGTGCCGACCGCCGATCTCATCGCCCGTACCGCGTAGAGCGGCTCAGGGGCCGGGCAGCCAGCGCCCGCCCTCCACAACCGGCGGTTCGAATGGATGGCCAGCCAGCCGCGCATCGAGGAATGCGGTCACGGCCTGGCAGATGGCGGCCATCTTCGCTGCATCCGGCTTCTCGCCCATGCCTCCGCCGGCGAAAGCCATGTGGGTGGCGCCGTCGAGCACGAGCATCGACTTGACCCCCTCCGGGATGCCATCCCAGGCCTGCATGCGCCAGGCCAGGCCGTGATCGGAACCGCCGAGCGGCTGCTCATCCTCCGTGCCGGTCAGCAGGAGCACCGGTCTGGTGATCGCAGCCCAGGCGCCTGGCTGCTGGAAACCGCCGCTGCCCTGCGGAGACATCGCGACGAACACGCGCGGCCGGGCATCAGCGAGGTCGACCTGGCCCTCGGGCAGGGTCGGACGCAGACCGGCCAGGGCCAAGGCGGTGTACGCGCCGAGGGAATGACCAGCCACGGCGATGCGCGACGCGTCGAGGCGGCCGGCCAGCGTCGGAGCCTGCTCGACCAGCACGGCGAAGTGGTCGAGGATGAACCGCAGATCGCCCGGCCGGTCGCGCCAGATCGCGGGATCCTCTTGCGCTTTCCTCAGATTCGCCATCGCCGCGCCGAAACCCTTGCCATCCCACAGCAGCCAATCGCTGCCAGGGTGGGTGCAGTGGATGCTGACGTAGCCATGCGCCGCGAGATGCCGACCGAGGTAGGCGTAACCCCACTGCGAACCGCCGAGTCCGTGCGAGAAGAGGACGACCGGCAGTGGCCCCTCGCCACCGACCGGATGGAAGACCTTGAGGCCGATGTTGCGCTCACGCGCGGCATCGAGCAGGTAGAGCCGGTCTATCTCGGCGACCTCACCGGCAGACAGCGTCAGGACGAGAATGAGGAGCAGACCCGACCGCATCGCGAGGCATCATCCACGGTCGAGCCGCCGTACCAGTGCCAGAGGCACCAGCATACCGATGGCGCCAAGCCAGTATGGCGCAGCCGGGCTCGCGAAGTATGCGATCGACAGGAGGAGCGGGCCGATCGCCCGTCCAAGCGACGAGGCGGAGCGGAACGTGCCCATGGCGAAGCCCTGCTGCGCCGGCGGCGCGGCCAGGCTGACCAGCGTGGCGAGCGACGGGAAGACGAGTCCGGTGGCCAGCGCCTGCACGGCGATGGCGACGGAGAGGAGCGTCAGCGAGGGATGTGCTGGGACCAGGGCGAGCAGGACGAAGCCCGCCACATGCAGGCCGAATCCGATCATGGCCAGTCGGCCCATGCCGATGCGGGCGCCGAACGGACGTACCACCACCCCCTGGATCAGGGCAGAGCCGAACCCCATGCCGGCGAACATCAGGCCGATCGCGCCCATGCCGAGCTGGAGCTCCTGCGCGGCGAGGAAGCCGAGGGTCATCTCCAGGCCACCGAACAGCAGGGTGTGGGTGAAGAAGGCGAGGTTCACCGCATGGACCCGCGCCGGCAGGTCGTTGCGGAAGATCAGCAGGGGATTGGCCGTGCGCACCGCGCTGGCCTGCCCGCGACGTTCCGGCGGCAGCGTCTCGCGGAACGACCAGGCGACCCAGGCCAGATTGATCGCGGCGAGGATGGCGGCGAACAGGGCCGGGGTCGAGAACGGGTTGAGTCCGGGGATCCCGAACCCGTCGATGCGGATCCCGCCCAGCCAGCCGCCGAGCGCCGGCCCCATGATGAAGCCGAGGCCGAAGGCCATCCCCACCGCAGCCATGCCCTTGGAACGGTTCGCCTCGGTGGTGATGTCGGCGACCGCGGCGTTGGCCACCGCGACGTTGCCGGTCATCGCCCCGGCGAGCAGCCGCGAGACGACCAGCAGGGTGAAGTCGCCCGAGAACACCCACAGCAGGTTCGCCGCCAGCGAGCCGACCAGCGAGACCAGCAGGATCGGCCGCCGGCCATGGCGGTCGGACATGCGCCCCCAGAACGGCGCCGCGACGAACTGGAGGCTGGCGTACATCGCCCCGAGCAGGCCGCCGAACAGCGCCGCCCGCTGCATCGGCTCGACCCCGGGGAAGAAGGCGTCGATCGGCTGCAGCATCAGCGCCAGCAGGCCGCCGGGCTGCTCGCCGTACCATTTCAGCATTTCCGGGAACAGCGGAAAGACGACGCTGAAGCCGATCAGGTCGACGAAGAGGACGAGGAAGATCGCACCGAGCCCGGTGCGGCCTGTCTTCGGGTTCATAGGACAACCGGACAAGTCGTCGCGGTTGAGTTCGTGGTTCGTGGTTCGTGGTTCGTGGTTCCGCAGAGACAGACCACGTTTGTCGCTCCGTTCTCGGAGTCACCCGTAAGGTGAACGGCTCGGGCCATGCAACTCCAACGTACGCAACCACGAACCACGAACCCCGAACCACGAACCGTGGCAATTCCCGTCATGACATCACGTAGATGGTGATGAACAGCAGCACCCAGACGATGTCGACGAAGTGCCAGTACCAGCTCGCCGCGGTCAGGGTGAAGGTGCGGCCATCGCGGAAGCTGCCGGCCTCCAGGCGGAACCAGGCCATGCACAGCATGACCAGGCCGATGGCGACGTGCAGGCCGTGGAAGCCGGTGCCGGTGTAGAACGCCGCGGCGAAGCTCGATTCGCCACCCTGCGGGATGTTGAGCGGATAGTACCCGCGCTGGATGAACTCACCCCACTCGAAGCCCTGGAAGCCGAGGAAGACGGCGCCGAGCACGATGGTGCTGATGAGCAGGAACCGGCCCAGGGCGAGGCGGCCGTGCTCGACCGCATGGTGGGCGAACTCGCAGGTGACCGAGCTCGACAGCAGCAGGAAGGTGGCGATCGCCGCCTTGGCTCCGCCGAAGTGGAAGCCATCGATGTGCGGCGGGCCGAAGGACGGATCGTAGAAATTGCGATGGAAGATGAAGCCGAACACTGCGCCGAAGGCGGACAATTCGCCGACCAGGAACAGCAGGATGAAGAGCTGGAGATCCTTCTGCTGCGCCGCCGGATCGTGCGACAGCTTCTTCTCGGAGATGATCTGGTGCGCCCAGCCCATCAGGCCGACCAGGAACACGGCGAAGCCGCCGAGCATCGCCAGCAGGCCGACGCTGGGGCTGGAGATGAGCGGCCAGCCCTTCAATCCGCCGAGCAGCGAGACGATGCCGAATGGCGCGACCGTCAGGCCGGCGGCGACGATCAGCGGCCACGGGCTCGGCGGCGGCACATGGCTCATCGGATCATCGTGGCCGGTGGCGGCCGGGGCGTGGTGCTGGTCGTGGGTGCTGCTCATTATTTCGCTTCCGTAGCTGAACGCTGCTGCTCGATGCGGCGCCATTCCTTGGGATCCATGGGCAGACCGCTGCGGCTGAACACCAGCATCAGGAGGATGATCAGGGCGATCACACCGGCGCCGATGGCTAGTCCCAGCTTCGCAGGATCGAGACGCGCTTCACTCATGGCTTTGCCTTCTGCTCTTCCTGGCGCAGACGTTCGATCTCGGCCTCGGTCATGACGCGGAAGCCGGGCGAGACCACGCCACCGGCGGCCTCGACCTCCTTCTGGATGCGCAACTGGTCCTCGGAGCGCGGCGCGCCGGGGCGGATCGAGAACAGGCTGTAGCACACCGACACCGTGGACGTGCGCTCGTCGAGCTTGGGCGAGAAGGTGAAGGCGACCGGGAACGCCTTCTTCTCGCCGGCCAGGATCACCTGGTCGTTGAAGCAGAAGCACAGGCGCATGCCGAAATGCGGCGTGGCCGAGATCGGGCTGACCTGGTGGATCGGGCGGATGTGCAGCGGCTCGGACCCGGTGTTCTCGAGATAGTAGGTGTTGAAGGCCTCGCGGCCGACCTCGACCTGCACCGACGGCTGCTCGCTCCAGAACTTCACCGGCAGCTTGTCGTAGATGCGCGACTCGAAGAACACTTCGACGAAGCGGCCGGTCGGTGCCTGAGCGGCGACCGCCAGCTCGGCGTTGTTCGGGTTCATGCCGGTGCCGGTGAGCGTGCACCACAGCGAATACAGCCGAGGCATGGCGAAGAAGGCCAGCAGGCCCATCACCACCGGCAGTCCGGCGACCAGCAGGGCGAGCTTCCAACGCGGTTGGACGGCGATCATGCCCGCGTCCCGAAGACGAAGCTGTCGACGATCAGGGCGAGGAAGAGCAGGGCCAGGTGGATGATGGTGAAGCGGAACAACGGCATGGTCTGCGGCACCGGCCGGCGGACATGCACCAGGACGCACCACACCAGGAACACCGCGCCGAGGATGCAGGCCAGGGCGAGGTAGATCCAGCTGCGGCTGAAGGCGGAGAGCAGCGGCAGGGCGATGGTGAAGGCGACCAGGACGACGCCGTAGATGAGGATCTGCCGGGTCGTCGCATCGATGCCGCGCACCACCGGCAGCATCGGGATGCCGGCGCGGGCGTAGTCATCCTTGAGCCGGATGGCCAGGGCCCAGACATGCGGCGGGGTCCACAGGAAGATCAGCGTGAACAGCGCCCAGGCCGCCGGCGGGAGGGCGTTGTCGACCGCCGCCCAGGCGATCATCGGCCCCATCGCTCCCGGCACGCCGCCGATCACCGTGGCGATCCAGTAGCGCGGCTTCAGCCACAGGGTGTAGATGAAGGCATAGTAGACGACCGTGACGACCGAGCACAGCACCGCCAGCCAGCTGCCGTAGAAATGCAATTCGAGGAAGGCTGCGAGGCCCAGCATGCAGACCGAGAACGTCACTGCGGTGATCACGCCGATGCGGCCGGCCGGCAGCGGACGGCGCTGCCGGGTGCGCGCCATCGCCGCGTCCTTGTCGCGCTCGAACAGCTGGTTGAGCGCGTTGGCCGAGGCGCCGGTGGTGAACAGGGCGATGATCAGCGGCCAGAGGTGGCCGAGGTCGGTGGCGTAACGACCGTGCACCGCCACCGCGGCATAACCGGTGAACACCGCCACCAGCGTGATGCGGAACTTCGCCAGCCGCAGCAGATCCATGAGGAAGGAGCCAAGGCTCATGCCGGCACGCCCTGGGTCTGCTCCTGGCCCTGCTTCAGATCGAAAGCCGCCAGCACCAGCACGAGGAACAGGACATGGCCGAGGAAGAGGTGCGCCAGCGGCACCACCACCTCGCCACGCGGCATCACCGCAGCGGTGATGCCAAGCACCGCCTGCAAGGCGACGAAGGTGCCGGCGACCGAGAGGGCCAGGCGGGTTCGCTCAGGAGCGGCGCGACGATGCGCCAGGACCATGGCCCAGACCACCATGCCAGCGACGAGCACGGCGCCGAGGCGATGCACCAGGTGATGCAGGCTGGCGTTGTCGAGCAGGTTGGTGGCGAGCGAAGCTGCCGGCCACCACGCTGGGCCGGCGTCGAGGCCGAGCAGTCCGCCCGATGGCAGGTTGTGCCGGCTGGCGGCGAGCAGGCCGCCGAGCATGAGCATGAGCCAGGTCGAGGCCGCCGCCGCGAGGACGAGGCTCCTGACCGCTACGGGCCGCCCGCCTTCGCTGCTGCTGCCGAGCAGGCGCAGCACGGCGACCAGGACGCAGGCGAGGATCAGCGCGGCGTTGCCCTGGTGCAGGAACAGCCAGCGCGTCGAGGTGCCCTGGCCGATGAGCGCGGCGCCGAGCACGGCCTGGGTCGCGATGAGCAGCACGGCCAATCCCACTGGTACGCCGATACGTGCACGCAGGCCGCGGTCGGCGAGCACGGTGCCGAGGCAGGCCAGGGCGAGCAGGCCGACGCCGGCGGCGAGCAGACGGTGGAACCATTCGATGAGGAACATGCTGCGGAAGTCGCCGATCGACTCCGGCTGCCGGCCGAGCGCCGCGCCATGGATCTCACCCGCCTCGATCTTCGCGCGCAGGATCGCCTGATGGCCAGCCCAGGCGGCATACGCAGCGGTCCAGCCCGCCTCGGAGAGCGGCGGGAGTAAGGTCTTGCGACCCTCGTCGAGTTCGATCACCGGCCAGTGCGGGATGGCTACCCCGGCCCCGGACAGGCGCACCCAGCCGCCCGCGGTGTTGAGGCAGAACAGGCCAGCGAGCAGAACCGTGAGCCATCCGGCCAGCACCGCGCGCGGCGCGGTGGCTTCCACGCACTGCTGCGGCGCGGCCAGGCTGGTCATCGTTAATGCTTGCTCATCTGGTCGGCGACCGGGATGGGTGGGGTGGTCTCGAAGTTGTAGACCGGCGGCGGGCAGGTGGTCGCCCACTCGAAGGACTGCTGCACATCGTTGACCTGCCAGGGATCGTTCTCGGTCACTTTGGGCCGGCCGTAGCTGCGCAGCAGGTCGACCACGAACCACACCGCAGCGATGAAGGTCAGCGCATAGCCCACGGTGGTGATGTGGTTGAGCACCAGGAAGTCCTTGAAGTACACCGGCACGCGGCGGGCCATGCCCAGGGCACCGGTCAGGTGCATGGTCATGAAGGCGACGAAGACGCCGACCAGCATGAGCCAGAAGATCCAGTTGCCCTGCTTTTCGCTGAGCATGCGGCCGGTCATCTTCGGCCACCAGTAGTAGGTCATCGCAAACAGCAGCATCACCGAGCCGCCGACCATGGCCATGTGGAAGTGACCGACGACGAAGTAGCTGTCGTGCATCGACATGTCGATCGGAGTAAGGGCGAGGAAGAGGCCGCCGAAGCCGCCGAAGACGAACATGCTGATGAAGCCGCAAGCGAACTTCATCGCCACGGTGAAGCGGATCGTGCCCCCCCACATCGTCGCCAGCCAGGAGAAGATCTTGATGCCGGTGGGCACGGCGATGACGAGCGAGGCGTACATGAAGAAGGCCTGCAGCCAGGTCGGCATGCCGACCGTGAACATGTGGTGCGCCCACACCAGGAAGCCGATGAAGCTGATGATGCCGACGGCGATGACCATACCGAGGTAGCCGAAGACCTTCTTGTGGCTGAAGGCCGCGAAGACGTGGCTGATCGCGCCGAATCCGGGCAGGATCATGATGTAGACCGCCGGATGGCTGTAGAACCAGAAGATGTGCTGGTACAGCACCGGATCGCCGCCCTGGCTCGCCTTGGTGAAGGTGGTGCCGAAGTTGCGGTCCATCAGGATGATGGTCACGGCGGCGGCCAGCACCGGGGTGGCCAGCAGCTGGATGATCGAGGTGAAGAACGTCGCCCAGGCGAACAACGGCAGCTTCATCCAGCCCATGCCGGGGGCGCGCAGCGAAACGATGGTGACGATGAAGTTGATCGCCGCGAGGATCGACGACACCCCGGCCAGATGCACGCCGAGGATCCACATGTCCTGGCCCGGCCCGGCGCTGGCCTCCTTGAGCGACAGCGGCGGATAGGCGGTCCAGCCCGAGGCGGCGGCGCCGCCGACGACGAAGAAGCTGGACAGCTGCAGCACCGCGGCCGGGATCAGCAGCCAGAAGCCGAAGGCGTTCAGCTTGGGGAAGGCCATATCGCGGGCGCCGATCATCAGCGGCACGAGATAGTTGGCGAAGGCGATGAAGCCTGGAATGAGGACGAAGAAGATCATCACGCTGGCGTGCATGGTGACCATCTGGTTGTACAGGTGGCGGTCGCCGAACATGCCGTTGGCATCGGAGAACAGGCTGATCGCGTTGGTGCCGGTGAGGGCGGCCTGCTGCAGCGCCTCGACCGTGGCGCCGGGCATGGCCAGCTGCACGCGGATGGCGCCAGCCATCGCCCCGCCGATCAGGGCGCTGAAGATGACCAGCCAGAAGTACATCAGGCCGATCTTCTTGTGGTCGACCGTGGTCAGCCAATCCATCACGCCGGTATAGCGCTTGATCGGCGGCATCGGGGAATCGCTCATGGAGACGGCCTCAGTTCGCGGCGGCGGACGGCGCCGCGCCCAGACGGTTGATCACGGATTCGAGCGTGGCACGTCGCGCGGGCAGCGCAGCCGGCAGATCGCCAGGCTTGCGCGCCACCGAGGCGGCGTTGCTCGCGACCCAGTAGCGCAGAGCGAAGGTCCGCCACGGGTCGGAGCCCTTCTTCAGGTACGCGGCGACGGCCTCGTCGAGAGCCTTGGCGTCGACCTCCGGGCCGGACAGGGCGGACCACACCCGCACGCTGTCGCCGCGGTTGCGCTGGAGCTGGGTCCACACGGCGAAGTCGGGCTCGTCTACGACCAGGGCGCTGATCAGCATGATGCCGTGGCCCTGGCCGCACAGCTCGGCGCACTGGCCCTTGAACAGGCCGAGGCGCTCGGGCGTGAACCAGGTGTTGGTGTAACGGCCCTTGAATGTGTCTTTCTTGACCCCGAAGGCCGGGATCCACCAGGCGTGATTGACGTCATTGCTGGTCAGATTGAGGATCACCCGGCGGTCTTTGACCAGCACCAGCGGTTCCTGCACGCCGACCACGTCCTGGCCGACCTCGAACTGGTCTTCGCGCCGGGTCGGCGCGTCGCCGCCCAGACGCTGGTACTTGTAGTCCCAGGCGAAGGTCTTGCCGCGCACCTCGACCACCATGTCGCGACGCTGGTCGGCGGGTGGGGCCTCCATCTTCACCAGCAGGTCCCATATCGGGATGCTGACGATGACCAGCGCGACGACCGGGATGGCCGTCCACACGAACTCCAGGCGATGGTTGCCGGTGAAGGTCGCAGGCGTGCGGCCGTCCTGCTTCTTGCGGTACTTCCAGATGATCCACACCAGCAGGATCTGCGGCAGGATGAGGAAGGGCAGGAAGACGAGCAGGCTGAACCAGGTCGCCTGGGCGACGTCGCGGGCGATGTCGCTGGCCGGAGCATCGAAGGCGCCCGCCATCGGCGTCAGCACCGCACCCTTCGGGCCCTTGAGGGCGTAGAGGTCCTGGTTGAACAGCGCGACGTAGCGCTCGACCTCGCTGGCGGCGGGGGCCGGAGCGATCTCGGCGGCCGGCAGCAGGGCGGCGAGCAGAAGCAGGGCGAGGAGTGGACGGGACATGGTCAGGCCTTCTGCCCGGCGGCGGCGACCAGCACGCCGGCAGCGGCGTCGATGCTGGCAGCTGGTTCGAGGGCCAGCGACGGATCGCCGCTGTCCGCACTGATCAATACGACGACGACACGGGCTCGGTCACCCGTACGCGCAGCCTCGTGCAGCTGCACCAGCCAGCCGGCATGACGGGCCGGAGTCTTGGCGATACGCGCCAGCAGGCGTCGCTCAGCGGTCTCGGCTCCGCCCGCGGCTTCGCTCAACCAGGCGCGCGCAGCAGTGGCCCGCGCCTCGCCCTCGCGTGCGGCGACCGCCATCAGCGGATGCAGCTTGGCGTGCTGCTCGACCAGGTGCGGCGGGGTGCGTGGACCTTCCGCCACCGCCCCGGGCCTGGGGATCTGCGCCTGGATCTCGGGCTTGTCATCGGCGATGTAGATCGGCTGCGGTTTCTGCCAGGTCTCGCGCACGAAGTGGGCGACGGCGTAGCGGTCGGCCGCGTCGAGGTTGGTGAAGCCGGGCATGCCCTGCCCCCAGCCCTTGGTCAGGGTGAGGAAGAAGCCGTACGGCCCGCCGCCCCATTCGGCCTTGTAGGCGTCCTTCTTCAGGTTGCGCGGTGCCGGGCTGCTGCCGGTCATGTTCTGGTCGCCGTTGGGACCATGGCACGAGGCGCAGTTCTTCAGGTACAGCTGCTGGCCGCGCTCGAGCACCGCCGGCGAACGGTCGGCGATCAGCGCCGGATGATCGATCGGGGCGGCGGCGGCCTTGGGCGCGAAGTCGATCCTGCCGGCATCGCGGCCATGCAGCATGCCGACGTCGAGCCAATGGAAGAACACCCAGCCCATGGCGCCGGCGGCGGCGAGCAGGCCGACGCTCCACAGCGCAGGATGGCTGATTTCACGGGTTTTGGCGGGGGAGCTCATCAGTGGAGGTGCTCCGCATTGATCGCCGGCAGGACGCGCGGATCGCCTGGCGGCACCAGGCCGCGGCGGCGCCAGTGGCGCACGGCGAGGAGGAAGGTGCCGGCGAGGAAGCCGAGCGCGACCAGCGCCTCGGGACCGATCGGCATCCGGTAGTGGTTGGGCGAGAAGGCCGGGATGACCAGCCAGTGGACTTCCAGCCAGGTGCCGAGCAGCACGCAGGCTCCGGCCACGCCCAGCGCCCACGGCTTGGCACGCAGCGACTGGCTCATCAGCAGGGCGAAGGGGATGGCGCAGCGCACGATCACCTCGACCAGGGCCTGGGTGCCGTAGCCGTGCTGCGCCCGCATCAGGTACCAGAACGACTCCTCGTCGATGTTGGCGAAACTGATGACGGCGTACTGGACGTAGGAGATGTAGGCGACGATGCACGACCACGCCACGATCCAGGTGCCGAGGTCCTTGAGCAGATGCGGCCGCGCCACCTGGTGCAGGCCCTTGCGCGACAGCCAGGCCAGGGCCAGGGCGGTGGCGCCGAGGAAGGCGTGGATCGCACCGATCAGGCAGTAGCCGCCGAAGACGGTGCTGACCCACTGCACATGCAGGGCCAGCAGGGTGTCCCACATCAGCAGGGTGAAGGCCGGCACCAGCACGATCAGCGACAGCACCGACCAGCGCACCAGGCGGGCGCGGGCGGCCTCGTCGGCAGCGGCGCCGTGGCGGGCGAGACCGCGCGACAGCACCAGCAGGATGGCGAGGACGGCGCTGACCGTGATGACCCAGCGCGTCTCACCCATCCACCACGCCTTGGAGCCATGCGGATCGCGGAACAGGCTGTCGCGGGCCGGGTTGCCGTGCGCCCATTCGTAGATGAACGGGATGCCGCCGGCGCAGATCGCGAGCAGGGCGAGGATGGCCAGCGGCAGGCCGGCGCCGACCCCCTGCATCACGTTCTGCAGCGGCACCGACCAGCGCGCCCCGCACAGGGCGTGGACGGCGAGGAAGAAGATCGCGCCGACCGCCAGCCACAGCGGCAGCATCAAGCCGGCGAGCAGCGACGACCAGGCGCGGGCTCCACCGCCCTCCTGGAAGACCAGCATGGCGACGGCCGCCGCTGCGCAGGCGCACAGCACCCAGGCGACGGGTTCGAGCCGCGAGCGGTGCATCACCGGCGTTTCGAGATGGTCGAGACGATCGATCACTTGCCGCCCTCCGGCGTCGGCCAGCTCGGGCCGACGTACTCCGGCACCGGCGCGGGTGGCGGGATGAACTCGTGGCCGTCGCCGGCCGAGCCGATGGCGCCGAGCGCGGCCTTGGCCTCCTCGGCCAGGCGCAGCAGTTCGTCGCGCCGGGCCTTGAGCGCCTGGTCGTCCGGCTTCTTGGCGATCTCGCTGTCGATGTAGGGCACCAGCTTGGCGATGTCCTCGGCGGCGAGGTTGGCCAGGGCCTGCAGGCGGACGAAGCGCACCACCGCCCAACGGCTCGCAGGCGGCAGCTGCGCCCGCATGTTCATCATGCGACCTTTGCCCATGGTCAGGACATGGAATATCTCGCCCTCGCTGAGCTGCAGCACCGACAGCCCGTTGAGGCTGGGGATGCCGCCGAAGGACGCCGCGATGTAGCCGTTCGCGGCATCGCCGTCGCGGCCGTGGCAGGCGGCGCAGTAGGAGAGGAAGTCGCGCTGGCCGCGCTTGAGCACCTGGGCGTCCAGCGGCAGCGGGTTGCGCATCTGCCGGGCCCCGGCCCAGTCGGTCGCGGCCAGCGGGTAGGGCTGGAAGCCGCGCGGCACCGTACCCTCCGGCGGCGCGAGCATGGCCGGGAAGTGGACCGTGCGCTTGATCGGCTGGCCCTGGGCATCGCGCGCATCGATCTCGACCGTGCCGGCGTCCTGGCTCTCGTAGGCCGGGGTGTGGAACATGTCGGGCATGACCTCGATGCCGCGCTCCTTCTTCTCCTCGCCGCAGGCACCGAGGGCGAGCAGCACGACGGCGACACTCATCAGCTTATGCATGGTCAGCGCCCTTCGACTCGATCCGTTCCGCCTTGTGGTCGCCGAGCCAGCGCGACAGCGACGCGACGCTGTAGCGTTCGCCATCGACCGGCAGGAGCAGGCAGAACTGGTCGTCGGTGATGCGCGGGTCGGCGACCTTGAGATCGCCGGGCACCAGCTTGCAGGCATGGAAGCAGGACATCAGGTTGACCAGCGCGCCGGCGAGCAGCGCCGTCTCGAGGATCGGCACGAGCCAGAACTGCGGCGAGAAGTAGGGCTTGCCGCTGACGTTGATCGGCCACTCCTGCACCGAGGAGAGGACGAAGAAGTGCAGGCAGCCGGCGGCGCCGAGCAGCACCGCGACCATCACGGCACGCCCGATCCAGCTGCGCGGGTGGCCCATGACGTCCTCGAAGCCGTGCACCGGCCACGGGGTGAAGGCGGTCAGGCCGGGGAAGCGGGCGTCGCGGGCAGCGCCGGCGGCAGCGGTGAACGCGGCCTCGTCGGACCAGAATCCGGCGACGTAGGACCGGGGGAGCGGATCAGCCATGGGCGTGCTCCTTCTTCCCGCCGAGCAGCGTCGCCTTGACCTCGGCGATCGAGACCATCGGGGCGATGCGGGCGAAGACCAGGAACTGGGTGAAGAACATGCCGAACGAGCCGGCCAGGATCATGTAGTCGAAGGTGGTGAAGGCGTAGCTCGTCCACTCGCTCGGCATCTGCCCGTGCCGCAACGACAGGGCCATGATGTTGTAGCGCTCGAACCACATGCCGACGTTGACCAGCAGGCCGATGAGGAAGAGGGCGCGGATGTCGCGGCGGAAGCGCTTGAACCACAGCAGCTGGATCGGCAGCAGGTTGCAGCCCACCATCAGCCAGAAGCTCCAGCAGCTCTCGCCGGTGGCGCGCCACAGGAACTGCTCGCGCTCCATCGGCGATTCGCTCCACCAGGCGGCGAAGTATTCCATCCCATAGACGTAGGCGACGACCAGGCCGGCGGCGAGGATGATCTTGGCCAGGCGTTCGAAGTGGTCGAGGGTGATGTAGGCCTGCAGCTTGAGCATCTCGCGCATCGGAACCAGGACGACGAAGGCCATGGCCAGACCGCCGAACACCGCGCCGGTGACGAAGTAGGGCGGGAAGACGGTGGCGTGCCAGCCGGGCACATGCGCCACGGCCAGCAGGATGGCGATGGTCGAGTGCATGCCGATGACCAGCGGGGTGGCCAGCCAGGCGAACTGGCTGTAGGCGCGCTCGTAGTGGTTCCAGTCGGCCGAGGTCCCCTTCCAACCCATCGCCAGCATGCCGTAGAGCAGCTTCTGCCACTTCCGCGTGGCGCGGTCGCGCACGGTGGCGAAGTCGGGGATCAGGCCGAGGTAGAAGAACACCACCGAGCAGGTGGCGTAGCCGGTGATGGCGAAGACGTCCCACATGATCGGCGACTTGAACTGCGGCCACATGCCGAGGTCGTTCGGCGCCGGGAGCAGCCAGTAGTCGACCCACGGGCGGCCGGTGTGGATGAGCGGGAACAGGCCGGCGATGTTGATCGCGAAGATGGTCATCGCCTCGGTCGCGCGGTTGACCCCGGTGCGCCATTTCTGCCGGAACAGCAGCAGGACCGACGACACGATGGTGCCGGCGACCGCGACCGCGATCCAGTAGATGTAGGTGCCGATGTCGTTGCCCCAGTTGACCACGTTGTTGACGCCGAAGACGCCGTAGCCGGCGCGGACGTAGACCGCGACGGCCATGAACAGGGCGCCGGCGATGCCGGCGGCGGTGAGGAAGGCGCCCCACCACTGCAGGCTGGGCATGCGGAACAGCGGCGCCGTCAGATCGTCGGTGATCTGCGACGCCGTGAGCTTGGGCTGCGGAGCGTCGGACATCAGTGCTTCTCCCCGCCATGCGCGCCGAGCGAGGCGACCTCGTCGGCGGTGGCCGGCCGGTGGCGCAGCTTGCGCAGGTAGGCGACCTTGGGCCGGGTGTTCGACTCGGCGTCGAGCGCGAGGTAGGCGCGCGGGTCGTTGGACTGCTTCAGCACCTGGGATTCCTGGTCGTTGAGGTCGCCCCAGGTGATGGCGGCGGTCGGGCAGGCCTGGGCGCAGGCGCTGGTGACATGGCCGTCGGCCAGGCGGCGGCCCTGGCGCTTCGCATCGGTGCGCCAGGTGCGCTGGCGCTGGACGCAGAAGTTGCACTTCTCCATCACGCCGCGGTGGCGCACGGTGACCTCGGGGTTGAGCAGCATCTGCAGCGGCTGGTGCGCCAGCTCGGCCGGCGCGACGTCGTTGCCTTCGGTGATCACGTTCTTCATCAGGCGCAGGTCGGGCTGGCCGGAGCCCTGCGGGCCGGCGCGGAACGACGAGTACTGGTACCAGTTGAAGCGCCGCACCTTGTACGGGCAGTTGTTCGAGCAGTAGCGCGTGCCGATGCAGCGGTTGTAGACCTGGAGGTTGACGCCCTCGTCGCTCTTCATCGTGGCGTTGGCCGGGCAGACCGCTTCGCAGGGCGCGTTGTCGCACTGCTGGCACAGCATCGGCTGGTGCAGCACGCTGACGTCGAGGCGCGCGTCGGCCTCGGCCGCCGGAGCGCTGAAGTAGCGGTCGATGCGCATCCAGTGCATCTCGCGGTTCTTGCGCACCTCATCGCGGCCGACCACCGGGACGTTGTTCTCGGCGCTGCACGCGACCATGCAGGCATTGCAGCCGGTGCACAGGTCGAGGTCGATGGCCATGCCCCAGCGGTGGCCGGGGTAGGTCTGGTGGCTGCGCCAGATCGAGAGTCGGCCGCCCGGCTTGCCGTCGGTGCCATTTTCCCAGGCGTGCGCGCGGTGGTTGCGGCGGGCGGCGCCGGGGTCGGCGCGGTGCAGTTCGAGCACGTCGTCGATCGCCACCTGCTCGCCGGCGAGACGATGGTGGTGCTGGGTCTGGGCCAGTTCGTAGCGTTGTCCGGTCTTCGCCACCGTGACGGCGGCGCCCCAGCGCCGGCCGCCGGCCAGTTGGTAGGCGTTGGCGCGATGGCCATCGACGGCGGTCGCCTGCGCGACCAGGCCGCCAGCCGAGCGGCCCCAGCCGAGGAAGACCTCGACCGTGCCGGGATGCTGGCCGTCCTGCACCAGGGCGGGCAGTCGCACCGTGTCGGCGCCGACGCTCAGCGCGACGACGTCGTTGCTGGCGATGCCGGCGGCCTTGGCGTCAGCGGGTGAGAATGCCGCCCAGCCGTCCCAGCATACCTTGCTGACCGGGTCCGGGGTCTCCTGCAGCCAGGCGTTGTTCAGCTGGCTGCCGTCGCCGACGGTGCGCGCTCCGCTGCACACCAGCATCAGCGGCACCGGCGCGGCGGCAGTCGGGGCGGGGATGGCGGTGGACGTGCGGTTCGCCGGCATCGACCGGCGCGGAACCCCGACGAAGCCACGCGAGAGGGCGGCACGCCAGAAGGCGTCGCCTGCGGCGGCGGTTGCGGCAGCGGCCTGGACCTCGCCGGTCCACACCTGCTGGACGAAGCTGCGCCAGGGCAGGATGCCGCGCTCGGCGGCGCCCCACAGCTGCTTGCGGCTGACCACGCTGACCGCGGCCTGGGCCGGGACGGCGGCGCGCGCCGTGCGCAGCGCAGGCACATCGAGGCCGGCGGCGAGGACGAAGGCCGCGAGGCTCTCCTCGGCGGCGCGGCTGTCCCACAGCGGCTGGACCACCGGCTGCTGCAGCTCGACCGTGTTGGGGCTGCTGGCGGCGTCGCCCCAGCTCTCGAGGTCGTGCAGGCCGGGGGCGTGCCACTGGGCCAGGGCGGTGGTCTCGTCACGGCTGGGGTTCAGCGACACCAGCAGCGGGACCTTGGCCAGGGCGGCGGACGCGCCGGGCAGGTCGAAGGCGGGGTTGGCGCCGCCGGCGACGATCACCGCGTCCCAGCTGCCGGCGAGCGCCTCGGCGAGCACCGCGCGTCCGGCGTTCGGCGGCGTGCCGACCACGGCCACGCCCTCGGCTCCGAGCAGGCGGTTCAGCCAGGTCACGGCGAGATGCAGGTCGAGGCTCTCCGGCCCGCTGTGCACCGCACCGCCCGCATAGGCCAGGCCGATGCCGTTGGCCTTGCGCGCCGCGATCAGGCGCTCGGCGATGTAGGTGATGGCATGCACCTCGCCGGTGGCGGTGCGCACCTTGCGCATCGCGGCGGCGATCGGCGCGATCGCCGCAGGCAGGGCGGCGGCGACGTCGGGCGGCAGCTCGCCACCGGTGGCGGCGGCGACCTCGTTGGCGACCGCCCAGGCGATCCACGCCAGGCTGTCCATGCCGGCGCGGATGCGCACATCGGCGCAGGTGCCGAGCTGGCTGAGCGTCGGCTCGACGCAGATGACCTGGCCAGGCTCGCCGTCGGTGCCGCGACGGAAAGCGCCGTAGGCGGCCTGGGTCGCGGTATCGGCATCGGCCAGCAGGTCGGAGCCGAATGAGACGAGCACGCGGACGTTGCCCAGCTGCCAGCGCGGCGCGCTGCGCTCGCCCAGGACCATGTCGCGGGCGGTGACGGCGCTGTCCTGCGCCCACGGGTGGTAGGCGACGTGACGGAAACGCTCGCCGAATGCCTGCTGCAGCAGGGCGATCTGGGCCAGGCGCGCCGGACCATCGACAGGACCGGTGACCAGCAGGACGCGGCCGCTCTTCAGCTTCTCGCCGACCGCCTTGTCGAGATCCGCCCAGGTGGTGGCGGCGAAGGCGCCGTCGACCTGGCGCTTCGGCCCGTCGTTGAACACCTTGGGCTGCACCGGGTCGATGCCGCCGCGATCGGGATCGTAGAGGTCGAGCAGCGCCGCCTGGGTGCGCGCATCGCTGCGCCCGTGGACCAGCGGATGGTCGGGGTTGCCGTCGAGCTTGATCGGCCGGCCATCGTAGGTCTTGGCCATGATCGGCCGGGCCTGGCCGTTCACCCGGATCACCGTCGAATACCACACGCCTTCGCCGAGCGTCGTGCCATCGGGCTGCTGGGCGAAGGGGACCAGGGTGTCGGGATGCGGATCGTTGCAGCCGCTGACCACCGCCAGCACCGCGGCAGCGCCGGTCAGCTGGAGGAACCCGCGCCGGTTGACTCCGGGCATGGCGAAGTGGAGCTGCTCGCGCTGGGCGTCGGCGTGCTCCGGGCAGTCGGGCGACTGGACGCCGCCGCGGGCGCGCAGGTCGGCGATCGCCGCGGCGACCTCGGGGGCGAACTCGTCACGCGCCGGCGCCTGGGTGAGATCGCTCGGGTCTGACCAGATCTTCTTCATTGGTGGCACGTGCTGCAGTTGGTGGCGGCGTTCATCAGACGGTGCGAATCGGGCAGATCGGCGGCGCGCCAGGCAGGCAGGTCCTTGACCTTGGCGGCGAAGCCGGGGTTCTCGGCCAGGAAGGCGGCGAGGCGGCCGGGCTGTGCCGCGGTGGGCGCGTGGCCGGCCTCTGCCGGGGCGCCCTTGACCTGGCGTTCGCGGAAGACCACCGGCGGGTCAGCGACCTCGCGGGCGCGGATCGCCTCGTTGTTCGCCACGCCAACGGTGTTGGTGGTCGGGTCGCCGGGCTTGGCGTCGGGACCGCCGACGTAGTTGCTGTTGCGGTGGCAGTCGAGGCACCACGACATGGTCAGGTCGGCGTGCTGGCGCATGACCACCATCTCCTCGACCGGACCATGGCAGGTCTGACAGGCGACGTTGGCGGCGACATGGGCGCTGTGGTCGAAATAGACGTGGTCGGGCAGCTTGTGGACGCGATTCCAATGCACCGTGCCGCCTTCGCGCAGCGAACCGTCGGCGTCGGTATAGCTGCCGGTGGCCGCGATGCTGGCGAGCTTCTGGATCTCTGGCAGGTCGCTGCCAGCGACGCTGTGGCAGCTCATGCATACCGACATCGGCGGCACACCGGCATGCTTGCCGCGCTCGGCGTTGAAGTGGCAGAAGCGGCAATCGATCTTCAGGTCGCCGGCATGCTGGCGGTGGCTGAAGGCGATCGGCTGCTCCGGGGCGTAGCCCTGGTCATGGAAGGCGTGCACGAACCACCAGGCCGCACCGGCAACCAGGAGCGCGGCGAGGAAGAGCAGCGGCCAGAAGCGCAACGCGAGGCTCACCAGCGCGACCTGCGGTGCAGGCGCGGCGGCGGCCGGGGGCGGGGACGGCTCGGACAACGGGGGCTCCATGCGGCCTGGGCCGCGCCGGGGACGCGGGAAACTAGAGCGGTTGGGCCCGGTACGCAAGGCGACCCACTGTAGAAGGTTGCACACCCGTCCTACTATGGACTTACGAGGTCAACGTAGGCTCTCCATGCAACGTAGACAGATATAGGCATGCGCATAGCTTATACGATTCTCGTCCCGCTCCTGTCGACCGCCCTTTCGCAGGCGGCGGAACACGGCGGATCGCCCAAGCCCCGATTCGATCATACGACCCAACCGGGCCTGCGGCGAACGGAGCCGAACGCTCCTTCTTCGACAGCAAGCCCCTCCACAGCGGTCCCACGGACGCTGCGATCGCCCGCCCCGACCGGTCAGCCTACCACCGCCCAAGCCAACGGCGGATCGCCTGCCGCTCCGCCTGCCCCTGGCAGCCCGGCCCGCACCGGCCCAGCCCCAGCGGCGATCGAACACGACACCGTCATCCTGACCAACGAACAGCACTTCCTCGGCACCGTGCTCAGTGACCAGCCGGACCCGGCCTGGGTCGCGATCAACACTGGCAGCGGCGTGCTGCGCATCGCACGCGACCGCGTCGCCCGGGTCGAATACGGCCTGACCGCACGCATGGGCAAGGTGAAGGCGGACGATCTCGCCGCGCTGGTCGATCTGGCGATGTGGTGCCGGGCCAACGCCCGCAACCCGCAGGCCCTCGAACTGCTGACCAAAGCGGTCGCTCTGGCCGGCTGCGACCTCAAGACCCGCGGCCTCTACGCCCAGCTGGTGGACGAGCAGGAAGGCGCCGACAAGGCCCTGCCGCTCTACATCGCCTATCGCAACGCCGGCGGGACCGAGCCGGAGATCATCGCCCGGCTCAGTGAACTGGAGACGGCCCGCACCGCCTGGGAGGAGCAGATGCGCGCCCTCGGTCTCGACCCCGGGGCGACCGCCGCCGCCGGTGCGCCGATGGCCGCCGCCACCTCCAGCGCGGTCGAAGAGGGCTACGAGAAATACAAGTGGGACAGCGATTCGCTCGACTGGTCATCGCCGGCCAAGCCGACCCTGATCACCCTGGTCACCCCCGAAGGCCCGCGCCGGGTCATGCAGGTCGACGTCGAGCCGCACCCGAGCAAGCCCAACGTCGATAAGGCGGCAATCGTCCTGCGCCGCCCCCTGGTCCTGCGTTCCGGCGCCAAGTTGACCATGCTGGTGGCCAACCGCGGCACTTCCGACCTGCGCCTGGGCATCGCGGTGAAGTCCGGGGCCGAGTGGACCTACTACGAGAGCAAGCCGCAGAGCGTGACTGCGACGCAGTCCGGCCAGGAGTTCACCCAGCTGTCCTTCGACCTCGGCGCCAGCGACTTCAAGGCCCAGGCCACCGGCTGGGCGCACAGCGCGCGCATCGCCAACCTCGAGCAGGTGCGCGAGCTGCAGATCCTGCTGCACAACGGGCCCAAGAGCGGCAGCGTATGGATCGCCGGCATCGCCTTCGAAGGCGGGGAATAGAGCAGGCGCGGAGGACCTCCGTGGGTTCGGAGCTAGTACGGCCCCCCGCTAGGTTCAGAACTGCGTCCGGTTGACCTCTTTGTACGCCTCGACCAGCTTGTTGCGCACTTCGACCGCGAGCTTCAGCGACAACTGCGCTTGGCTCTGCGCCAGCATGACGCGATGGAGATTGTCGGTGTCGCCGCGGACCACCGCCTGGATGGCGACGTCGTAGTCCTGCTGGCTCTGGTCGACCTGTTTGACGAAGTCGGTGAGCACATCCTGGAAGGTCTTGCCATCGGCGGTGGTCGCGGGCGCAGCCGGGGCGGCGGCCGGCTGCACCGGCTGGGCTCCGTAGAGGCTGCGCAAGGGATCGAGCGGCTGCGGCATGGCTTATCCGATCATCCCGAGATGTCGCCGAGGCGCAACGCGGATTCATGCATCCGCAACAGGCCGCGCGAGGCATTGGCGTTGGCGTCGTAGCTCTTGCTGGCAGTCATCAGGTCGACCATCTCCAGTATCGGGTCGATGTCGGCGGACGTGACCATGCCGTTGGCATCGGCATCGGGATGGCCGGGATCGGAACGCTGCTCGTACCGCGGGCTGGCCACCACCTGGGTCTGCACCACGCCAGTCTGCTGCCCGGCCTGGTCCAGCTCGGTGCGGAAGATGACGCGTTGCCGAGCGTAGGGCAGGCCGTTGGCGAGGCGATTGGTCGAGTTGGCGTTGGCCAGGTTCTCGGCCGCCACGGTCATGCGCAGGCGCTCGGCGCTCATTGCCGAGGCGCTGATGTCGAAGCCGCCGAAGAGGGCGTTGGGCATGATCAGCCTCCGGGCGCCGAGGTGATGGCGGTGTTCATCAGGCGCATCTTGCCGCGCGCCATCTGGGCGTAGGTGTCGAAGAGCAGCTTGTTCTTGGCCAGGGCGGCGACCTCGCGCTCGCTGGAGACGTCGTTGCCGTCGATGTCGGCAGGGGTCGACCGCGGCTCGTAGACCTCGGTCCCGACCGACATGGCCTTGTCCACCCCCTGCTCGTCGAGCGCCTCGTTGAAGGCGTCTTCGAAGGCTACGGCGCGAGCCTTGAAACCGGGCGTGTTCTGGTTGGCCAGATTGCCGGCATGGACCTGCTGGCGCAGGACTGCGACATCCATGAGGCGGGCAAGCACGGTGAGACGGGGGTCGTCCATGGTTGCAGGAGTCAACGCAAAGATCGTACCAACTTGCTCAGGGGCTCCGCCCCTTCCGCCCATCGCAGCTCGTCGGCAGACCCATCGCTGCGCGACGGGCCCCAGGGCCTGCGCCGGCCAATCAACGCAAACCCAGTACCAGACGGCACCGCACATAACCCCTTATCGGCACTCAAGTCCCCCTGGATCCTGCCGATCCTGTCGGTGAAGCCACGGAGGGCATCATGGGCGACACTGACATTCGCGCAGCGCGCGACCGCATCGAGACGGTTGAAAAACGCATCGCGGCGATGCAAGACGCCGGGGTCGACACCGCCGCCCTGCGCGCCCAACTCGCCTTCGCCCACCACGCCCTGCGCGAGGGCCGGCTCGCCGACATCGAGGCGATCTGCGACGAGGTCCTCGGCGCCGCCCGCCGTCTCGCTGAACTCGGCTCGCGCGCCTCGCAGGTGCGCACCCCCGCGCACGGCACACCCGTCGCCCCAGCCCGCGATCCCAGCACCGAGGAGATCCGCAAGGTCAAGATCGGCCGTGCCCAGCTCGCCGAAGAAGTGCGCGCTGCCATCGACGCCGAGGTCAAGTCGCAATTCATCCCCTCCGTCACCCCGGCTCCGCCGGTCGACTTCAGCCCGCTTGAAAAACGCCTCGAATCTCTTGAGACCCGCCTGGGCGAGGTCGTGGTCCATGCCGCCGATGCCGCCGCGGTCGCTGGCAAGCTGCAGGCGATCAGCGCCCGCCTCGAGGCCCTCGAGCACCAGCCCGCCGCTGGGGTCGATCACGATGCCATCGCCGCCATCGTCACGCGTACGGTCGAAGAGGCGGTGCCGCGCCAGGCCTCCGCGCTGCTGCGCGAGGCCATCGCCAAGCTGCCGACCCGCGACGATCTGCACCAGATCGCTGAGACGCTGCGGGCCGATCTCGACTGGCGCCTGGAGAAGGCCGCTGCCGAGCACGGCTGGTGCTCGCTGGTCGACGTGCAGTCGAGCGTGCGCAAGGC
Source organism: Planctomycetota bacterium (assembly GCA_022841245.1). Classification (GTDB taxonomy): domain Bacteria; phylum Planctomycetota; class UBA11346; order UBA11346; family UBA11346; genus UBA11346. Next base: position 31,091 of record JALHRW010000031.1, read on the forward strand.
GATGGCCGAGCAGGATCCGGGCATGATGACCAGCGGTTCCCAACTCGGCAGGCTGGAGATCGCCCTGGCCGAGTTCGTGCAGCAGTCCAAGGAACAGCAGGACCGGCTCATCTCCGCTCTCGCTGACAAGGTGGTGCAGCGCACCCAGTCGCTGACCAAGCGCATGCTGGTGCGCGACCCCGAGGAGAAGGGCGAAAAGCCGCAGACATCGCCGAAACGAGACACCGAGGAGCTGTCCCCCTCGCTGTCGGTGCCGACCGGCGAGGGCTCGTCACGCATGGCGGCGATCACCGGCGTCCAGCGTTCCGTCACGGCCGCCACCGAACCGGCGCTCGATCCGGTTCCAGCAGAGGCGCTCGATGCGACCCGAAAGACCCACGGCAACACGACGCTGTTCACCAAGCGCGTGCCTGCGCGGGTCGAACTCCCCGAAGAGGTCGCCACCCCCGAGGCGCACCTCGCCACAGACAGCGGCCCAGCCCTGCATGACCTGGTCACCGCCGAGGTCGAACGGGCCCTGCGTGGCGCCGCGGCGTCGACCCTTGGCGAGGGCATGGGCATGATGGCCACCGAATCCAGTCCGATCCAGACCGCTGGACCCCAGCCGGTGGCCACCACCGCCCCGATGGTGCCTGGCGAGCGCGATCTCGCCGTGCTGGTCGCCGCCGAGGTCGGTCGTCAGATGGCCATGACCGTTCCGGTGCACCTGCCGCCAGCCGACAGCGACCTCGCCCGGGCCGTCGCCCGCGTGCTGCCGCAGGCCTTGCAGGACGAATCCGTGCGCACAGAGCTCTTCGCCGTGCTCGCCCTCGAGGCGGCGGGCAAGCCTGGAGTGCTGGGCGAACTCACCGGGCTGCGCCGCTTCCTCAAGCGGGAGCTTCAGGCGACCGCCAGCCAGATCGGCGTCCAGGTCACGGCGCAGGTCTGACCGCCCGCCCCGGCTGCGGCAACTGGGGTGATCACCCCAGACATGGATCGACGCAAGTCCTTTACCATCAGCCCAGCACAGGGGCGAAGCTTACCGCGGGTGGCCGACAGGGGCTTGGCGTAGACCCCCGCGCATCGTAGCTTGTCCTTGCGCGATCGCCCCTCTTCCGTTCGCCGCCGACAGGACCATGCACATCCCCACTCTCGCGTTCGTCATGGCCGGCGGCAAAGGCACCCGGCTCGAGCCCCTCACCCTCGACCGCTCGAAGCCATCGGTCCCGTTCGGCGGCAAGTTCCGCATCATCGACTTCGTCCTGTCGAACCTGATCAATTCGGGCATCAACAGCATCTACGTGCTGACCCAGTTCAAGAGCCAGAGCCTGACCGAGCACTTGCAGACGTCGTGGACCTTCGGCTCGCTGCTGCGCAACCAGTTCATCCGCGCCGTGCCGGCCCAGCAGCGCACCGGCGAGCACTGGTACCGCGGCACCGCCGACGCCATCTACCAGAACTTCAACCTGATCGATGACCACAAGCCCGACCGGGTGGCGATCTTCGGCGGCGACCACATCTACAAGATGAACGTCGAGCAGATGGAGGATTTCCACCAGCAGGTGAAGGCCGAGGTCACGGTGGCGGCCATCCCGGTGCCGATCGCCGAGGCCAGCGAGTTCGGCGTCATGCAGGTCGACGAGCACTGGCGCATCACCGGCTTCCAGGAGAAGCCCAAGAACCCGACCCCGATCCCCGGCCGTCCGGATCTCGCCCTCGCCTCGATGGGCAACTACATCTTCGACCGCCAGCCGCTGGTCGATGCGCTGAAGGCCGACGCGGCCAACGCCGCCAGCAGCCATGACTTCGGCAAGAACGTCCTGCCCGCCATGCTCGCCGCCGGCAAGCCGATGTTCGCCTGGGACTTCAGCCGCAACCGCATACCTGGTTCGAGCAACCCGGCCAACGACGGCTACTGGCGCGACGTCGGGACGCTGGATGCGTACTATGAGGCGACCATGGACCTGCGCGCCATCGCCCCGGAGCTCGACCTGTACAACCAGGAATGGCCGGTCCGCGCCGAGCCGAACAACTGGCCACCGGCCAAGTTCGTGCACAACTCCGAAGGTCGCGTCGGCCAGGCCATCCAGTCGATCGTCTGCGAAGGCGCGATCATCAGCGGCGCCACCGTCATCGACTCGGTCATCGGCACGCGCTGCAAGATCAACAGCTACTCCGAGGTCCACAGCTGCATCCTGCTGGAGGACGTCGAGGTCGGACGCGGTGCGCGCATCCGCCGCTGCATCATCGACAAACACGTGAAGATCCCCAACAACGACGTCATCGGCTACAACCGCGATGACGACGCCAAGCGCTTCCACATCACTGAGACCGGTCTGGTCGTCATCCGCAAGAACCTCGAAGTGGAGCCACTGAAGCGATGAGACAGGTCCGGGGTCCGGGGTCAGAGGTCCGGGGTCCGCGTCGCGCGATCGCCTGTGGCCCGATTCCGTGTCTCTCCGACCCCGGACCCCGGACCCCGGACCCCGGACAGGGGCAATGATCTCCCTGGCCGCCGGACATCTCGACCTGCCGGAAGGCGTCCTGCCAACCGACCGGGTGCGGCCGGATGGTGTCGTCGTCTACTCGCTGACCGCACATGCGCTGTACGCGATGGACCGGCACAAGTGGATCGAGAGCGAGCATGCCCGGCACGACCTCGGCCGCGGGGCGGTGGTCGACTGGATCGATCGCTACTGGAAGGGCTGGACCCGGGCCAAGCTGATCGAGCACCTGTACGGCTGGCGCTGCTGGGGCGCCTTCGACGAGGACGGCTTCGGCCTCCTCTCGCGACATACCGTCGAATACCATGTGCCGCGCGAAGTGCTGCGCCAAGCGGCAACCATGCTGGCTGACGGGGCGGAGAATCTCGACATCATCAACTGGGCGATCGCTGCCGGCCAGGACCTCGACCCGATCCTCTGGCTGCTCGACCGCATCGACATCAACGCCAAGCGTCAACGCCTGCTCACCGACCATATCCGCCTGTTCACGGAGACCGTGCCATGACTGCCGACCAGCTCAACAAGCTGCCCCTCAAGGACTTGCGTGCACTCGCCGCAGGCCGCGGGATCGCCGGCTCGGTCAAGCTGCGCAAGGACGAGCTGGTCGCCGCGCTGACCACGGTCATGGCCAGCGAGCGGCGTGAGCCGCCCGCCCCCGCTGCTGGACAGGCCGGCAGCTCGACCCCGCCCCAGGCCCAGGCCTGGCAGCCGGCCCCACCCGAGCACGGCCTGCCGGTGCCGGACCGCTACGGCCGCGACCGCCTGGTGCTGCTGGTGCAGGACCCGTCGCACGTCTTCGCCTACTGGGAGGTCGCCCCGGAGACGTTGGCCCGCGTGCGCGCCGAGGCCGGCGGCAACGCCACGGCCGTCCTCGTCCTGCATGGACCCGGCGGGGCCGAACAGCGCGAAGTCGACCTCAATGGCGGCAACTACTATCTCGCCGTCGCGCCCGGTTCGCTCTACGAGGCCGAGCTGTGCCTGCGCGCCAGCGATGGCCGCCTGATCCGCATCGCCATGAGCAACCGCATCCACACCCCCGCCGCCGGCCCGAGCTGGCGCACCGACGAGGCGTGGATGGAGGTCGACGAGAGCTTCCAGGACCTGCTCGCCCTGGCCGGCGTACCCGGGTCGCTGGGCAGCAGCATGGGCAGCGGCTCCGGCCAACGCTTCCGCAACGTGCGCCAGATCCGCGTGCGCCCGCTTGGCGACGAGGCTGAGGTCACCGGCGGAGCGATCGCCGCTCCCGCCGCCGCCGCGATCGGCAATCCCGGCTCCCTCGGAGCCACCCGCAGCACGGTCGAGACCTGGTCATCGGCCTCGCTCTCCAGCGCAGTGCTGGCACGCAGCGTCACCATCGGCAGCGGCTCGGGCAGCGGCCTGGGCCTGGGTGTCGGACTCAGCAGCGGGCAACTGCTGTCGAGCGGTGCGCTGTCCTCGCGCTCGCTGTCCAGCCGTTCGCTGTCCAGCCGCAGCGTCGGCAGCGGCACGGTGATCGAAGGCGCAGCCGAGGCGCAGTACCCGGTCGAAGGCGTGTTCCACGCCCCGCCCACCGGCCTGCCCAAGGCGGTCGAAGGCGTGCCCAGCACCCCCGCCCCGGCCGGAGCGGCGCCCGCCCAGCCGCAGGCCCAGGGCCAGC
>JALHRW010000032.1 GCA_022841245.1 Planctomycetota bacterium
GCCGTGCAGGCGATGCCGAGGGCGCGGGCGGCGCGCGCCTCTGGCGTGTCCGGCTCGACCGCGGCGGAGTAGATGAAGCGACCGACCGACGCGCTCAGAGCCTGACCGTCCTGCGGCAGGATGCGGATGCCCGCAGCTTCCAGACGACGGTGGATGTCGGGGTTGTGCCCCTGGTCGAAGCTGCGGTCGGAACCCTGGACCTCATGGCCCCAGGCGCGCATCAGCTGGGCCAGGGGATTCATGCCCTGCCCGGCGATGCCGGAGAAATGCATCAGCATCGCGGCCATGATGGAAGGCGGGGCGGCTGGGCCAGTGGCCAACCTACGGCAATGGGGTCAGCAGCGTGCGCGCCTGGTCGACGTAGGTCGGGATGCCGAAGCGCTGAATCACCTGGTTCAAGCGCTCCTTGGCCGCGGCCAGGCCGGCTTTGCGCTGGCCCTCGGTGGCACCGGGGCTGCGCCAGTCCGCGAGGTGGTTCTCGACCTTGGCCTTGGCGCTGCGCCAGGCCTTCTCGGCGGAGTCCTCGACCTGCGCCTTGAGCGGACCGAAGTCGGCGCCGGCGTTCTTGGCCGCCAGCTCCTCGAGCTTGGCCAGGGCTTCGCCAAAGTGCTCCTGCTGGACCAGGCCATCGGTCTCGACTGCCGCCAGGCGCAGCGGGGTGGCGGTGCGCTCGGTCTTGCGGCGGTCGCGCTCGGTTGCGATCGAGGCGAGGCGCAGCTTCGCTTCGCTGGCCAGGCGGCTGAAGGTCTGCGCGTTCACCGGCGAGGCACCGGCCTTGGGATCGACCGGGTTCTCCATGTAGGCCAGGACGTCCTTCTCCAGCGCGTCGAGGTCGGTCGCCGGATCGCTGAGCGCGGCGAAGCGGCCCTTGAGCACCGCAAGGTGCGACTCGGCGGAGTTCTCGTCCTGCACCTCGATGATGCGGGCGTTGATCTTCTCGATTTCGCCGCGCAGCTCGAAGGCGCGGAATGCAAGATCGCGCACCACCGGCTTCTCTTCCGGCGGCATGGCCACGGCACCACCCAGTTCGGGGGTCGAGGTCAGCGGCTTCAGCGCCGCCTCGTAAGCCTTGCGCGCGTCGGCGCCGCGACGGTTGGACAGCGCGGTCTTGACCAGTTCGAGCTGCCGGCCGGCCTCGGCCAGAGCCTCGCCACCGGCACGACGGCTCTCTGATCCGCGCGTCGCCAGCAGGATGATGCCGGTGACGACGATGATCGCGGCAAGCACCCCGAGGCCGATGCGCAGCAGCATCTTCTGCAGACCGCTGCGGTCGACCGCGGGAGCGCGGCGCGAGGAGACCTTGGGCGCCGCGGTCGAAGTGGCCGCGGTGCGCTTCGAACTGCGCGTGGAGGCGCGCGCACCGCGCGAAGCAGCTCGGCCAGCAGCAGGCGGAGCGGCGGGAACCGGAGCCGGAGCCGGAGCCGGCTCGGGCAGCGGCTCGTCGGCCGGAGCGAGATCCTCGGGTAGCGAGACCTCGGTGGAGACCTGCGCCTTGGGTGGCGCGGCATGGTCCCGGGCCGTGTCGTCCTGGTCGAAGTGGTCCACCTCCGGCTGCAGCGCGGAACCGTCACTGCCATCCAGCGGGATGCCGATCTGGTAGGACGGTTCCTTCTTCTTGGTAGCGGCGGGACGGGCTGGGCGTGGAGGCATGCCGCCATGGTGCGGTCGACCGGTGGGGCTCAACCCGTCCCCGGGGGCCGCCGAAGCGGTGTAATGCTCAGGGGCAGGCTTCGGGCTTCAAGGCTTCGGGAGGTAAGCGTGCGGAGTACCTGTGCCACTGCGCGGGACGTCCTGAACCCTGAAGCCGCCCTCAGAGCAACCAGATGACCAGTACGCCTGCCGCCAGCACCACACCGAACATCACCCCGACCAGCACGGCCAGGTGCCGGCTGCCGAGCACGGCCGCAGCGCCAGCCTTGAACACGGCGTTGGCGAGCAGGCCGATGACCACCGCGCGCCACGCGACCTCCGGATCGAGCTGGGCCTTCTGCACCAGCCGCGCAGTCGACAGGGCGATGGCGTCCATGTCGGTGGCGCCGCTGGCGGCGGCGACGCCGTAGATCGCGTTCGGACCGAGGGTGTCGCGGGCCCAGGCGACGCCGATCAGGACCACGCCGTAGAGCCCGGCGAAGATCAGGGCGGTGCCAAGCTGGGCGGGATTCTTGTGCTCGGTGGCGCCTTCGTGCTCGTCACGGGCGGTGAACCACAGGCCTGCCGCCTGCACCAGCATGAGTCCGGCGAGGATCGCCAGCGGCGGCCAGAACACCGCCGCCTGCGACGGGGCGACCACGATGATGATGCCGATGACGCGGATCGCGGAGATCGCCGAGGCGAGCATGATCGCCATCGCCGCCAGCCCGACCCCCTGTCCGGCGGCAGTGCGCCGGGCGTAGCTGACGGTGGTCGCGGTGGAGGAGATGAGCCCGCCGAGGATGGCGCCGAGCAGGGTGCCGGCACGGCTGCCGAGCAGCTTGTAGGCGACGTAGCCGCCGAGGCCGATGGTCACGATCAGCACCACCAGCAGCCAGGCTTCGCGCGGATTGAACACCTGGTACGGCCCGAAGGCCCGGTCGGGCAGGATCGGCAGGATCACCAGCGTGATCAGGGTGAACTGCATCACCGCGGTGACGTCGGCGGCGCCCAGCCCGGCGACCAGGTTGTGCAGGCGGTCCTTGGCGTGCAGCAGCACAGTCAGCGCCCCGGTCACCACCGCGCAGAGGATCGGATCGCCGAGCACCGACATCGCCCCGACCCCGTACATGATCAGGGCGGCGAACACCGTGGTCAGCTGCGGCCCGTCGGCCTGCGCACCGATGCGCCACACCCCGACCAGCATGCAGGCGACCGAGGCGATCAATCCGGCCGGCACCAGCCACGGCCCGAGCGACTGGCCGAGCAGGGCGCAGACCCCGCCGAACACCGCGATCATGCCGAAGGTGCGCAGCCCGGCGAGCGGGTGGTTGACGCGTTGGCGTTGCAGGCCGACGAGCAGGCCGAGACACAGGGCGATGCCCAGCCGGGCGGCGGCGGTGGTCAGATCCATACCCTGACACTATCGCGATTTGCGACTGTTCGACAACGCGAAACGCTCGCCCAGCAGGGTCCGCACGCGGGCCTGGTCGCCCGAGCGGCGGGCCTCGGCCAGCTCGTGGTCGAGGCGGCGCAGGCTGGCGTCGTGGTCGGCCCGCAGCACGCCGTGGGCGATCTCGGCGAGATGCGAGGCCGGGTCGACGATGGCGGGCACCCAGCCGGACAATTCCTTGGCCGCCAGCCGGTGCACCGCTTCGACCAGCGCCGGCACCGCCGCCACGCCCTCGTCGGCGGCGACCGCGTGCACGTCGGGATGGTCGGCGAGCAGCAGGGCGGCGGCGAGCGCGTTCCACGGCTTCGGCCAGTGGCGCGGCTCGAGCTTGAGCTCGTCGGCGGCGGTGGCGCGCAGTTCGCGCACGGCCAGCAGGATGTGCAGGGCCTGTTCGAGATGCACCGGCAGCGGCTCGACCGCCTCCTCATCCTCGTCGACCGGCGCCTCGCTGGTCGACGCGACGCCCTCGCCGGCGAGGCGCCGGGCGAGCGCATCCTCGGGCAGGCCGAGCCAACCGGCGGCGTCGCGCAGGTGCAGCTCGCGCAATTCGCGGTCGGGCTCGGCGCGCAACGAGGCGATGATCTGGTCGGCGATGGACAGCTGGGCACGGCGGTCGAGCTCCATCGGGCGCGGCGCCAGGGCGCGCAGCAGATGATCGAACTCGGCGCGCGCGCTGGCCAGCACCTGCTCGAACACCGTCCGGCTGGCGTCGCCAGCGCTGCTTTCCGCAAGCAATTCCGCCGGATCGAGTTCGTCGGGCAGGATCGCGACCTTGGCCGGCACGCCCGCCGCCAAACAGGTGCGCGCCGCCTTCAGCGCGTTCTCCTGCCCGGCGCGGTCGCCGTCGAGCAGCATGATCAGGCTGCCCTCGCGGCCGATCAGCGTGCCGAGCTGCCGGGCATGCTCGGGGGTCAGCGCCGTGCCGAGCACCGCGACGCAGGCCTTGAAGCCGGCCTGGTCGGCCGCCATGACGTCGGTCGGCCCCTCCATCACCACCACCCGGCCCTCGTCGCGGCAGGACACCCGGGCGTGATGCAGGTTGAAGACGTTGCTCGATTTGTGGTAGAGCGGCGTGTCGGTGTTGTTGACGTATTTGCCGACCCCGCGGCCCTCGGCCTTGGCCGCCGCCTCGGCCTCGGGCAGCAGGCGGGCGCTGAACGCCAGCGGATGGCCGAAGCGGTCGCAGATCGGGAAGGTGATGCGCTCGAAGAAGCGGTCGGTGAGGCGTCCGTTGCGCTCGATCGCGAGATCGAGCGCCGCCAGGGTCGGCGCATCGATGCCCTGGCCCCGCGCCGCATCCATCAGCTGGCCGCGCCCCGGGGCCCAGCCGACGCGGAAGCGCCGGCAGGTCGCCTCGGTCAGCTTGCGCCGGACCAGCAGGTAGTCGCGCGCCGGCTGGGCCTCGACCGAATCCCACAGGCAGCGCTCATAGTAGGCGCAGGCGGCCTCGCAGGCGGCGAGCTGGCGGTCGCGCTCGCCGCGTTCGTCGCGCGAACGGCCGGAGCCCTGCTGCCACACCAGCTCGATGCCGGCGCGCTTGGCCAGCATCTCGACCGCATCGGCGAAGGCGACGTTCTCCTTCTCGCGGATCAGGGTGATGGCGTCGCCGTGCGCCTTGCAGCCGAAGCAGTAGTAGTGCTGGTCGCCGGTGTAGATGTACATGCTGGGCGAGCGTTCCTGGTGGAACGGGCAGCAGCAGGTGAAATTCGCCCCGGCCTTGCGCACCGGCGCGTATTCGCTCATCAGCTGCACCAAGTCGATGGCCTCGCGCACGCGGCGCACCTGATCATCGCCGAGGAAGCCGGGCATGGCCGGAAGCTAGGTGGCCAACGGCCAGCAGCCAGCGGCCAGCGGCCGGCGGCCAGCCGTCCGGCCCTCGTACTCAGGGACACAGCCGCCGAGACTCCAAACTGCCCTCTTGCCAAATCGGAAAGCCTCCCAGAGTACGCCGCTCCACCCAAGTAGGGGCCACGCGGCCTCGACCTCTGGGGGCCGCCGATGGGGGTTCAAGCCCGCCCCCAACGGAACGATCCGCGAGGATCAAGGTCCAACGGGCCCACCGCAGCCGCTACGGCTGACCCGACGCCAGACGTCGAGGGGAGATAGGCGTGAAAGAGAAGATCAAGATCCGCCTTGAGGCATACGACCACCGTATCCTCGACAAGGCCGCCCAGGACATCGTCGAGACGGCGAAGCGCACCGGCGCTCGCGTCGCCGGCCCCGTCCCCATGCCGACCCGGGTCGAGCGCTTTACCGTTCAGCGCTCCCCGCACGTCGACAAGAAGTCCCGCGAACAGTTCGAGCTCCGCACGCACTGCCGCGTGATCGAGATCCTCGAGCCGACCGCCAAGACCAACGACGTCTTCTCGAAGGTCGATGTGCCCGCTGGCGTCGACATCACCATCAAGCAGACGGTGAGGTGACCCCATGAGCGTCGCGCTCTACGGCACGAAGGTCGGCATGACCCGGGTATACGTCGACGAAGTCGCCGTTCCGGTCACTGTCATCCAGTGCCTCCCCAACGAAGTCGTCGAAGTGAAGTCGAAGGACAAGCACGGTTTCGATGCGCTCAAGGTCGCGGTCGGCAAGCGCCGCCGCAAGGCCAGCAAGCCCGTCGCCGGCGAGTTCAAGAAGGCTGATGTGGCCATCCGCCAGGCGATGCGGGAAGTCCCTGTCGCCGCCGGCGTCGAAGCCAAGGCCGGCGCCAAGCTGACCGTCAACCTGCTCGACGCCAAGAAGCTCTGCGACGTGGTCGGCAAGAGCAAGGGCCGCGGTTTCACCGGTGTGGTGAAGCGCTGGAACTTCGCTGGCCAGGTCGCCAGCCACGGTCACATGGGCGAGCGCCGCCCTGGTTCGATCGGCGCACGCATGGACCCCGCCCGCGTCGCCCCCGGCCGCACCATGGCCGGCCACTACGGCCACGAGCAGGTCACCGTGCGGAACCTGAAGATCGTCTCGATCGACGCTGAAAACCATCTGGTTGTGCTGAAGGGCGCCATCCCCGGCCCCAACGGTGCGCTGGTCGAGATTAAGCAGGGTTGAGGCAGACCATGACCGCAGTCTCCAAAGTCTCCGTCCAAGTGTACAACGCCAGCGGCGAGAAGACCGGCACGATCGAGATCGATCCGCTGAAGCTCGACATCGCCGTGCGCAAGCCCCTGCTGAAGGCCGCGCTGATCGCGCACGAAGCCTCGCAGCGCCAGGGCAGCCACAAGACCAAGGACCGTGGCGAGGTCGCCGGTGGCGGCCGCAAGCCATGGAAGCAGAAGGGCACCGGCCGCGCCCGCCAGGGTTCGACCCGCAGCCCGCAGTGGGTCGGTGGTGGCCGCGCCCACAGCGTCCGCCCGCGCGACTACACCGTCGAACTGAACGCCAAGGAGCGCGTCATCGCCTGCCGCTCCGCGCTGCGCTGGAAGCTCGAACAGGGCAAGATCACCGCCGTCGAAGGCTTCGATCCGGCCCAGCCCAAGACCCGCGCCGTCGCCAAGCTGCTCGAGAAGATGGGCATCATGGGCAAGGGCGCGCTGCTGATCAGCGAAGGCGCCAAGCCGGTGCTGCTCAAGAGCACGCGCAACATCCCCAAGGTCGATGTCGCCGAGCGCCGCAGCCTGAATGCCGGTATCGTCCTCACCCACGCCAACCTCGTGTTCGCCAAGCCCGCGCTCGACGCGCTGGTGAAGGAGCTCGCGTGAATCCCCATCAGATCATCCTGCGCCCGGTCATCTCCGAGAAGACCGTGCACCAGCAGAGCAAGCTCAACCAGTACACCTTCGTCGTCCACCAGGACGCCAACAAGGTGCAGATCGCCGAGGCGGTCGAGTCGCTGTTCAAGGTCAAGGTCGAACGCGTCAACACGCTGAATTCCCGCGGCAAGGACCGTCGGATGCGCTCGCGCATCACCGGCACCGAAAGCGCCTGGAAGAAGGCGATCGTGAAACTGGCCGACGGCCAGAAGATCGAAGGGGTCTGACATGCCGTATCGCAAACTGCACGCGGCGAGCGCCGGTGCCCGCCATACCACCATCCCCGACTTCAGCGATGTCACCAAGGGCAAGCCCGAGAAGAAGCTGACCGTCAAGGTGCACTACCGCGCCGGTCGCAACTCCCAGGGTCGCATCACCTGCTGGCACAAGGGCGGACGCCACGCCCGCCAGTACCGCCTGGTCGACTTCAAGCGCACCAAGCTCGACACCGTCGGCATCGTCTCGGCCCTCGAGTACGATCCCTACCGCAACTGCCGCATCGCCCTGGTCACCTACAAGGACGGCGAGAAGGCCTACATCCTGGCGGCCAAGGACCTCGCGGTCGGCGCCAAGGTGATCAGCTACGCCGCCGCCGGCGACCCGGATGTCGGCTGCGCCATGGAGCTGCGCCACATCCCGCAGGGCCTGGAAGTGCACAATGTCGAACTGCAGCCCGGCCGCGGCGGCCAGCTCGCACGCTCGGCCGGCACCTTCGCCCGCCTGATGGCGATCGATGGCGAGAAGGCCATCCTCGCGCTGCCCAGCGGCGAAGTCCGCCGTGTGCCGCAGAACTGCCGCGCCACCATCGGCATCGTCGGCCGCGCCGACGCCAATGTGCGCAACATCGGCAAGGCCGGTCGCAACCGCTGGCTGGGCGTCCGCCCGACCGTCCGCGGCATCGCGATGAACCCGGTCGCCCACCCGCTGGGTGGTGGCGAAGGCCACACCAACGGCGGTCGCCAGCACTGCTCGCCTTGGGCCCTGGTCGAAGGCAAGAAGACCCGCACGAAGAAGAACCGCAACAACGTCCACATCATCCGCCGCCGTGATGGCCGCGCGATGACCACGGAGGCCTGATGTCCCGCAGCACGCGCAAGGGCCCGTTCGTCGACCTGAAGCTCCTCGCCAAAGTCGAGAAGCAGAAGGCCGCCAGCACGCACACCCCGATCAAGACCTGGTCCCGGGCCTGCACGGTGGTGCCCGACTTCATCGGCCACACCTTCGAGGTCCACAACGGCCGCAGCTTCACCAAGGTGATGATCACCGACAACATGGTCGGTCACAAGCTCGGTGAGTTCGCCGTGACCCGCACCTTCCGCGGCCATGGCGGCGCGAAGAAGGAAGAGGCGCCCAAATGAGCACCAAGCCCAAGACCACCGCCGCGCAGCAGTACCGCGCGACGATGAAGAATGCGCGCATCAGCCCGCGCAAGGCCATCCTCTCCTGCCAGCTGATCCGCGGCAAGCGGGTCGAGGACGCCGTCAACATCCTCGCCTTCGAGCTGCGTCGCGGCTCGGCGATGATGAAGAAGGTGCTCGACAGCGCCGTCGCCAACGCCTCTTCGGTCGGCGGGCTGGATCCCATGGATCTGGTCGTCACCGAGGCCCGCGTCGACAAGGCCCAGGTCATGAAGCGCTGGCGTCCGGCCAGCCGCGGCCGTTCGGCCGCGCGCGTCAAGCGCAACAGCCATATCATCATCTCCGTCGCCAAGCAGGAGGCCTGAGTCGTGGGACACAAGATCAACCCGACCGGGTTCCGCATGGGCATCACCGAGGAGCATCGCTCGGTGTGGTTCGCCAAAGGCCGCAAGTACGCCCAGCTCGTGCTCCAGGACTCGCAGATCCGCGACCACCTGAAGCAGAAGTTCTTCGGCGCAGCGATCGAGAAGATCCTGCTCGAGCGCAAGGCCGACCGCCTGGTCGTCACCCTGCACGCCGGCCGCCCCGGTGTGATCATCGGCAAGCGCGGCGCCGAGATCGACGCCCTGACCAAGAACCTCGAGAAGCTCGCCGGCCAGGCCGTCAAGGTGCAGATCCAGGAAGTCCGCAAGCCGGACATCTGCGCCCAGCTGGTTGCCGAGAACGTCGCCGAGCAGCTTGAGCGCCGCGGTTCGTTCCGCCGCGCGATGAAGCGCGCGGTCGAGAATGCCATGCGCGAAGGCGCCAAGGGCATCAACATCAAGATCAGCGGCCGCCTCGGCGGTGCCGAGATCGCCCGCGTCGAGCACGACCACTCGGGCAGCGTGCCGCTCAACAGCCTCAACAGCCGCATCGACTACGGCTACGCCGTCGGTCGCACCTCGGCCGGAGCCATCGGTGTGCGCGTGTGGGTCAACCACGGCAAGTACGCCGACCAGAAGCAGAAGGAAGCCTGAGCCATGGCCATGCTCCCCTCACGCGTCAAGCACCGCAAGCAGCAGACGCGGCGTAATGCGCCAAACCACGTCGCCCAGACCTGCAACCGTCTCGCCTTCGGCGACTACGGCATCCAGGCCCTGGAACCGGGCCAGCTGACCGCCCGCCAGATCGAAGCCGCGCGCGTCGCCGCCGGCCACTATCTCGGCAAGAACGGCAAGCTGTGGATCCGGGTGTTCCCGCACACGCCCGTCACCGCCCACCCCGCTGAATCGCGCATGGGTTCCGGTAAAGGCGACGTCGATCACTGGGCGACCTGGATCGACCGCGGCACCGTCATGTTCGAGCTCGCCGGCGTCACCGAGGTCCAGGCCCGCGAAGCCATGCGTCGTCAGGCGCACAAGCTGCCTCTCTCCACCCGCCTCGTGAAGCGGACGTAAGGAGCCTATCGTGAAGAAGTCACTCAAGCAGGCGATGCGCGCCAAGACCCCCGACGAGCTGAACGCCGAAGCCGGCCAGCTCGCCGGCGACCAGCTCAAGGCCCGCCTCTCGACCACCCTCGAAGGCAAGCGCCTCGGCATCCGCACCCGCGGCAGCCGTCGCCAGATCGCCCGCATCAACACCCTGCTGCGCGAGCGCGAGCTCGCCGCCAAGGCCAAGGCCAACTGATGACCACCGCGACCGACAAGCCCGCCGCCACCGCCTCCGTGCAGGAGCCCCGCGGCATCCACAAGCGCGTCATCGGCGTCGTCACCAGCGACAAGATGCAGAAGACCCGCACCGTGTCCGTGACCGAGCAGTACCGGCACGAGAAGTACGGCAAGTACGTCAAGCGTACGCTCAAGTTCCACGTCCATGACGAGAAGAACGAGAGCAAGGCCGGCGACAAGGTCATGATCATCGAGACCCGTCCGCTGTCCGCCACCAAGCGCTGGCGCCTGATGAAGGTGCTGGAGCGGGCCGTCTGAACCTGGTTACTGAAGAAAGCCCGAGGAAACCCACATGATCCAGAGCCTGAGCTGGCTTGACGTAGCCGACAACAGCGGCGCCAAGCGCGCCATGTGCATCAAGGTGCTCGGCGGCAGCAAGCGCCGCTACGCCACCGTCGGCGACATCATCGTGGTGACGGTCAAGAAGGCCATCCCCACCTCCGAAGTCAAACCCAAGGCGGTGTGCAAGGCGGTCATCGTCCGCACTGCCAAGCCGCTGCGCCGTGAAGACGGCAGCTGGGTGCGCTTCGACTCCAACGCCGTGGTGCTGCTCGACAAGGACGCGAATCCGGTCGGCACCCGCATCTTCGGGCCCGTCGCCCGCGAGCTGCGCGCCCGCAACTTCATGAAGATCGTCTCCCTCGCGCCCGAGGTGGTCTGAGGTCCCTATGGCAAGCAAAGTCAAGAAGCCCAAGCTGCCGAACCATGCCAAGTGCCACGTGCGCTCGGGTGACAAGGTCGTCCTGCTCACCGGCCCCAAGGCCGTCCGCGGCAAGACCGGCACCGTGATCAAGGTGTTCCCGCGTCTGCAGCGCGCCATCGTCGAGGGCGAGTGCGCCCAGTTCGACACCAAGCACGTCAAGGCCAACCCGCAGGCCGGCGTGGAGGGCGGACGCATCCGCCGCCTCCGCCCGGTCCACGTCAGCAACCTGGCCCTGCTTGACCCGACCACCAACAAGCCCACCCGCGTGCGCCACGAGCGCAGCGAGTCCGGCAGCGTGCGCGTGGCCAAGAAGAGCGGCCACAAGTTCGCCGCCGGCACCACCGGCACGGCCGGCTGAGGTTACGACACATGAGCGCCCCCCAGTTGATGAAGACGTCCAAGGCCACCTACGCCGAGGTGCTGCCTGAGATCCTCAAGAATGCCGGCATCACAAACCGCCTCGCCGGCCCGCGCATCGAGAAGGTGTGCCTGAACATGGGTGTCGGCCGCGCCGTCGCCGATGGCCAGATCCTCAGCACCGTCGCCGAGCACCTCTCGCTGATCGCCGGCCAGCGCGCCGCAGTGACCATCGCCAAGAAGGCCATCGCGAACTTCCGCACCCGCGAGGGCGTCAAGATCGGCGCCCGCGTGACCCTGCGCGGCGTCCGCATGTGGGCCTTCCTCGACAAGCTGATCCATCTCGCCATCCCGCGCATCAAGGACTTCCGCGGGCTGTCGCCGAAGGGCTTCGACAAGGCTGGCAATTTCAACCTCGGTCTCCGCGAGCAGGCCCTCTTCCATGAGGTCCAGCTCGACAAGCTCGAACACAACCAGGGCCTGCAGATCACCATCTGCTTCAAGAACTCGTCCGAGAAGCTCTCGCTCGATGTTCTCAAAGCCCTCCACATGCCGTTCCGGGAGAAGTGACCGTGGCCAAGACCAGCACCATCTACCGCAACATCCACCGCAAAGCGCTGTGCGAAAAGTACCGCGTCCAGCGCGATGCCCTGCGCGCCCGCTCCCTCGATCTCAAGCTGACGCTTGAGGAACGCATGGAGGCGCGCGCCGCCCTCTCCATGCTGCCCTCGGACAGCAGCCCGACGAAGATCAAGAACCGCTGCCAGATCACCGGCCGCAGCCACGCCTACATCCGCAAGTTCGGCGTCAGCCGTCTTGTGCTCCGCCGCATGGCCCACGCCGGCTTCCTGCCGGGCGTGACCAAGGCGAGCTGGTGAACCCCTTCTTCCAACTGGACAGAGCATGAGCTGCACCGATCCCATCGCCGACATGCTGACCGTGATCCGCAACGGCATCCTCGCCGCCAAGAGCCAGGTCGATGTACCGTACTCGCGCATCAAGGAGGGCATCGCCAAGGTGCTCACCGCCGAGGGCTTCATCGCCAAGATCACCGTCCTCGACACCAAGCCGGCGCGCACCCTGCGCATCGCGCTGAAGTACGGCCAGGACGGCGAGCCCGTGATCCACGCCATCGACCGCGTGTCGACCGGCGGCCGCCGCCGGTACGCCGGCCGCAGCGAACTCAAGCCCATCATCCGTGGCTTCGGCATCTCCGTGGTGTCGACCTCCCAGGGCATCCTCTCCGACCGCGACTGCCGCAAGCGGAAGCTCGGCGGCGAAGTCCTGTGCAGCGTCCAGTAAGCGCGCCAGCAGCACACTTCAGCGCATAAAGCGAGACCTCCGTGAGCAGAATCGGCAAGCAACCCGTCGTCATCCCCCAGGGCGTCCAGATCAATGTGGACGGCCGCACCCTGGTGTGCAAGGGGCCCAAAGGCACCTCCAAGCTCCCCCTCTTCGAGGGCATCACCGCCAAGGTCGATGGCGGGAAGGTCGTGCTCGAGCGCGGCAGCGAGGAGAAGCAGGTCCGCGCCATGCACGGCACCACCCGGGCCATGGTCCAGAACATGGTCGACGGCGTGACCAAGGGCTACTCCAAGAGCCTCGAGATCGTCGGCGTCGGCTACCGCGCCACGCTCAAGGGCAAGACCATCGTGCTCAACGTCGGCTTCGCCAACGCCATCGAGCTGGCCATCCCCGACGGCGTAACCGTGACCGTGCCCGACCAGACCCACGTCAGCGTCACCGGCATCGACAAGGCCCTCGTCGGCCAGGTCGCCGCCGACATCCGCGGCGCGCGCAAGCCCGAGCCCTACAAGGGCAAGGGTGTCCGCTACGCCAACGAGATCGTCCGCCGCAAGGCCGGTAAGGCTGCCGCCGCCGGCGCCGCCGGCGCCAAGAAGTAAGACCGAGCAACGAGGAAAGCAGGACCATGGACAAGCAGAAGGCCAAGCGCGACGCCGTCGCCCGCATCAAGCTGCGCATCCGCAAGACCGTGGCCGGCGACGCCGCCCGCCCGCGTCTGTCGGTGTACCGCAGCGAGCAGCACATCTACGCCCAGGTCATCGACGACGTGACCAGCCGGACCCTGGTCTCGGCCAGCACCGTGGCCAAGGACCTCGCCGCCAAGGCCAAGGACCTCAAGCCGCTGGAGCAAGCCAAGTTCATCGGCGAGGCGGTCGCCGAACGGGCGATCAAGGCCGGCATCAAGGCGGTCGTGCTCGACCGCAATGGCCGCCGCTACGGCGGGCGCATCGCCGCCCTGGCCGATGCCGCGCGCGCCAAGGGCTTGCAGTTCTAAGCTTTTACACCATCATGCCGCGCCCGCCCAGCCGGGCGCGGAACCCAGAGGACCACAGTTTATGGCACGGATGAATGGACCAGTGAAGGGCGGCGGCAGCAGCGGCCCCGGCCAGCCCGGCGGCGCCGATGGCGCTCGCGGACGCGGTGATCGCGGCGACCGCCGCGGCGGCCCCCCGCGTGAGCGCGAGAGCCGCAGCGCCCTCTACAAGGAGGACGTGGTGCGGATCAACCGCTGCGCCAAGGTCACCTCGGGTGGCAAGCGCTTCTCCTTCTCGGCCTTCGTCGTCCTCGGCGACAGCAAGGGCAAGGTCGGCTTCGGCATGGGCAAGGCCAAGGAAGTGGCCAGCTCGATCGACAAGGCCGTGCGCAATGGCGAGAAGAACGTCAAGCCGTTCCCGATCGTCAACGGCACCGTGCCGCATGAGGTCGAAGGCCGCTTCGGCAGCTCGACCGTCCGCCTGATCCCCGCCGCTCCCGGTACCGGCGTCATCGCCGGCAAGTCGGTGCGCTCGGTGCTCGAGAAGGTCGGCATCCATGACATCCTGACCAAGGCCTATGGCAGCCGCAACCCGATGAACCTGGTGCGCGCCACCTTCGACGCCCTGTCGCGCCTGCGCACCAAAGAGCAGTACCAGGTGCTGCGTGGAGTCGAGCTGTGAGCCTCCAAGACATCACTTCCGTAGACGTCAGCCGCGCCAAGCGCCGTCGCGTCGGTCGCGGTCTGGGCAGCGGCCTGGGCAAGACCGGTGGTCGCGGCAGCAAGGGTGAAGGCTCGCGTACCGGCGGCAAGAACCGCGGTCCGATGTTCGAAGGTGGTCAGAAGCCGCTGTGGATGCGCATCCCCAAGCGCGGCTTCAGCAACTTCGTGCACAAGAACCGCTTCCAGGCCGTGCGTCTCGACGTCGTCCTGAAGCTGATCGAAGGCGCCGTGATCGACGCCGCCGCCCTGACCGCGGTCGGTCTGGTCCGTGGCGACACCCCGATCAAGCTGATCGGCGGCCGCGGCGAGGCCAAGCTCACCCGCAAGCTGAATGTGACCCTCGACAAGGTCAGCGCGTCCGTCAAGGAGGCCATCACGGCCGCCGGCGGCACGGTGACCGAAACCCTCCCTGCACCGGCTGCGCCGGCTGCTGGCGAGTAAGGACACGGACGCCGGATGGCTCAGCAGGATCTCGTCGAGAGCCCGGTCAAGGAGCTGGTCCGGCGTTTCCTCATCACCTTCGTGTTGGGGGTGGTGGTGTACCGGCTGGGCGTGTTCATCCCCATCCCGGGCGTCAACGCCGATGCGTTGAAGAGCATCATCGATGGCGGTCTGGGTGGTGACGGCAACGCGCTCAAGGCGATGCTGGCCTACGCCAACATGTTCAATGGCGGCGCCATCGCCCAGGCCTCGATCTTCGGTCTGGGCATCACGCCCTACATCTCGGCGTCGATCATCATCCAGCTGATGACTTTCAGCATTCCGGCGCTGAAGGCCCTGCAGAAGGAAGGCGAGACGGGTCGCCGCAAGATCAACCAGTATACCCGTTACCTCACCCTGCTCATCGCCCTGGTGCAGAGCGCGGTGGCGGCCATCGCCCTGTCGCGCTACAGCGCCGGCGGCACCGTGCTGCTGACTCCTGAGGCGCTGTCCAACACCGCCATGTGGGTGACCCAGTCGGTGCTGGTCATCACCACCGGTTCGATGCTGATCCTGTGGATCGCCGACCAGATCACCCGCTTCGGCATCGGCAACGGCGTCTCCATCGTCATCATGATCTCGATCATGGCCTATCTGCCCGGCGCCTTCGGCGGCCATGCCTCCGACCTCGCCCCGCTGCTCGGCCTGATCATCGTCTGCCTGATCATCATCGCTGCCATCATCGTCGTGGTCCAAGCGGTGCGCCGCGTCAACCTCGAGCAGCAGCGCCGCGTGCAGGGCAATCGTGTCTACGGCGGCGCCCAGACCACGCTGCCGCTCAAGCTCAACCAGGCCAACGTCATCCCGGTGATCTTCGCCCAGCCGGTGATCGTCCTGCTGGTCATGCTCGCCGCCTCTCCCCTGCTGGCCAAGATCGGTCTCGACCAGTTCATGGGCTACGGCAACCCCGGTCACCGCCTGATCTTCGCCATCCTGATCGTCGCTTTCACCTACTTCTACATCTCGATCACCTTCGATCTCAACGACCTGACCAACCACTTCAAGCAGGCCGGCTTCTTCGTCCGCGGCATCAAGCCAGGCAAGAATACGGTGGACTTCATCGGGTCGATCATGACCCGGATCACCTTCGTCGGCGCCACGTTCCTCGCCATCATCTCGATCCTGCCCGAGTCGCTCGCCGGAGCCTTCGGCATGCAGGGTCAGGGCGCTGTGCTGCTGGGCGGCACCGGCCTGCTCATCGTCGTCGGCGTCCTGCTCGACGTGATGCAGAAGGTCGGCTCGTTCATGCTCGCTCACAAATATGGCGGCGCCGGTGCGGCGGGTGGCCTCGGTTCCGGCAAGAAGTCCGGCAAGAGGTTCTGAATCATGGCCAAAGAAGAAGCAATCCGCCTCGAGGCGATCGTCAAAGAGAAGCTGCCCAACGCGCGCTTCCGCGTCGCTGTGACCATGCCCGGCGGCAAGGAGCACGACCTGCTCGCCCACGTCTCGGGCAAGATCCGGATGCACTACATCCGCATCCTCCCCGGCGACAAGGTCACCATCGAAATGTCCCCCTACGACCTCACCCGCGGCCGCATCGTGTACCGCGAGGCTTGAGAGCAGAAAGAGCAGAAGGAATACCACCATGAAAGTGCTCGCCTCCGTCCGCAAGCGCTGCGAACACTGCAAGATCGTACGCCGCAAGGGCCGCGTTCGCATCGTCTGCAGCGATCCCAATCACAAGCAGCGTCAGGGCTGATCCAGAAAGGTTGCCATGCCCCGTATCCTCGGCGTCGACATCCCCCAGAACAAGAAGGTGCCCTACTCGCTGGCGCACCTCTACGGCATCGGTCTGCACCGCGCACGTATCGTGTGCAAGGAGTGCGGGGTCGACGAGAACCGTCGCGCCCACCAGCTGACCGAGGAGGAGCTCGGCAAGATCACCTCCTTCATCGAATCGAACTACGTGATCGAGGGCTCGCTTCGCCGCGAGATCTCGGCCAACGTCCAGCGGTTCAAGGAAATCGGCTGCTACCGTGGCTACCGCCACGCCCGCAGCCTGCCCTGCCGCGGCCAGCGCACGCGGACCAATTCGCGTACCCGCAAGGGCAAGAAGAAGACCGTCGCCAACAAGAAGATCCTCCGCAAGTGATCGGGAACTGAGACATGGCTTACAATAAGAAGAAGGTCAAGAAGACGCTGCGCACCGGCATCGTCTTCGTCAATGCGACCTTCAACAACACCATCATCGCGATCACGGACGCCAACGGCGACGTCGCCGCCTGGGAGTCTGCTGGCTCGATCGGCTACAAGGGTTCGCGCAAGAGCACGCCCTTCGCCGCCCAGCTGGCGATGGAGCGCTGCGCCGAGAAGGCCAGCAAGCTCGGGCTCAAGGAGGTCGAGGTCCGCGTGCGCGGCCCCGGCGCCGGCCGCGAGAGCGCCATCCGCGCCCTGATCAACTCGGGAATCGGCGTGAAGGCCATCACCGACATCACCCCGCTGCCGCACAACGGCTGCCGCCCGCGCAAGAAGCGGCGCGTTTGACGGCCACCAGGACCGCCGGCCATAGCCCGTGCTTGCACGCCGGCTGAAGCCCGCGGTCCTGATCGCTGGACAACGCGTCACCTGCCCCCATCCTGCTTTCCCCCACGTTCCGAGGAATTCCCATGCGTATCCGCTGGCGCGGCTTTGAGCTCCCCACGCGCGTCGAAAAGGTCGACGGCTCCGGTCCGGTCAACTACGCGAAGTTCCACGCCGAACCCTTCGAGCGCGGCTTTGCGACGACGATCGGCAACGGCCTGCGCCGCGTGCTGCTCTCCTCGATCCAGGGCGCCGGCGTGCGCTCGATCCGGCTGAAGGGCGCCAACAACGAGTTCACCTCGCTGGAAGGCGTGCTCGAGGACGTGACGCACATCATCTTGAACATCAAGAAGCTGCGTCTTCGTCTGCACAGCGATGAGAGCGTCGTGATCCGCCTGGAGAAGTCGGGCAAGGGCCCGGTCACCGCCGGCGACATCACCCCGCACCAGGACGTCGAGGTGATCAACCCCGACCTGGTCATCGCCACCCTGACCAAGGATGTGCGCTTCGATCTCGAACTGGACGTCGGCGCCGGCCGCGGCTTCGTCCCGGCCGAGAACCAGAAGACCGATGGCAGCCCCCTGGGCACCATCGCCATCGACACGATCTACTCGCCGGTGACCCGCGTGGCCTTCGCCACCAACAGCTGCCGCCTGGGCAAGCGCACCGACTTCGAGGCGCTTGACCTGGAAGTGTGGACTGATGGCTCGATCTCGCCCGAGCTCGCGCTCGTCGAGGCGACCAACATCCTGCGCAAGCACCTGAACCCCTTCGTCAAGTACTTCGAGATCGGCCGCGATCTCGACGCCACCTCCAGCGCCGACCTGGCGATCGAGGGCGACGCCGAGCGCAGCGCCATGCTGACCAAGCAGATCAATGCCCTCGACCTGTCGGTGAAGGCCGAGAACGCGCTGCGTGCGGCCAACATCCGCACCATCGCCGACCTCGTCCAGCTCGACGAGGGCGAGATCGGTGCGATCCGCAACCTCGGCAAGATCGCGACCAAGGAGATCAAGAAGAAGCTGGCCGATCGCGGCCTCTCCTTCGGGATGCGCCTGGTCAAGAAGGCCGAGACCGTCGCCGTCTGAAAACCGGGGGCCTTCGCCCCCGGACCCTGAACCTCGCTAGCAGCCAACACCGGATTCCGCCATGCGCCACCGCGTCGACCATCGCAAGCTGAACGTCACCTCGAAGCACCGCATCGCGATGCTGCGCAACCTCACCGTGTCGCTGTTCGAGCATGGCCGGATCACCACCACGCTGCCCAAGGCCAAGGAGGCGCGCCGCTTCGCCGAGCGCGTCATCACCATCGCCAAGCGCGCCGCTGCCGCTCCGGCCGACAAGCCCGAGATCAAGCTGCGCTACGCCCGCCAGATCACCAGCCAGCTCAACAACCGCTTCGCGGCCGAGAAGGTGATCTCCGAGATCGCGCCGAAGTACGCCACCCGTCCGGGCGGCTACACCCGCATCCTCAAGGCGGGCTACCGCCTCGGCGACCGCAGCGCCAAGGCGATCTTCGAACTGGTCTGAGCCGTCATCGGCCCTGGCTGCTGGAACCCGCCGGAAACCCGGCGGGTTTTCTGTTTCCATCCCGCTGAGCTCACACGGAGTCCAGCGTTGTGGCCCGCAGCATTCCGGATGCCTTGATCCAAATTTCCCCGACCCATACTCCGCCCGCCTTTGGCAGGCACCAACCTTATCCGGAGATCCCATGCCTCTCATCCCCCTGCGCCCCCTGCTCGACCACGCCGCCGCCAACAACTACGGCGTCTGCGCTCTGAACGTCAACGACATGGAGCAGATCCAGGCGATCATGGAGGCCGCCAAGGCCACCAAGAGCCCGGTCATCGTCCAGGCCAGCCGCGGTGCGCGCAAGTTCACCAACGACATCTTCCTGCGCAATCTGATGCAGGCTGCCGCCGAGCTCTACCCGGATCTGCCGATCGTGATGCACCAGGACCACGGCAACTCGCCTGAGACCTGCATCTCGGCCATCCGCATGGGCTTCACCTCGGTGATGATGGACGGCTCGCTCGAGGACGACGGCAAGACCCCGGCCAGCTACGAGTACAACGTCGCGGTTACCCGCGAAGTGGTGAACATCGCGCACAGCTTCGGCGTCTCGGTCGAAGGCGAACTCGGCTGCCTCGGCTCGCTCGAGCACGGCGAAGGCGAGAAGGAAGACGGCCACGGCGCCGAAGGCAAGCTGACCATGGAGCAGCTGCTGACCGACCCGAACCAGGCTGTCGACTTCGTCAAGCGCACCGGCATCGACGCCCTGGCCGTCGCCATGGGCACCAGCCACGGCGCCTACAAGTTCTCCAAGAAGCCGACCGGCGACGTGCTCGCGATCAAGCGCATCGAAGAGATCCACGCCAAGATCCCGAACTGCCACCTGGTCATGCACGGCTCGTCGTCGGTGCCCAAGAACCTGATCGACGAGATCAACAAGTACGGTGGCAAGATGAAGGAGACCTATGGCGTGCCGGTCGAAGAGATCCAGCGCGGCATCCGCTCGGGCGTGCGCAAGATCAACGTCGACACCGACAACCGCCTCGCCATCACCGCTGCGATCCGCAAGCTGTTCGTCGAGTCGCCTGAGAAGTTCGACCCCCGCGACTACCTGACCCCGGCCCGCGCCGCCATGCAGAAGATCTGCGAGGAGCGCATGAACCAGTTCGGCCAGGCTGGCAAGGCTGCCGGCGTGCCGATCGTCTCGCTGGCGCAGATGGCCGCCGACTACGCCGCCGGCAAGTACGGCGACAACGCCAAGCCGGACGCCGGCTGGAAGAAGCAGAAGGGCCAGGGAGCTCAGGGCGCCAAAGCGCACTGATCCGTCGAGGCCGCCAGGACCGCGGCTTCAGCCCGCGTCGACAGGCGCCAGGATACCCTGGCGCCTGTCGTGTTTATGGAGCCCACGTTGACGATTCCCCCGACGCGTCCTGTCCTCGGCCTGACCCGCGCGGAGTTCCTCGCCGCGGCGCAGGCTGCTTTGCCTGTCGGCTGCGGCGTCGCGCCTGAGCTGTACCGCCAGGCGTTCACCCTGGGCCGCTTCGACTTCACCCACCTCGGTGACTCCGTGCCTGCGGCGCGGCAGGCACTGTGGCAGAACGCTTTCGCCATCGACCTGCTCGAACCGCGCCGCGTGGTCGAGGAACCGCTCGACCTGGGCACCACCGCCAAGGCGGTATTCGCGACCCACGACGGCTACGAGATCGAGACGGTGCTCATCCCGATGCGCTATCGCGAGGACGGTTCGGTAGACTCATACAGCCAGTGCCTGTCCAGCCAGGTCGGCTGCCGCATGGGCTGCACCTTCTGCGAGACCGGCCGCATGGGGCTGATCCGCAACCTGACTGCTGCGGAGATCGTCAGCCAGGTGGTCACCGCCCGCGTGCGCCTGGGCTGGCAGGCGAAGAACCTGGTCTTCATGGGCATGGGCGAGGCACTCGACAACTGGGAGCACTTGCACCAGGCCCTGCTCGTCCTGACCGACCGCTCCGGGCCCGGCTACGGCTACGACAAGCTCACCATCTGCACCAGCGGCCATGCCGAGGGCATCCGCAAGCTCTTCGCCCTGGGCTGGAAGCGGCTGAACCTGTCGATCTCGCTCAACAGCGCGGAGGACCGCTCGCGCAGCCGCATGATGCCGGTCAACCGCACCACCGGCCTGGCCGACCTGCAGCAGCTCCTCGTCGGCTACCGCCAGCGGCGCAACTTCGTCCTGGGCGTCAACTACTGCCTCATCCCGGGCCTCAATGACTCCCGCGAGGATGCGACTCGCATCGCTGCCTTTTGCGCACCGCTAGGGCGCTGCATGCTCAATCTCATCCCCTACAATCCGGGATCGGCACCCATCGCCCTGGCTCCCAGCGAAGCGGAGGTCGTCCGCTTCGTCGGCTGGCTGCGCGAGGATGGCGTCAGCGTGCGTCGGCGCGTCACCAAGGGCCGCTCGATCATGGCCGCCTGCGGCCAGCTCGGGAACGTGGAACTGCGCCGGAAACAGACGACCCCGGCCTGAACCAGGCCGGGGTCGCGCTTCAACCTACGGACGACGATCGATCGTCAGCGGACCCAGGCGGAGGTCGTGGAACCCGTCCCCCTGCCAGTCATGGTCAGGCCATCCGACGAGAAGATGTTGTCATTGCTTGCATCGGCGTTGGGAAAGATGCCGGTGACGGCGCCAGTGAGCGATCGAGACGCATCGGCCGCCGCGCCGGTGGTGGCGGTCCGATTGACGTTGCCGACGTGTCCATCAGCGTATACCGCGATCGCCACCTTCTTGTGGTTCGTGTCTGTCGCGTTGATTGGGCGGTCGGCCAGCACCACGCGCGTCGCCTTGGCGTTTGCCGGGATGGACGGGTCAAAGGCGAATCCCGTTACTTCCACATCCCAATTCGTGGTGGTCGTGCCGGTTATCATGTTCGTAGCGGGATCTCCCGGTTTAACGGAAATGTTCGACGGGCACGCGAACAACTTCGACACCAACTCGCCATCGGACCAGCTTGCGATGAACTCCTGGGTCGCTATCGGAGACTGCTTTCCGTCGGCGACTACGGCACCGATCGTCCCGTACGTGGCGTCCGCGCCTTGGCAGTACGGCCATACGCCGTCATTTTCCGAGGTGTACGTGACCATGGCCAGGATGATCTGGCGCTGGTTGCTGCCGCAGTTGGCCTTGCGCGCGCTTTCGCGCACCAGGCTGATAGCCGGCAGCAGCATGCCGGCGAGGATGGCGATGATCGAGATCACCACCAGCAGTTCGATCAGGGTGAAGCCCTGATGTTTGGTGTGGGACATAAAACCTCCGAGGCCCATGCGGGCATGCGGGGTGGATGCAGACAACCGGTGACGCACCGGCGGCGAAGCGGCCAGATGGAATGGATATGGCCGGATGACGTCAATTTAGAGGATGGCGGCCTGTTTTCAAAGGAAGAAGGCCTAGCGCATACCGGGTGGGTGAACCTGGAAGGGTCGAGCGCCAGCTCGACCATGGGGCCGTGACACGAAAAACCCCAGCCGGGACGGCTGGGGCATTGCCACAGGTCGAGCAGGCGCTCGACCCTCCCGGCCATCACTTCATGTGGATGATTTCGAACAACTCGTTGCCCAGTTCGTTGGGCGAGTAGTTGCGGATGCGCGGCGGGGCAAAGGTCACTTCGCGCATACGGTTCAACTCATCGGGATTTCCGGTGAATTTGAAGGTCGCCTTGGTGGCCTCGTAGGCGCGCACCGCGTCATAGGCAACCAATGCGAAACGCCAGCTCATGCCCGAGAAGCAGTGGATGATCACCGGATGCTGATCCTTGCGCTCGCCCGTCCCGGACTCATAGCCCTCCAGGCTCTTGGTGACGAAGCTGTGGACGTCCTCAAGCGCAGCGCTGACTTCCTTGGCGTCGCGGCTGCGCGACAAGGTCTTGCCGTCGACCTTGGGCAGCTGGTTGGCCCCGATGCGGAAGTCGGCGTAGTCGATGTTCTGGCCCGGAGCGCGGGTCTTCAGCAGCTGGTCGCGGTATTCCGAGGGCTGATAGCCCTTCTCCATGCCGGCCGGGTAGATGCAGATGTTGACCTGCTTGGGCTCTTCGACCGTCTTGGTCTGCTGGGCCGAGAGCTGACCCTTGTCGGTCGGCAGCAGGCTGCTGATCGCCTTCTCCTCGGAGGTGAACTTCGAGGTCAGAATGAAGAACATGAGCAGCAGCATGACCGTATCGATCAACGGCACGAGGTCGAGCTTGCCTTCAGCTTCGCCGCCTGAGTGGCTCATGGCATGTCCCCTGGTTTCAGTTCTCGCCTGGACGGCGGGTGGTGAAGTCGACGTTGACGAAGGACTTGAGCTGCTTGGGGTCGACACCCTGGCGCGGCAGCATGTTGTTGTACGGATCGATGGTGTCGGAGAGGATCTGCTGGATCTCCTGCACCACACGGTATTCGGTCTCGGCGTCGGCGCGCACCTCGACAATGACCTTGGGCAGCTTCATGCCAGTCGACTTGGGGTCGTCGTACTTCTCGGCCCGGTCGTGGATCTTGTTCAGCGTCTCGCGCAGCTTCTGGTAGCCCTCGTAGTTGTCCGTGCCCTTGGATAGCCAGGGCGCCATCGGCGGGACGGCGATCGAGCTGGCCGGCGGCTGGTCGCGCTTGCCGTTCTGGGTGGCGCCGAACACGTTCACCACCACGCGTTCCCAGCCCTTGTTCTCGAACTTGGCCGCGGTCTTGGTCGGCGGGACGGTGATCTGCTCGGTGCGCGCATCGATGGTCAGACGGCCGCAGAGGATGAAGAAGAGCAGGATGAGGAACACGACGTCGATCAGCGGAACGAGGTCGAGCTCGTCACCGATCTGCGCGAATACCCGCTTTTTCTTATGCGCCATGGTATGCTCTTAGGTGGCCAGGGATGCTCGGACTCAGCGCTCGGGGCGGAAGTAGTCGAGGACTTCCTTGGTGTAGACCGAGGTGTCGAGCGCGGCCTGGTTGACGCGATTGCGCAGGAAGAAGAAGAAGTAGAGGCCGACGATGGCGATCGCCAGACCCATGAAGGTGCAGACCAGCGCTTCACCGATGCTGGTAGCGAGCTTGCTGGGGTCGACCGCGCCCTGCTGGCTGCCCATGCCAAGGAACGCGCCGATGATGCCGGACACCGTGCCGAGCAGGCCGAGCAGCGTGGCCGAGGAGGAGAAGAGGCCGAGCCAGCCGACCTTGGCGGAGTACTTGGTGTGCTCAGCCAAGCCGACCTCTTCGGCCGCCTCGACCATCGCACCGTAGCCGAAGTCCTTCTTGTCGAGCGAGGCCGCGAGGACCACGCCGAGCATCGAAGGCGAGCCGGCGACGACGCCCTTGGCCTGTTCGATAGCCTCGTCGGTGGCACCCTCGGCGAAGAGCTGGTGGATCTCCTCGGTCAGGCCGACCGGGACGAGGTCCTCGGCGCGCATGGAGAAGGTCCAGGTCAGGGCGAGCGAGAAGGTGACGAAGCTGAGCAGGGTCAGCAGGCCACCAACGGGCATCGAGTGGAGGTAGAGGTCGAAGAGGCTCGACGACTTGCCGCCGGCGGCCGCTTCAGCGGCCGAGGCCGCCACCGCAGTGCAGGCGATCAGGGCGAGTACAGTGAAGGAGGAGCTCAGGAAGCGGCGCATGGATTCTCCGTTGGACGGTTCAGGCGCGGAGGCGATCCGCACGCATGTGGCGGACGGGAGTCTCGGAACCGACGGCTGGCCCACAAGGAGACCGGAGCAGCGTTGTTGACAGGCTGTGTGGTACATGCCGGCGAGCCCCTCATACACGAGGTCAACGCGGCGGGAGGCATGCGGTTCGCCTCGCAGGCCATGCGTGGGCAGCGCGAGGCACACACTGGGCGACAGCCGTGACAACGGGCGCGAAACAGCTGCTTTCAGCCACGCTTGCAGGCCGGCGGCCGGCGGCCTGCGGCCAGCGGCCTGCGGCCAGCGGCCTGCGGCCAGCGGCCAGAACCCCTACCGCCCTATCGGCCGGAACCGCTCCCCGGCCGGAGCGGCCAGCTCAGCCTCCGCCTCTGGCGCCAGGCCACTGCGCACTTCGGCGCTCAGGCCGGCCTCGGCCAGCGCTGCGACCACGCGTTCGCACGGCAGTTCACCGGTGTACCAGGTCGAGCGACGGCGGTCGGGGGACAGCACCGCTCGACGCACGGTGGGCAGGGCTGCAGCAGCAAGTAGCAGACGGATCTCGGCATCGCGGTCGAGCGGGTCGGCGAAGACGAGGTCGATGCGGATGGACACCGGTGGGATGATGCTGGCGCTGCAAGCGACTGCCACACCCGAACCTGCCCCGGCGGGGTCCGCTTCCCGGTGCCGCCCAGGCCCTGAGAGTGGCCAGCGCGCCATGACCTCGATCCTCATTCTCCAGCACCAGCGCCCCGATGGCGAGGTCGACACCTATCACCTGAAGGCCGGCCGGCGCTACCACCTCGGCCGCGGTTCGCAGTGCCAGGTGCGCGTCCTCGACCTCAAGCTGTCACGTCAGCACTGCGCTTTCGAACACGGCGACGCCGGCTGGCTGCTGGTCGATCTCGCCAGCACCAACGGCTGCTCGGTCGATGGCGAACGGGTCAGCGGCAGCCGGCCGCTGCGCCAGGGCTCGCTGGTCGCCGCTGGCAGCACCACCGTGCAGGTCGATCGCATCACCGACAGCAGCGAGGATCCGGACGCCGTGCCGGCCGAGGCGCAGCCGCCCTCCGAACACTGGCCTGAGCAGGCCGAAAGCGAGCCACCCCGCTCCAGCGACCGTCTGGCGGCAGCAGCTGCACGCAGCGCCGACACCTCCGACGAGCTTGAACCGCAGGCGGTGCCGGACCGCGTGACGCAGTCGGATCCGCTCATCCCCGGCCTGCCCGCCGCCACGACTGCCCCTCCAGCCCCTCCAACGCGGACCGAGCCGCCCCAGCCGGCGCTCGATCACGATGTCCTCGCCACCCTGCAGCCGGGCCGCTACGCCGCCCCACCGGCCGCGGCCGCCGCCACGACTGCCCCGGCTTCCGAACCGGTGTCGCGCACATTCTACATCAACGTCCTCGGCCGCCGCGTCGGGCCGCTGAGCAAGGCCCAGGCGCGCGAACTGAAGACCAAGGAGCTCAAGGGTACGCTGACCCCCTCCGACCTCGCCTCGGTCGAAGCCGAGGCATCGCTGGGCCCGGTCCCCGCCACCGTGGCCGGCACCGCCACGAATGCCGCCGGCGACGAGCAGCGCACCTACTATGTGACCCTGCTCGGACAACGCGTCGGGCCGCTCAGCCGCAGCCAGGCGCGCGAACTGAAGGCGAAAGAGCTGCGTGGCGTGCTCACTGCAGAGGAAGTGGAGAGCCTGACCCGCTAGCCCGGTGGTTGCGGTCTAGTTCCCCAGCCCAAGGATCCCACCGTGGCCTCGAACGCCCCACCCATGTTGCCGGCAGCCTCCCGCTTGGCTGGCTACGAGATCGTCGGCCTGGTCGGCCGCGGTGGCATGGGTGAGGTGTACCGCGCCAAGCAGCTGTCGATGGAGCGTGAGGTCGCACTCAAGATCCTCGCACCGCGCCTGGCCAACGACCCGGCCTTCGCCGAGCAGTTCGTCGCCGAGGCGCGCGCGGCCGGCAAGCTCAACCACCCCAACATCGTCGGCGTGCACGACGTCGGCCAGGCCAGCGCCCCGGAAGGCTGCAGCATCCCGGCCGGCGAGCCGGTGCACTACTTCTCGATGGAATTCATCGACGGCGAGACGGTCAAGGATGTGATCGAGCGCCAGGGCGCGGTCGACCTGGCGACGGTCGGCAAGGTGATGTCGGCGATGGCCGAGGCCCTCGGCTTCGCCGAGGCGCACAAGGTCGTGCACCGCGACATCAAGCCCGACAACATCATGCTGACCAGCGGCGGGCTGGTGAAGCTCGCCGACCTCGGGCTGGCGCTGCAGGCGGACAGCGCCGAGGCGGTCGCAGGCAGCAAGGACGAGCAGGGCCGCGGCAAGGTCATGGGCACGCCGCTGTACATGGCGCCCGAGCAGGCCCGCGCCCATCCCATCGACCACCGCGCCGACCAGTACGCCCTGGGCGCCACCCTCTTCCACATGCTCACCGGCCGGCCGCCCTACCAGGGTGAAAGCGCCAAGGCGATCATGCGAGCGCACTGCTTCGAGCCGGTGCCGGATCCGACCGAGGCCAATCCCGAGGTCCCGCCGCCGTGGCGCGAGCTGTGCATGCGCATGCTGGCCAAGGCGCCCGAGGAGCGCTTCGCCGGAGCCGCCGAACTGCGTGCGGCGGTCAAGGCCGCGGTCCGCTGGAAGCCGGGCACCACAGGTCGTGCACGCGAAGGCCGCGGCGGTGGCGGCGGCGGTGGTGGCGCGCCATGGGGCGCCATCGTTCTCGTCGCCGCGCTGGTGCTCGGAGGGCTGTTCTTCATCGCCCTGCGCACCCCGAGCCCACTGCCAACCCCGCCTCCGCCGTCGGTCGTCAACACACCTGATCCGGCCGCTCCGGTCCTGGCTCGCGCGAAAACCGAGCTCGCGGCCTTGCCCGACGAGCCCTCGGCAGCCCTGCCGGTGATCGAACGGTTGCTCGCCGAACCCTCACTCGCTCCGGCCCGCAGTCTGATCCTGGCCAAGCGCGACGCTGTCCGCGCCACCATCGAAGACCGCCGGCGCAACGCCCTGCGCGCCTCGGCCGACGCGATCGAGGCGAAGATCGCGACTGGGCAGGTGGGCGAAGCGCGCGACGGCTTGGCCCAACTGCCCGACGAGGCCTGGCTGGCGGAGCGCCGGCGGCGCCTGGCCGAGCTGCTGACCGCCGCCGACCGCGCAGCCGAAACGCGTCTCGGCACCGCCATCGATGGCGCCACCACGATCGCGATCTGCGACCGCCTGGCTAACGACATCACGCGTTCCGGCCTGCCGGAAGTGCGCCGCCAGGCGCTCAATGGCCGTCTCGATCGCCGGCGGAACGAGCTCACCCCGCACGTCCCTGCACCGCCCAAGATGATGAAGCCTGACACTGCGATCCTGTGGCGCGAACTGGGCGAACGCTGCGAGGCGCTGCGTGCTGTCCTGCCCTACGGCACCCTGGTCGAAACACTGCGCGGCGGAGCCCGCCCATTCCCAGACGAGGATCGGGTCCTGGTCGAGGCCCTCGCCGGGTTCACCGAGGCCGCGCAGGCGGCGGAAGTCGCCCTGCAGATGTATATCGGGGTGAACAAGCCCAAGGTCGAGTGCCGCTTCGGCAGCCGGGCCGGCACCTTCATGCTGACCCGCCTGGACAAGGACAGGATCGGCTTCCGGCTCCTCGAAGTACCGGCCGAATCGAGCGCCGACCGCGCCTCCGCCGTTGTGCCGTGGACCCAGCTGCTCGCCAGTGCGCTCAATGGCGCGGACAAACCGCGCCAGACCGCCGCCTACCTGTGGTACTGGCGCCAGAGCGATGCGCGCAGCGCGATCGCCAAGCTCAAGGACGAGGCGCTGTTGACGGCCCTCGCCACCTACGACCGGCGCACCAGGCCGCTCGACATCGCCGGCGAAATCGAACGGCGCGGCAACGGGCAGCTATCCATCGCCTATCCCTTCAGCGCCAACCGCAGTCCGGGCTACCTGGAGGCGTGGCAGGGCGGCGGTGAGCTCATCGACCGCGGCCTGCGTTGGATCTCCACTCAGATGGTGGCGATGGAATCGCGAGTTGAGGCCGAGTTGCCGACGCTGCGTTGGAACGGCGCCCTGCGCGCCCCGCTGGTCCTGGAGGCGGATGTGCTGCCCGAGCCGAACAGCCAGATCGTGCTGGTCGGCTTGACATCGGGCCAAGTCACCCTGCGCGTCGCCATGCACTGCCCAAAGCAGGTCGGCTTCATCCTCGCGACCAGGCAGGATAGCGCCGCGACCTACGAGGATCTCAGGCTCGGCACGCCACCCAGCTTCAAATCCAACGAGCGTTCGCGCATCCGCATCACCATCGATGCCAACGGCAAGTTCTCCGCGACGCTCAACGACCAGCCGGTGGCCAGCCCACGCGAGCTCGCCTTCCCCGCCGACGCGAAGCTGACTCCGGTCATCCAGGGCCGATCGTACAGCACCACCTCCGGCCTGACGATCGAAAGCCTGACGATTACCGGCAAGCTGTAGCCCGGGGGGCCATGCCCCCCGAACCCCCCGCCGGGGCCAGCCCCGGAGCCCCGCCAGGGCCCTTCGCCCTGGACCCGCTCGATCCCGGCTCACTGACGTTCGCCGATCGCGAGAACGACGTCAGTAGAGGCGTGCTCGGCGACGGCCAAGCCTGCGCCTGCGCCGCCATCGCACACACACGCTCCGGATGATTCGACACTGAAAGCTGAAAGCTGAAAGCCGGAAGCCGGAAGCCGGAAGCCGGAAGCCGAAAGCCGAAAGCCGAAAGCCAGAAGCCGGAAGCTGGAAGCGATGCGGCGTGCATGAGCGGGGGCAAGCGGTACGAGGCGGGCATGGCCGACCGATTCGTACTGAAGTCGCCCTACGGACCGACTGGCGATCAGCCGGAGGCGATCGAGGGGCTGGTCAAAGCGCTCGGCGGCGGGGCGCGGGCGGCAACCCTGCTTGGCGTCACCGGCTCGGGCAAGACCTTCACCGTCGCCAACGTGGTGGCACAGCTGAACCGCCCGACCCTGGTACTGTCGCACAACAAGACGCTGGCGGCGCAGCTCTACACCGAGTTCAAAGGGTTCTTCCCCGACAACGCGGTCGAATACTTCGTCTCCTACTACGACTACTACCAGCCGGAGGCCTACGTCCCGGGCAAGGATCTCTACATCGAGAAGGAGTCGGATATCAACGAGGAGATCGACAAGCTGCGCCTGTCGGCGACGCGCAGCCTGCTCGCCCGCCGCGACGTGCTCATCGTCGCCTCGGTCAGCGCGATCTACGGACTCGGCAATCCGAAGGAGTACCAGGATCTGACCCTGGCCCTGCAGGTCGGCCAACAGGGCGATCGTGACATCGTGCTGCGCCGGCTGGTCGACATGCAGTACCAGCGCGGCGATCTCGACTTCCAGCGCGGCCGCTACCGCGTGCGCGGCGACGTGGTCGAGATCTGGCCGGCCTACGAGGACACCGCCATCCGCCTCGCCTTCTTCGGCGAGGAACTGGAGGAGATCGCCAGCGTCAACACCCTCACCGGCGAGGTGATCGGCCGCCACGAGCGGCTCAATGTCTACCCAGCCAAGCACTTCGTCGTGCAGGAGGCGACACTCGAACAGGCCATCGGCGGGATCAAGGACGAGCTGGCGGGGCGACTGACCGAACTCAACGCAGCCGGCAAGCTGCTGGAGGCGCAGCGCCTGCAGTCGCGCACCACCTACGACCTCGACATGCTCGCCGAGGTCGGCACCTGCCAGGGCATCGAGAACTACTCGCGCCACCTGACCGGGAGGAAACCCGGCGAACGGCCCTACTGCCTGTTCGACTTCCTGCCGCCCGACTTCCTCTGCGTGGTCGACGAAAGCCACGTCACCATCCCGCAGATCGGCGGCATGTTCGCCGGCGACCGCAGCCGCAAGGAGACGCTGGTCGCGCACGGCTTCCGCCTGCCCAGCGCGCTCGACAACCGCCCGCTGCAGTTCCCCGAGTTCGAAGCCCTGGTGCCGCAGCTGCTGTTCGTCTCGGCGACGCCCTCGAAGTACGAGGCCAAGACCGAGACGGCGCGGGTCGAACAGCTGGTGCGCCCGACCGGCATCCCCGATCCACCGGTGTCGGTGCGGCCGACCGCCGGCCAGGTCGACGACCTCATCCGCGAGGTCAAGGCGCGCTGCGCCAAGAACCAGCGCTCGATCGTCACCACGCTGACCAAGCGCCTGGCCGAGGATCTCTCCGAGTTCCTCGGCGAGGCCGGCGTACGCACCACCTGGCTGCACAGCGACATCGACGCGATCGAGCGCATCGAAATTCTCCAGCGCCTGCGCAGCGGCGAGACCGAGTGCGTCATCGGCGTCAACCTCCTGCGCGAGGGCCTCGACCTGCCCGAGGTCACCCTGGTGGCGATCTTCGACGCCGACAAGGAGGGCTTCCTGCGCAGCCAGACCTCGCTGATCCAGACCATCGGCCGCGCCGCCCGCAACATCGATGGCGTGGTCGTGCTCTACGCCGACTCGATCAGTCCGGCGATGCGCTTCGCCATCGACGAGACCGAGCGCCGCCGCGCCTATCAGCTCGCCTACAATGCCGAGCGCGGCATCACTCCGACCACGGTGGTGAAGCAGGGCGACTACGGCTCGTCGTTCGCCGAGCAGCTGTCGGCGCGCAAGGTGGCCAGCGGCGGGGTCGCCTACGAGGGCTCGATCCTGACCCCGGCCGACCTGCCCGACCTCACCGTGCGCATGGTCGCCGCCGCCGAGGACCTCCGCTTCGAAGAGGCCGCCCGGCTGCGCGACACCATCCGCCGCATCGAGGCCGAGGGCAGCGCGCCGTCAGGCGACGAGCCGGGCGAGAAGGGCCGCAAGCGCGGGAAGAGGCGCAGACGTCAGGCCTGAGAACGCAGCCTTCTACCGCAGCTTCCACGGTTCCTGCGGCGGATCCGGCCAGCGCACATCGGGCAGGCGCTCGGAGAAATCCCAGACGCCGCCTTGCGGCGCCTCCGGCAGCGTGATGCCCCATTCGCGCACCTCGGCGAGATCGCGCGGCGGGCGGCCGCGCTTCTCCGCCTCGGCCTGCACATCAAGCCGCACGGTCTGGGTCCCCTTGCGGAAGCGGACCTGCTCCTGGCCGGGGCTGAGCACGCGCTCGCCGGAACGGATCCACGGCCAGCCGTAGGGATCGCAGCGCAGGCTGCCGTCGGCCGCCACCGGAGCCCAGGGCGGCGTCCCCCGTGGCCAGCGCTTGGCGACCGCCAGCGGATCGAGCACCACCGCGTCGCCGATGAGCGCAGGGTAGGACAGCTTGGGCAGGATCGCGCAGCCATGCTGCGCCAGCAGTTCGCGCACCGTCCCCTCGACGAAGAGGCCCAACGGCGTCCCCGGCTTGGTGCTGCGCATCTGCTCCAGCCAGTAGGGCAGGGATTCCAGCCCCTCGATGTTGGTGAAGGACAGACCCCGCAGCCAGTCGCGCACCGACTGCTTGCCCTCCTCGGTCAGCTCGGACTGCTCCCAGGCATGGAGCCAGCGTTGCAGCGCCTGCGGGTTGCGCTTGGCCCACTCGAAGTTGACCGCCAATTCGGCACTGGCCAGCCGCCAGAGATCGGAATCGCCAGGCCGAGCGAGCAAGCCCCGCATGACGAAGCCCAGGCCGACGCGGTGCTGCTTCAGCACCCCGCTGGTGTTGGTCACGGCGTGCTGGTAGAACGGGACGAAATGCGGATCGAGGCTGATCAAGGTGTCGTACAGCCGCTCGAATCCACCACGCCGGTCGAGGCCGGCGACCTGGTCGTCCTGGCGCTCGACCTGCAGCTGGAAGTAGGCGAACGAGTCGATCCAGCGCAGTTTGGCTACCGCCGTCGGCTGGCCCAGCGACAGCGCCTGCGCCACCGCCGGAGATGGCAGGAAATCGAGTTCCTTGGCCCGCGGCTTCGGCACCGTGCCGATGAATCGCGAACCGTTCCACGCCAGGGCCGCCACCCCCAGGATGGCGACTACCGGCCACAGGGCGATACCGCGGGCCGCAATCATGCTCAGAGCTGCTTGCGGCGGAACACCGCGATCGAGATGACCAGCAGCAGGCCGATCCACAGGGCGGCATAGGCGAGGGAGAGGAACGCGTCGGAGGCGGTCATGGCGTTGCCGTGGATGGCCTGGGCGCGGAAGGTGAAATAGCCGAGGTTGGGGATGACGGCGGCGGCGGCGGCGGCGAGGGTGCGCTGCCAGCCCTGCAGGTGATCGATCAGCTGCGGCAGGGTGGCGACGGCATGGCCGAGGGCGAACACCGCCAGGCTGAGGACCGCGGACAGCAGCGGTCCGGCCAGCATCGACAGGCACAGGCCGACCGCCGCCATGACCAGCACCTCCAGGCAGGTCATGCCGACCGCCAGGACCAGCCACGGATTCAGCGGGGCGCCGGTGATCCACACGTAGAGCAGCCCTATCGCCGCCATCGCCAGCTGGCCGGCGATCAGCGCCGCCGACAGGCCGAGGTACTTGCCGATGACGAAGCGCCAGCGCGGCAGCGGCCGGCACAGCACGGTATACAGCGTCTTCTGCTGGATCTCGCTCTGCACCAGGACGGTGCCGGTGGCGACCGCGACCAGCACGCCGATCACCGACTGCAGCGCCATGACCAGGTCGAGCGCGACGATGTTGCCGTCGGTCGAGCTGACCCAGCCGACCACGCGGGTGAGCAGGGCGCAGACCGCGAAGATCAGCAGCAGGCCGAGGAAGGCGCGCGAACGCACCGCCTCGCGGCAGGTGGCACCGGCGACGATCCCGATCATGGCTTTGGCTCCAGCCGCTCGCCAGCGTGATGCGTCGCCTTGATCCGTTCCACGAACCAGTCCTCCAGGGCGATGCGCTGGCGTTCGAGGCGCTGGATGCGCGCCGCCGGTACCGCGGCGAGGACGCGCTCGCGGTCGCTGTCGGCGAAGCTCAGGGTCCACGTCCCGTCGGCTCCCGGCTGCGCCCCCGGTGGCGGCTCGCCGGTGCCGGTCAGCACCAGCGGCGCCTGGCCGAGCAGGTCGGCGAGGGTGCCCTGTTCGAGCACCCGCCCATGGTCGATGACGCCATAGCGGTCGCACAGCTCCTCGACGTCGCCGAGGATGTGGCTGCTGAAGCACAGCGTCGCGCCGCGCTTGCGCTCCAGCGCCATGACTTCCTTGAAGCGCGCCCGCCACAGCGGATCGAGACCGGAGAAGGGCTCGTCGAGGATGAGCAGATCGGGCTCATGGACGATGGCCTGGGCCAAGCCGAAGCGTTGGCGCATGCCCTTGGAGAACGAGCGCAGACTGCGCTTCTTCAGTTCGGCGAGGTCGAGCAGCTGGCACACGCGATCGACCGCGGCAGGGATGCGGGCGACGTCCATGCCGGAGAGCCGGGCGAGCCAGGCGAGGTATTCGCCGACCGCGAGGTTGTCGTAGAAGTAGGGCTGTTCGGGCAGGTAGCCGATGCGCGCGCGCAGCCGATGGTCTTCGCCACGGAGCTCCTCGCCGAACAGCCGGATCGATCCCGTATGGCCATGCAGCAGACCGGCGACCAGACGGATGCTGGTGCTCTTGCCCGCGCCGTTGGCGCCGAGGAAGCCGTAGGCGCAGCCGGCGGGGACGTTGAACGTCACGTCCTTGAGCGCGTGCACCAGGTTCAGCCAGTCGCCGCGATACCTGTAGGAGACGTTCGAGAATCCGAGCAGATCGCTCACGTCGCAGGCTCCTTCTTCCGGGTCGTCCACAGCATCAGCACATAGAGCGCGGCCAGTCCGGCGCAGGCCAGCACGATCCACAGCGCCTCGCCCTTCACCGCCGCGATGAAGCGCTCGGGATCCTCGATAGCACCCGGGTTGAGCCGGCCGATGCGCTGCCCGAACCACGCCAGCACCCAGCACCAGATGAACGAGCCGAGCAGCGTCGCGAGCATGTAGACTTTGAGATTGATGCGCAGGATGCCGCAGGGGATGCCGATGACGTGGCGCACCACCGGCAGCAGACGGCTGAAGAACACGCCGCCTGCAGCGTAGCGGGCGAGCAGGCGCTGGGCCCGCTCGACCTTCTCCGGCCCGCAGCCGATGTAGCGGCCCCAGCGCGCCACGGCCGGCGGCCCCAGCCAGCGCGCCGCCAGGTAGGTCGCCAGCGCCCCGATGCAGGAGCCGAAGGTGCCGGCTGCGACCACACCCCAGAAGTTCAGCTTCCCTTCCGCCGCCCAGTAGGCGGCCGGCGGCACCACGATCTCAGACGGGACGGGGAAGATCGACGATTCCATCGCCATCAGCACGATCACGCCGGCATAGCCCCAGCGGCACAGCAGGCTGAACCAGAAGAGGGTGAGTTCGTGCAGCACGGGCGCACGTCCTATCAGACGATGGAGGCAGGAACAACTGACCAAGCTGCTGGTCGCTGGTCGCTGGTCGCTGGTCGCTGGTCGCTGGTCGCTGGTCGCTGGTCGCTGGTCGCTGGTCGCTGGTCGCTGGTCGCTGGTCGCTGGTCGCTGGTCGCTGGTCGCTG
>JALHRW010000033.1 GCA_022841245.1 Planctomycetota bacterium
CGGCATGCGCACCGCTCGCCTGGCCGGCCCGGCGCCTCGCGCTGCTCGGGGCGATGGCGGATGGCAAGCTGGCACGGCGC
This sequence comes from Planctomycetota bacterium, assembly GCA_022841245.1. Taxonomy (GTDB): domain Bacteria; phylum Planctomycetota; class UBA11346; order UBA11346; family UBA11346; genus UBA11346. The sequence continues at coordinate 81 of JALHRW010000033.1, forward strand.
TGGCGGATCTCGCGCGCCGCTGTGCAGGCCAAGCGCCTTGAACTCGGCCGGCCGGCCAGCGATGGACGGGTGACCACCGTGTTCCTGTCGCCGGCGGTGCGCAGCCAGCTCGGCCGGCACAGCGACGCGGTGCTGGCGGCGCGCTATCGCATCAGCGTGACGGCGGTGCGCCTCGCCCGTCGCCGGGCTGGCATCGCCGGTAGTCGACGGGCACGGCCGGTGGTGTGGACAGCGCAGATGATCGCCGACCTCGCGACCCTGCCGACTGGCGCGTTCTGTCGCACGTATGCCGTGTCGAACCGCACCGTCGCGCTCAAGCGCAGTGAGCTGGGCTGCGCCGCCCCGCGCCGCACACGGCGCTCGCGTTGGACTCCGCAGATGCTCGCTCAGCTGGGTTCAGCCAGCGACCGCGCACTGGCGGCGGCGTGGGGCATGCGCGAGGACACTGTGCGCAAGCGTCGCGCCCGGCTCGGCATCGCAGTCTGGCGAGGGTGAGCACCCTCCAGCGACGGCGCGGGCCCCTGCGCAACACCAACGCTAATGTCCATATATAAAAACAGATTTTAGCCGTAGCTACAACACAACTCGTTATTCGCGCAACAAAGGCCCATCGCACAATCAAGGCCATTGTCGCATAACCACCCAACCAGTGCCACCGGACACAGTCCCGACTTCTCGACTCGACGGATCTGCTCGACTAGCCGCTATCGTTAGCCCGGATCTCCATGTCCCTCATGGAGCATTCTTGGCTTTTCGACGGAGCCGGTCAGTGTGCGCGACTGTCTTCCTTCCATGATTCTATGACTCTCGTGCTGCGCGGCCCGAGCGACAGATTGACGCGCTTTCAGAAACCGAGCCCGAGGCTTCTACCTCTGACTCCTCATTCACGAGCTCGACGATGAGGTTAACCGACTTGGCGATGAAGGTGCCGTAATGGAACTACGGGTCAGCTTGCTCACTTTCGTGCTCTGCTCTGCTCTGTTGCAGCCCTCCCTCACACATATTGGCCCCCAGCCTCCAGTCTTGGTGGTGGAGGGTGTTGCTGGTGTTACCGTGTTGTCCTTCCCTGCGCTCCTAACCATTGAGTAATTCTAGCTTTACACTCCCGCACGGGATTTCTAGGGATCCCGTTGGCATAGCCGAGACGGGACGAGCGGCGGGCCTTCGACGTTTGAGGATTTTTCGGGATAGTATAGGATTCTCCTAGTAGCTAAAGGATTTATAGAGACATGATTGATGAAGCCGTAATTGGGATTTATGAGGATGTAATGGGATTTCTAGAGACGCTACTGTGAGGGATTTTGATGCCTGCCATGGGATCTCTTTGCTTTGTATGGTCAAATTGCTACGGTCCCGCGCATGACGCCGGACGGCGAAGTCAGCGTTCAACCAGCAGCGCCATTTGCGCCGCCTATAACCACGTCAGTCCTGCATCAGCGTCTCGCCGAATTGACGCCGGTGCGTCAGGCGCGCTCGGCGCAGGGCGATGTGGTGGTGGTGGCCCGCCGCGTCCTGCTGCAATCGCCGATCTGGTTCCATTCGCGTCTTGCCGGCAAGCACGCTTTCACTGGTTGGGTGTGGGACGAAGGCCACGGCGTGCGGCGTGGCATCTCGACCTTCAATTCCGAACCGCTTGCCGGCCGACCCGGGGTCGGCAAGCAGGTTCTCGCCACTGGCGGCCTACTCCGCTTCATCGATCTCGACCTCCTCCTGGCACTGGCCTATCACTGGCAGGAGACAGGCGAGACGATGATCGATGTCGATCAGGAGACGGTGTTGTCGTGGATCGGCTACCCGCGATTGGAAGTGCCGCCGTATTTCGAACTGCGCGCCGCGGTGACGCGCATCCAGGCGACCCAGCTGCGCCTCTTCGAGGAGCGCTCCGGCGCTCCGGTCGACATGCGCATCCTGCCGCCGCTGCTGGTCGAGCCGACCCCCTACAAGGACGGTCGGCGCAATCGCCTGCGCGCCCATCTCGGCGATGGGTGGCTGAGCGAGCTCCGTCGCGAAAACCAGACCATTTCGCTGCGCAGCTACCTGCCGCTGGTGCGCCGCATCCGCGAGGCCGACCAGCTGGCGCGCAGCACCGGCACACCGGGCCTACCCGACGCGGCGCGATTGATCCTGCTGTTCCTCGATGCTTTCCGTACACCGCAGGACGTCACGGTGGTGAAGCTGCCGTGGCTGCATGAGCGCTACGGCGATCGCAAGGTGTCGATCCCCGACCTGGTGCGCGAGCCCGCCGCGGCGCTGGTCAGCGGAGCGCTCGCCCAGGCCGAGCCCAGCCTCGGTGGCTTCCCCGGCCTGCCCGATCCGCCGACCTCGCAGCGCTTCCGCTACCTCGACCCCCTGCATCAGCAGGGTTTGCTGCGCCGTGCCCTCGATCTGCTCGGCGCATGTCAGATCATCACCGGCTACGAGGCCCACGGCGACCGCCTCGAGGTGCGCTGGCAGGATCCCGCGCGCCTGCCGGTGCCGACGATCGCGCAGCGCTCGATGCGCCAGGCGAAGATCTTCCATGTCGATAAACTGACCGGTGCGGTCTCATCGCTCGAGGTGGAGCGCCTGCCCAGCGCAGCGGAGGCGCAGGAAGACGTTCGGCCCACCCTGCCCGTTCCGCAGCCCGTACCGGCCGAGCCGCCGGCCGAACTGACGGCGGATGCCGTCCCCCCTGCACGCCTGGGCGATCTGCTGCGTACCCTGATCCGCCAGTACTGTCCGCTCAAACCCGTGCAGATCGCCGGCCTGCAGGCCGCCGGTTGGAGCGACGCGCGGCTGGCGGCGCTGATCGCCACGGCGCTCTACCACCACGAGGTCACCCCCCTGCCGGGCTCGCACGAACGGGTCAAGCTGCCGACCCGCTTCATCGTCAGCCGCCTGCAATCGGATGCCCCGGAGTCGTGGTCGACCTCCGGCATGGAGCAGCAGGGCTTCGCGCCCGAGACGGTGAAGGCGTGGTGCGCCGCGCCCGGTGGCCTGTGGGAGCGTTTGCGTCGGCGCCGAGGTGGCGCGTGAGGGCGCGCACCCGTGCGCCTGGCCGGCTCAGCCTGGGTCAGTTCGAGCGCTGGCTGGCGACGCCGGCGGCGCAGGCCTGCGTCCATCGTCGTGGTCGGCCCGGCACCGGCGAGCGTCCGTTGGTCGCCGAAGCGGCGCGCTGCTTCCAGGTCGATCGCCGGACCATCGAACGCGCGCTGGTCCGCCTCGCCCGGCGTCGCCGGATGCTTGCTGAGCATCAACCGGTCGATGCGCCGACCGCGGCGCTGCTGCTTGAGGCGGCGAAAAGCTTCGTCGTCGGCGATAATGCGACATCGCAACCGTCGCAAATGCGACAGCCTTTGGAGCATGGCTCGCAACAGGCGAATTCCGCGGAAAAAACCGCATCTTCACCCCCCTCTCGCGCAGCAATGATTGACGCTGTGCGTGCATTATGTCATGCAGGGTTATTGCGTGCAGAGGATCTGCAGCCCGTCCAGAATCGTACATTGGACGAGCAATTGAATGCGGTTGGACTGCATGCGCCCGTCCAATCCGCGCCGTCCAAAGTGGTCAACGTGCTGGATGCATCCATTGCAGCGCTGCTGGATGCAGTGGACGCCGTCCAATCGCAGCTGCCGTCCAATCACCCCGTCCAACCCCACCTCGATGCCGTCCGCACGGCATTCACCGCGCCTTAAGCAGCATGCGCCTCTTCGTCCAACACCACGACCAGTTCACGCGACAGCCGACGGTACCGTCGTGGTGCCAGACCGCAGGTCGCAACGACCCCCTCACGCGAGGCGCATACCGCCTCATGGCAGCGAATCGCAGCGTCAACCAGCCAGCTGAGCGCAATCTCGGGATGGTTCGCGCACCACGCCATGCAGTGTTCCACCACGGCAGCTTCGACGCGCCAGGAACATACCCTGGTGCGGTCGCGGGGTTGGTCAGCCCGTCCAATCGCCGTCTGGACCACGATGGACAGGATGGTGTGCTCTGGTTGGTCCAACAGGTGTCCAACAGCTCGGGCAACCACATCGCCAATCCGTCCAGGAGAGTCCAATTGGACCAGGCGCTGCAGCCGGAGCGTGCTCGACCAGGGCAAGCGCAGCGACCAACGGACGGCAGGTGTGGCCATGCCCTGTCCATACTGGACGGCTTACGCGCGTCAACTAGATTCGCCCAGTATACGCAACGACTTACGTTCTGTCCAAACCCCGTTAGTTGGACGACGACCACGACCAATGTGGACGACGCCGGCGACCAATCGCCCGCCCATATGCTTGGACAGCCCCATTTGCACGCATCTACTGACCAATCCTACGGATCTGGACATGCCTGAGACTCCATCCCCACCCCCAGGCCGCCCACTTGGTGAGTTCAAAGCTCGCCTCAACCGGGACATCGCCTTTACCATCATCGATGAGCAGGTCCGGGCGGGTATCGACCAGGCCCAGCTCACCGGCCGCGGCCTGGCCAAGCAATATGGTTTCGGCTCGCCGCAGACCTGGGTGACGCATCTCAAGGATTGGCGTCAGCAGCAGGGTTTCGCCACCGCCGTCGAGGAGGGGGTGCGTGAAGCCGAGACCGCAGAGCCGGAGACCCCAGCCGAACCGCCGCATGAAGAGGGGGACGGCACCGCCCGCTATGGCGTGATCAGTCGCAGCGAATTCCTCCAGCATCAGGAGATGTGGAATCGTCTCCTCGCCGAGCGCGAGGGGGCCCACGCCGAGCGGCTCAAGGTCGCCCGCCTGGAGGGCGAGAACGCCGGTCGCGCGAGCGGTCGCGACGAGGGCCACGCCCTGGCCGAAGCACGTGAGCGGACGCTTGAGGAGCGCGCCCGACGCGAACGTCTCGAGGGCGAGCGCGAGGGCGCGCAACGCGCGCAGCAGGAGCTGGCCCAGCGCTTGCGCGGCGAGCGTCGTCTGCTGGTGACGCTGGCCTTCATCCTCGGCCTACCGCTCGGCGCCCTGGCCGGCGGAGCCGCGCTGTGGTGGCGCCTTTCGCCCAAGGAACCAACCGTGCCGGCGGTGCCGACGCAACCCGTCACCCCGACCGACACGCCGCCCGATATTCAAGCCACGCCCATCCCTCCCACGCCAATTCCGGCAGAACCAGCCCCGGCCGTTCCGGCGGAACCGGTGCCGGCGACTCCGGCGCCCGCACCGGAGGGGGGCGCGAAGCCGCAGCCATAGCGGTGCAGGCCGGTTAGCCGACCGCGCCTCTCCATTCTTGAGGCGTACAGCCTGCACCCGGCGGAAGACGCGGTTGCAGTGCGCCAGCGCGCGATGCCGCAAGCTGCCCGCGCTGCGGCGCAGTCCGCTGTTGTGGGAATTCAGCCTGCCCGCCGACGCGACCGGCGAGCTGACGGTGCAGGCGGGCTGAGCCTAATACCCGCCAGTCAGGACCAGGCTGTCCCGATGGCTGTCGCGTTCCGTCCCGCGCATGGGATCGAGCAGGATGGAGCCGTCGGCATCGAGGTGCTTGGCGAGCGTGCCGACGGATTCGACCACGTAGTCGGGGAGGAACGGCGAGAGCTTCACCTCCTCGATGAGCGTTCCTCCCGACAGGACCAGCACGGTCTGGTAGCCCATCTGCACGCCCCCGAGGATGTCCGTGTCCAGGGTGTCGCCGACCATGATGATCTGCGCGGTGCGCAGGCCGAGCTCCTTGCGTGCCAGGCGCATGGTGATGGGGCTCGGCTTGCCGATCCCGAGGGCGACCCGGCCGCTGGCGCGTTCGAGCATGGCAATGATGGCGCCGGTGCCGGGTCGCGGGCCGTGCGCCGTGGGACAGTTCGGATCAAGATTGGTTGCGATGAGCTTCGCGCCATTCGCCAGGTGTCGGGTCGCCTGCTCGAGGACCTCGAAGCTGACCGTGCGGCCTTCGCCGACCACCACATAGTCGGGGTCCTTGTCGGTAATCCCGATCCCGAAGTGGTTCAGGGCGGAGAGCAGACCGCCTTCGCCGATCACGAAGGCGGTCGGATTCGGCTTCTGGGATCGCAGAAACCGCGCCGTGGCGATCGAGCAGGTGAAGACGTGGCGCTCCTCGATGTCGAGGAAGCCCATGCGCCGCAGCTTGATCACGATATCCAGCCTGGTGCGCTGGGAATTGTTGGTGAGGAAGAGGAAGGGGACATGTCGCGCCTGCAGCGCCGAGACGAATTCGATGGCGCCGGCGACGACGTGCTCGCCGCGATAGATGACGCCGTCCATGTCGATGAGGTAACCGTTCATTGCTGTTCTATTCTCGTAGTAGGGGTGCCGGATGCCTGCGGGTCAGCGCAGGGTGTGCATCGCGGTCGCCAGGGGGGGGATTGCTGCGAGCATCGCTCGGGCCGATACCGTCGCCACGAATGTCCGACGGGTGAGCGTCCACAGCAGGAGCAGGATGCCCGCCAGGACCAGCGGCACCACATACAGCCAGATCGCCAGTCCGTAGGCGGCATGCAGCAATGGCAGGCACATCATCGCAAGGCAGAGGACCATGCCGGTGGCCAGCTCCTGCAGTGGCCATCCAGGCGTGTCCTGCCGCACGGCATGAATGATCCCGCAGCACAGCAGACCGGTGCTGATGGCCACCGTCCATCCCGGGTAGGCAGACGCAGGGATCATCGCTGCCATCGCGGTCGCGGCGGCGAGGCCCAGCACCCCGTGCACATGGCTGGCGATGAGGGTTCCACGCCTGCTGTCGATACGCGCGATGGCCAGGTCGCTGCCGTTCATCCCGATCTGCGCGGATGGCGACGCGGCAGCAGAGTCGCATGCAGCCGGATCGGTCTCGGTTTGTATAGTCTGGATCATATGCGTATGATCTGCGAAGTCGAGCGTGTAAACAGAGGTTTTTTCGTTTATTCGTGCAACACGCTCTACGAAACGAGCGACATGACGGGCTGACCCCGTCGCGCTTCAGCCAGCGACGATCATGCCGCCATGCAGGAACGGCTCGGCCAGGATCTGCAATTGGCCGTCAGGTTTGAACATCGGCTCGGCGGTATATTGCACCAGCCAGGCGCGGCGCAGGCGGTCGGTCAGGTTCTCGCCCGAGCGGTGCAGCAGGCGCGAAGAGAACGCCACCACCGTGCCGGCCGGCACCACCACCGGCAGGCCGGGATCCGCGCCGTCGTAGCCGACCATGTCGTTGGTGCCGTCCTCTCTGGCGTGCGGACGGACAGCGCGCGGATCGGCTCCGGCGCGGGTCCACGGCAGCACCGAGATGGTGCCATTGCGTTCGTCGACGTCGTCGAGCGCGATCCAGCACGAGAGGTATTCGCGGTGCGGATAGCCGACGTAGCCGCTGTCCTGGTGCCAGCCGAAGCGCGTCTCCTGGTCGCAGCCCTTGACCACGAACTGCTCGAGGAACAGCTGCGCCTCGTCGCCCAGCGTGCTGCGCACCAGCCCGGCCATCGCCGGCGAGAACACCCATGCGCGCATCGCCGCGTGGCGCACGTAGGCGTTGGGGATGAAGTAGCGGCGGCCGTGGTGGTTGATGCCGTCGATCGCCACGCCCCGTGCGGTCATCTCGGCGTCCTGGCGAGCGACTTCGGCCGCGCAGGCGGCGCGCACGGCTTCCAGCGTCGCAGGTGGCAGGAAGCCGGGCAGGATGACGTAGCCCTCGCGGCGGAAGTGCGCCAGGTCCTGGGCGGACAGCGCAGGCTTGGCGGGGGTGGGGCAGCAGGCGGCTTGGGACATGTCGGTCTCCGGTCGCTGCAGCCTGTCAGCGCGCGTTGCCGAATCTTCGCAACCCGGCAATAGGCACCTCTCATCCTGTGACCATGCTTCCGTCATGCGCGAGGTGCTTGGCGGATTGCGCGGCAAATCAGGAGCGCTGTGGCTGTATCGCGCCAGGCCGCCGAGCGAAACGACGCACAGCCACGACGAGCTGGAGTTCAATCTGGTGGTGCGCGGCGAGGTCAGCTACGTGGTCGATGGCCGGCGCTACGACCTGCAGCGGCGTTCGCTGTTGTGGTTGTTCCCGGCCCACGAGCACCTGCTCGTCCGCCCCTCGCCCGACACCGCGATGTGGATCGGCGTGCTGCGCCGACCGACCCTTGCCGCGTTGTCACCGCGTCTCGCCGCCACGCTCGGCGCCGAGCGCCCCGCCGGCGCGATCCACCGCCGCCTCGAACCTGCCGCCGCGCATTGGCTGCACCAGCTCGCCACCGCGCTTGAACGCCAACGCGCTCCTGCCGACCGGCCCGACTCCGACGCTTTCACCACCGGTCTGCTGCACCTCACCGCCAGTGCGTGGGACGCGTTCACCGCGCCGGCCGCGGTCGCGCTGGAACCCGGGGCCCAGCTGCACTGCGCCGTCGCCGAGGCCATGCGCCTGCTCGACGCCGGCGACGAGCGCCCGCTACCGCTGCTCGCGCGGGTGGTCGGCCTCGAGCGCTCGGTCCTCAGCCGGCGTTTCCGCCGCGACACCGGCCTGACCCTGGCCGACTACCGCACCCGCTGCCGGCTCGAACGCTACACCGCTCTGGCCGACGGCCGGCGCACCCTGCTCGACGCGGCGCTCGCCGCCGGCTTCGGCAGTTACGCCCAGTTCCACCGCGTCTTCCGCCGCATCCACGGCCGTTCGCCGCGCGATGCGCTGGCGCCGCGTTAACCGCCTCTACGTCGCATAGTTGCGCCCATAAGCGCTATAAATACATAGACTTATGTGCTAAGCTTCGGCGACTGTACAAGCGTACCTTTGACACGCGGCAAATAGGTGCACCATGGGCGCCCCCTATTACGTGGATCTGCCATGTCCTGCGCTCAGACCGACACCCGCCGCAACTCAGCTCGCTTCAGCATGGCCCTCGTGGGATGGGCGCTCTGCACCCTGGTCATGGCGGCTGAGCCGGGTCTGCAAGCGACCTATTACGATAATCAGGACCTGACTGGTCCGACCGTCACGCGGGTGGATCCGAACCTGAATTTCAACTGGGGGTCGGGAAGCCCAGATGCGAGCATCGCTGCTGATTACTTCTCAGCTCGATGGACCGCACTGGTACGACCGCGGTATAGCGAGAACTACACGCTGTATGTCACGACTGATGACGGCGTGCGGCTCTGGGTGGATGGACGATTGGTGGTGGATGCCTGGATCGCGAAGTCGTCCACCACGCTGTCCGTGGTTGTTCCGCTGGTTGCGGGAACGGCGCACCAGCTGCGCGTGGAATATTTCGAGCTGGCCGGCCAAGCCTCGGCGCGGCTGGAGTGGTCGAGCCAGTCCCAGGTCCGTGAGGTCATTCCGGGCAGCTGCATGGATGCGGTCGCGGTCGCCCCGGTCCAGCCCATCCAGGTCGCGGCTGCGTTCGTGCCTGCTGGAACCTCGCTGTCCTGGAAGATGCACAGCGTCGATGTGACATCGTTCGAACTCGAACGTCAGGATTCCTCCGGTGTGTTCGCACCGCTGGGTGCGGTGGCAGGCACCATGCGTGAGTTCGTGGACGTTGGGACGCCCGTGGCTGGCGTGCCAGTGAACTATCGTGTACGGGCGGTCAATGCGGCCGGTGCCAGCGCATGGATCCCGGTACAGGCCCTGCTGCCGACCGGTGCCGACGCGACGGGGCTGCTGGCGACGTATTGGGACAACATCGACTTCACCGGCACCTGGGTGCAGCGCATCGATCCCACGATCAACTTCGCCTGGGGTGCCGGCAGTCCGGCGCCCCAGCTGGGAGTCGATACGTTCTCCGTGCGCTGGACAGGGTTCCTGACCCCGCCCACGACAGGTCTCTATACCCTGTACGCGACCACCGATGACGGCGTGCGGGTGTGGATCGACGGAACCATGGTGATCAATGCCTGGGTGGATCGCGCGGCGACCACCAGCACGGCGGTGATCCCGTTGACCGCTGGCCAGCCACACGCGATCCGCATGGATTTCTATGAGAAGGGGGGCGATGCGACGGCGCGATTGGAATGGTCCGGCCCGGAGGTCGAGCGGATGGTGATCCCGGCTGGACAGATGCATGCCGGCCAAGTGCTGCCGCAGACTCCGACCCGCCTGGTCGCTGCCACGACCTCACTGGCCACGGTGCCGATCTGCCTGACGTGGCAGGCGGTGGACGCGGACCAGGCCACATTCGTCATCGAGCGTGCCGTCGACGACGGGCAATTCGCTGCCGTGGCGACGGTGTCCGGAACCGCACGCACGTGGGATGACGCGACAGCTCAGGTCGGCGGTGTGCTGCGGTATCGTATCCGCGGAGTGAGCAGCCAAGGTGCCGGCGGCTGGGCGCAGGTCGATGCCACCCTGCCGCCCCTGGCGACGACGCCCGGGTATTGGGCAACGTACTGGGACAATCGGGACTTCACCGGCACCTGGCTCAAGCGCCTGGATCCGCTGATCGACTTCAGCTGGGCCAGCAGTGCTCCGGCACCGCACATCGCCGCTGACACCTTCTCGGTCCGCTGGACCGGCGCGGTGATCCCGGTGGCCAGCGGCACCTTCACCTTCCATGCCACCTCGGACGACGGCGTCCGTCTGTGGGTGGATGAGTCCTTGGTGATCGACAGCTGGATCTACCGCTCGGCAGCGACCAGCACCGGCACGGCCGAACTCACCGCCGGCGCGGTGCACCAGATCCGCATGGAGTTCTTCGAAGGCGCGGGCAATGCGACGGCCCGGCTGGAATGGTCCGGCCCTGGTGTCGCGCGCGCGCTGGTTCCGGCCATCCAGCTCGCCAGCAGCGTCGCGCCATCGATCACGGCCGCGGCACGCGCAACCCCGGATCCGGTAAGCGGCAACTCCGCTGCCGTGGCGGTGACCGCCACCGATGATGGTCCGTCTTCCGCCCTCACCTACACCTGGAGCGCCAGCGGCCCTGGCCAGGTGACGTTCACCCCCAACAACAGCAACGCTGCGCAGCAGGCGCAGGCGAACTTCCAGGCGGCCGGCAGCTACGAGCTGACGGTGACCGTACGTGATGCCGGCGGACTGAGCACCACCAGCATGGTACCGGTGACGGTCGTGCAGACGGCCACCAGCGTCGTCGTCACGCCAATCGAGGTCGAGATCCCGGCAGGTACGTCGCAGACCTTCACGGCCAGGCTCCTCGATCAGTTCGGCGCTGTCCTTGCGTCACCCTCCAACGTGGCTTGGACGGTCAGCGGCGGCGGTGGCATCGTCTCCACCGGCGTCGTTACGGCTGATTTCACCGCCGCCGGCTGCGGAGGCGTTGGACAGCACACGGTGACCGGCTCGGTCGCCGGCTTCAGCGGCACGGCGACGGTCGTGGTGAGCACCACCGGCGCCATGCCCGCCATCCGACCGCCGTTCACCGCCAGCGGCACGGTCGGCATCCCATTCAGCTACACCATCAAGGCGTGCAACGGTCCGACCGGCTTCGCCGCGACCAACCTGCCCGCCGGCCTGAGCGTCGATGCCGTCACCGGCGTCATCAGCGGCATGCCGCAGGCGACCGGCGCCACCACGGCGACCCTGCTGGCCAGCAACGCCCATGGCACCGGGACGGCGAGTCTGGCCTGCTCCATCGCCATCGGCACCCCGGTCATCACCTGGGCGGATCCCGCCCCCATTCCGGCTGGCACCCTCCTGAGCGCCAGCCAGCTGCATGCCACCGCCTCGGTCCCGGGCAGCTTCGTCTACACCCCGGCCGTGGGTACGGACCTGCCCGCCGGTTCGCACCAGCTGTCGGTGGCATTCACGCCTGCCGATACCGCGAACTATCTTCCAGCCACCGCCACGACCACGTTGGTGGTCCAGGCGCAGGTGCCGGTGATCACCTGGGCGGCTCCGGCCCCCATCGTCTACGGCGACGCCCTGACGGCGGCTCAGCTGAACGCCACCACCACGGTCTCCGGCACCTGGGCCTACCAACCGGAGTTGGGGATCATCCTGGAGGCTGGCACCCATCCGCTGACCGTGGTCTTCACGCCGACCGACCTCACCCGCTACACCACGGCGACGGCGGAAGTCAGCCTGGTGGTGCAGCAGCGCGTGCCGGCCATCACCTGGTCGAATCCCGCGGCGATCACCGCCAGCACGGCCTTGTCGGCCTCCCAGCTGAATGCCACGGCCTCACTGCCGGGCAGCTTTGCGTACAGCCCAGGTCTGGGAGCCATCCTGCCAGCTGGTACCCACACCCTGACGGCGGTCTTCACCCCCACGGATGCCGTCAACCATACCAGTGCATCGGCCACGGTCGCCCTGACCGTGCTGGCCACCCAGGAACAGACACCGTCCCTGACCTGGAGCGTTTCCAGCGGCGCCATTCCGGCTGCCGGTGGCAGTGCCACCCTGACCGCATCCCTCGATCAGGCAGCAAGCGTCACGGCCACGGCGCAGATCTGGTGGAGCGGCTTCGCCGACGTGACGTCGTTCGAAACGCTCCCAACCAGCATCAGCATTCCGGCCGGTGCCACGTCAGCGACCGTCACGGTGACCACCGCGCCCAACGCCACATTCGGCCGGGCTGTGACCCTGCAGGGTCTCCTGGTTCATCCCGACGGTTGCGTCGTCGGCGCCACCCAGACGGCGACGATCGATGTGGCAGCCACCCCGAAGCTCCCCCAGGTCAGCTGGCGTGGGTCGGATGTCCACGTGTTCCAGGGCGAATCGGCGGCATCATTGCAGGTGACCCTGGATCGCGTCGCCAGCACGGATCTGCACATCACCTACAATGTCGCGGGTACGGCGGTCGCTGGCGCGGTGGACGGTGACAATCATCTGCAGCCAGTCTCGGCGGATTATCTGATGCTGTCGGGAACCCTGCTGATCCCCAGCGGCAGCACATCAGCGACGCTGGATGTGGCCCTGGGCGACGCTGCTACCGCGACGGACGAGCGCACGGTGGTCCTGGGCCTCACCGCCGGCGCCGCCTACCGCCTGGGAGCGACGACCACCACGACGGTGCGCATCGTCCCCCGCGGCACACAGCCTCCCGCTCTTGCTGCCCCGATCATCGACCCGCCGTCGGGGAGCTTCCTGGATCACGTGCTGGTGCACATGCAGGCCAGTCCGGTGTCGGCTGCGGTCTGGTACACCATGACCTCTGACGGCACCACTCCGGCGAATCCGGTGCCAGGTGAAGCCCAGCGCTATCGGGATGGCGTCTCGCTGTCTGCCGGCTCCTACCGCATCAAAGCGGTCTCCGCATGGTCCACCACGTCGGGATGGACGGCCGGTCCGGCGGCTGAGGCGCGCATCCTGGTCCAGGCTTCCGGGAACGATGGGGACGGCGGTAACGATGGCAGCGGACCGATCAGCCCTCCTGCTGGGGAGCTCACCTCGGTGGTGTCGCCGGCATGTCTGCAGTTCACCGTGGATCCCGCGAGCAACCTGCAGGTGACGGTGTTTGCCTGCGTGGAGACGACCGATCAGGATGGGTACACCCAGCGGCAGATCTATGCTGCCGTTCCGGCCCAGGTGGACGGAGCAGGACGTGGCTGGGTCAATGTCCCGCTGCACCCGCGCAGCACCACCACGGCGCTGATCGTGGGTGTGGATGCGCTCGGGACGCGCACGCAGACGCAGAAGACCATCACGTGGACGCCGACGGATCTGCTCGACGGCACGCAGCCCGTCGTCATCCGGGCGGGCGACTCCATCCTCGCCTGCCTGGGGCAGCCCGCCCAGTCGGCAACCGCTTCGTCGCAAGCGAGCGCTCCGCCCGCGGGCTATGGCACCGTCCTGGCCGCCAGCACCGTCGATCCCGCTGCCCTGCCGTATCTCATCGCCTCCGGCATACCGGGATTCCTGCCCATCCAGGCGCAGGCCGGTGAGCCGGTGATCCTGCAGTACCCGCGATCGGGCTCATTCAGCCCCCAGGTCACCCGCACCGATGGTTCATCGGTGCAGACCAGCCGCAGCATCAAGGCGACCGGTGCCCGCTTCACCGACCCGGCAGGGCCGCTGCTCGCGCAGACCGGCTTTCCGCGTCCGGTCTCGGTGAACATCGATCCGCTGAGCGATGGCTATGTCGAGGCATTCATCGAAGACGGCAGCGGCAGCCTTTCGTCCGGCTCCGGCGAACAGAGCATCTCGTTGACCGTTGACGATTTCCTCGACGCCTCCGGAAGTGGCTGGGGGCCGTGGACCATCAACCATCCGCGGGTCGTGCTTCGCACGACAGGTCCTGACAGACTCATTATCGCATCCAGAGAAATCACAGCGTTCAAGCTGGCCATGGAGCCGGTCATGATGTGGTCCTTGGGTCGGATGAATGTTATCCCACATATCTCGGGGTCGCTATTGAGCAGTTCCGAGTTAATCGTCGACGGGAAAAGGGCGACATTGTCCTGGACTCAGTCGCGAGACACAGACATAGGAGTGGGTTTTGACATAGGCATTATTCCGGTATGGAAAACAAGCCCAGACAAGAATGTATGGGGTTCTATTGATGTCCGGCAGAGGGGGGCAAAGTCTGACATACGATTGACATCCAGCACAGATATCGGGTTTCCGCAGCGAGATGGAGTGGAGATCCAGACCGCATCAAGCGGCGGGGAATGGAACCTCGTTGTTGGCGGCAAGACCCTGGGCGAGCTAGCCGAGTATTTTGCTGTGCCAGAAGGCGAGGAGCTCTTCGCCTATCTACCAGACGATTTGTTTATTCGTCAGTATGGTGAAGTGTACGATGTTTGGCGGGCTGTCCTCCCTGTCTATGCGCCAGTTCGTTTTAAAATACCAAATTCTCCGATAATTGAATCCAGATTGTCGGTAACGCCCCCGTTGGAGCTGACGGAAGATGAGCAGCCGTTCTCGGAGGGTAGAATAACGTACGGCTTCGCCGGGAGCAGCGTTTCTGCTCAAATATCTACGAGTAGTATGGTTGCATTTGATTGGGGTCGCGTGCAGGTCCTGGGCCATACGTGGCAAATAAGCGAATGGGGCACCGAACCGATTGTCATATCCGTTGGCGATTCGGTGACGCTGGCGGTTGAATCAGAGGGGACCCCCGGGCGATTCAAGGATAGGACATATTACGATCCTGAAGGCAGAATTTATGTCTCTAGGGGAGTGCAATTACCGATGGATTTAGCGATGAAACTGCTGGTCGATCCGTCGTATGCAGTTACGCCAACCGACTCCGGCCTAAGAGTCGAGCAGAGCTTTTCCTATACAGAACCTGGTTCCTATACAGCTAAGATGTCCATAAGGAACAGCATCTTCCCCTTGGCCGGTATTTCGGGCGACGATTGGCCAGGATCTCCTGCGACCTACTGGTTCACCTCGACGGTAGATGGGCATACAGAAATCAATTCGAATTGGGTATGGATATTGGTTACTGGAGAGAAGATGGGGGAGTCCTCCAACGGGTATGCGTTTACTGACTACAAGGAACCGAACGAATTGCCGCCATACCAGAAGGATGTTGTGCTAACCGATGTTTCGGGTCGCCTTG
Source organism: Planctomycetota bacterium (assembly GCA_022841245.1). Classification (GTDB taxonomy): domain Bacteria; phylum Planctomycetota; class UBA11346; order UBA11346; family UBA11346; genus UBA11346. The sequence continues at coordinate 15,418 of JALHRW010000033.1, forward strand.
AGATCGTATCGCTTCGCGAAAGCGGCACGGTCTTGGTGTTTGGGGCGAATGGAAGTCTGACGCAACATCGTTCCGAGCAATACTCCGGGGACGGATCGGGCATGATGGCGTCGTCAATTAGCGACACTTTCGGCGTCAAGGACAACAAATGGCGTCGCGACGACGAATGCGTTCTGAAGATCGCCGCAACGGACAACGAGAATCGCCCGTTCAACGGTTCTGCTCGCATCAGCCGTATTACTCCCAGCGTAGGCATCTCGCCAGATGGCGGTACCCCCACGCTAGATGTCGGTGGTGGAGCATCGGTGTGCACTGCCAACGGTAATGTGATGCAGATCATCCCCGTCGTGAATCGCGGCGGAAACCAATTATCGCTGACGATGACCTACAATAGCCAGGAAGGCCTGGATCATGGCTACGGCCCCGGTTGGCGCACGAACTGGGATATGGAACTGCTGGGTGGCTACTTGGTCGACGAGACGGGCGCGCGGGTGGCCCAAACGGGCCCCGCCGGCGGCCCTGCCTATATCAATACGGGGAAGAGCATCTCCCGCCGCGATGGCACCTGGCTGGACTTCGACGATCTGGGCAAGCTCACGCGCATCCGCCACGTGAATGGCCGGACCTGGTCGGTGGAGCGGAACAGCGACGGTTTCATCACCACGGTGACCGATTCCTGGGGCACACCGGATCTGGTCTTGCACCCGAAACCCGTCGAACGGAACCGCCAGACCGGCTTGTCGGCCTTGTGGATCAGACAGGACGGAACCTGGGACGTCGCCATGTCCGGGAACCCGGTTGTCACCAATGGCGCCCAGGCGTGGAAGTTCGCCTACCATGGCGAAGACAAGAGCTATGCGCTGTCTGAGATGACCATCACGGGATGCAGCGTCGCTGACGCGGCGAATCGCGGCATCATTCCTGCCACCCACACGAAGTCGTTCACCTACGAGACGATCACCGAATCGAACCAGTTGTTCGGTCAGCAGGTCAACTACGCGCGCTGCACCGAGGTGAAGATCGGCGGCGAGCACATCTGGGCGATCGCCTACACCAAGGGTCAGGACACGGCTGCGGATGTCCTGCAGCGCTCGCGCACCGTCGTGACGGATCCGCTGGGGCACACCACCACCTGGTACCAGCCGACCTGGGGTTCCTGGACGCACCTGATCGACGCCGGCGGCGTCGTGCATCGCCGCGAATTGAAGAACAACGTGCTGTCGACCTGGACGCAGGTCGGCGAGGAGAAGCCCGCAGGCACTCCGTCGACCGGCCATCGCGAGGACGAGGTGGTGGTGACGTTGGACGGCGTGACGCGTCTGCCGCTGCGCACCCGTCGCCTCCTGAGCTCGACCGGGGTCGAACAGGTGACGGACTACGCCTGGAATACGCAGAGCGGTAAGATCCCTGAAGGCATGGCGCTGCTCAATCGGATCACCCAGTTCGCCGTAGAGGGGATCGACGGGAGCGGGAGTCCGGTGGATCTGGTGTATGATCGGACGTACTACCTGGGCGGGAAGCAGGCGGGGCAGCTGCGCCAGAGCCGCGGTCCGCAGGGGGTGGTGACGAACGAGGTGAACAGCGAAGGTGTGCTGACCTCGGTCAAGGATCCGAACGAGCAGACCTGGAAGATCCGTGAGACGGTGGCTGGCCTGCGGTACACCGAATCGACTCCGGCAAGCCGTGGGACGACGATGACGGCCTCGACCCGCGATCAGTCGCTGCCAGGGCAGATCACCCGTCCGACGGGCGAGGTGCTGGAACTGACATACGACGCTTTCGGCCGGGTCATCACGACGACGGACGTGAAGACCGGTGCGACATCGTCCACCGTGTTTGGCGCCTTCGGCGAAGTGCTGCAGAGCACGGACGTGGACCAGCGCGTGACGACATGGACCTACGACAGCCTGCTGCGCGCTGCGCGCCAGCATGTCGTTTTGCCGGATGCCAAGCCGGGCCCGCCCGGGTCACCAGCACCCCCGCAAACGGCGACGGTTCCGGACGTGGTATGGAACTACACGAAGGACACCCTCAACGGCAGCACCTGCTGGCTGACGACGCAGACCCGGGCCGGCATTCCCCAGGCGCTGAGCAAGCAGTGGCAGGATGCCTTGGGTCGGACCGTCCGGAGCCAGCAGTTCCACAGCAGCGGCGTCAGCGCCGCCGGAATGATCACGAGCAGCTATCAGGCCCAGACCAGCACCTGGACATACGGGTCGTCCGGGACGGCCGGCCGTGTGCTCGAGCATGCCACTGGTGAGGGCGTCCACCAGCTGGTGACCACCTATCAGCATGACTACGCCGGCCGTCTGCTGCGCAGCGAAGCTCAGGTCGAGGTCGAAGGTCTCAAGCCGTCGCAGGTGTGGACCCGGAACAATCTGGGCTGGCTGTTGTCGACCACCAGCGCGAGCGGGGCGATCGCCTGGACGACCTACGACCACGCCGGCCGCGTGGTGCGGCAGGTGAATCCCGCCGGTGGCTGGACCTGGACCGGCTACGACATCCACGGGACGCCGACCCAGGTCATCTCCCCGGTGCTCAATCCGTCGCGACAGGAGACGGATGCGGATGGCGTATCGACCGCCGTGGTCGATGCGCGTGGCGTGCGCGACAGCTGGTCGTTCAGTTTGACCGGTTCGGTGCAGCAGATCACCACCGTGCGAGGCCAGGCACCAGGCGACGGTCCGGCCTCGATCGAACAGACTCTGGTGAACCTGGCCCCATCCCCGGCTGCGGCATCTGGCACCCAGCTCCCCGGCAACGCGGTGGCCCAATCGGTGATCCTGGATGGCCACCGCAACCAGGCCCAGACCACGCTCGTGGAGCGTGATATAGACGGGTCGCCACTGCGGCTGAGCGGCACCGGCCGACCGGAGCAGATACTGCGCCAGTCATCGACAGGCGCCACCTGGCTATCGCAACAGACCAGGCATGAAGCCGACAGCCATGGCGCCTTCAGGGTGGCCAAGCGCACCAGTTCGGCCGAAGAGACGCTCGCTGGGCTGCCGAAGAGCACCACGGACGAACGCGGCCAAGTCACGACCTCGACGCCGAATGCATTGACCGGCGAGGTGGACTGGGTCATCCGCGGCACCGGCGCCCAGCAGCAGGCGACCTGGGTGGCCACGCGTGACGCCTTCGGCCGTCCGACCCTGGAGAAGACGCTGCTGCCCGCCAGCCCCGGCCAACCGGCCCGGACCAGCGAGCGGACCTCGGACTATAACGCCCTGGGCCAGCTGGTGAGCGTGGCGATCAAGGACGGTCCGACGACGACCTACGCCTATGACGTGGATGGCCGCCTGATTCGCGTGACGCGTGGTACGGACGCACCGGTCACACAGTCCTACGATCTGCTCGGCCAGGTGACGGCGGAAGGACCGGCGGGCCAGCAGACGACGCGCCTGTTCGACGCCCTGGGTCGTCTGGTGCGGACCACGCGTGGCGGGTCGACGACATATCAGGACTATGATCCCGCCCATGGCGCGCTTGTACGGGTCATCGAGCCAGGCACCCGCGTGACGACCTATGAGCGGAATGCCCGCGCCCACGTCACCGCCGTCCAGCTTCCGGATCAGAGCCGTATGGAACTCGGCCGCGACCGTGTTGGTCGCATGGTGTCGCGCAAGCGCTCTGGAGCGACGAGCGGTGAAAGCTGGACGCACGACCCGCAGACCGGTCAGCTGGCGACCTATCAGGACCGGAGCGGACGGACAACGATGTTCGGCTATACCGCCACCGGGAGCCGCAATGCGATCACGCTCCTGGATGCGCAGGGCACGGTGGTGGCCAAGCGATTCCCGGGGACTGCTGACCTGAGCGGTGCTGCCGATGGCGCCATCCGCTCCCAGGTCATGCGGGAACTCGTAGGCGCCGACCTGCAGGATCCCAGTGCGACCGGCAAGCTGATGGAATGGCGGACGGACATATCGGGGCATCTGGTGGCTCAGGTGACTCCGGCTGGGACCATGAGCAGTGCGCATGACGTGGCCGGCACGCCCCTCTCGCGGGCCTTCCTGGAGTACCGCTATGATGGCGCGAACCGGCTGGAGCAGATCTTCCAGGGCGGCAACCAGCAGCTGCGTCAAAGCTACACCGGCGATGGGCGGCTGGAGCGGCAAGAGCTGCCCAACGGCGTCGTCCGCACGTTGGGTTACGACAACCAGGGCCGACTGTTCCAGGTCACCGTGGAGAGCGGCAACGACGCCATGCACTGGGCGGTCCGTCGGGACGACCTGGGCCGCATCCGCTGGGCCTCCGGGCCGGAAGGCGAGACGAGCTACCAGTATCTGATCGACCGGCTGCACCTGGAGAGCCGGACGGGCAGCGACGGCGAGGTGATCGCCTACGGTCATGACCAACTGGGCAATCTCGAGCGGATGGACAGCTATGCTGGTGTCGCCAACCGGAGCGAGGCCTTCGGCGGCGGAGCCATGCCGGCGATGCTCATCGCGCAAGCGGGCTCGTGGAGCGTTGCTGACGGACATCTTGTGGCGGCCTCGGGCGTCAGCGAGATGACCTGGCTGCTGGCCGAGTCCGGCCGGCTGATCGCTCCGGTGCTCTCCGTGGCGGTGTCAGGTGACGGCCTGCCGGATATCGCGCTCGATGACGATAATCCCTCGACGGCAGCCGCGATCATAGCACTCGAGGTCAGCCTCCAGGATGGCTTGCGCATGGGACGGCTCGAGCTGAGCAACGCGGGCTCGCTCGCGGCGCTGGTGCACAGCACGTGGCTCCCGCTGCCGCAGGCAGGTCGTATCGAAGCCAGCGTGGGAGCGACCGGCATCGTGGTCGCTCGCTTGACCGATGCGAATGGACAAGGCGCCTCGGTGGAGGCCGCCCTGCTGAGCGAACTGGCTGGTCTCGACAAGGCGACGTTGGAGAGCGGCAGCGCCACGGCCTGGTTTGATGACCTGCAGTGGGCCACCGCGACGCAGAAGACGGCCTCGGCGCGTCTCCTGAATACGGATCACCAGATCGCCACCGTCACCGAGGACGTCATCTTCGGCAACGGCAGTCCAACGCAGACCACGACCATCGAGAACACCTACGACGTGGCCGGCAATCTCACGCGTGAAAAGACCACGCTGCCGAACGGACAGGTGGTGGAGTCATCAGCCTCCTTCGATGTTTTCGATCGCCTGGTCTCCAGGACCACCCCAGCTGGCACGGTCGCATACCGCTGGGCTCCTGGTGGGAACATCCCCGTCGGCGAGACCTTCACCGACTCGAGTGGTGGGGCCCCCATCGACACTGCCATCCTGGCTGACGACCGGGGGTTGCTGCAATATGGCGCGACGCAATACGGCAGCATCGGCACAGGCCAGGCCCTGTGGGAGACCAGGGGCAGCGCACGGATCACCTATGCCATCGACGCCCGCGGACACGTCGGCGGACTCATTGGCGACCTGGGCCAGGTCCATCACAGCTGGGCTGGCCAGATCGGCTATCTCGACAAGCGCCACTACACGGCCTACGGCATCCCGAGCATCCGAACTGCCGAGGCGATACAGATCGACAGCTCGTCGGCGACGCTCAACTACCGTCTGATGCATGGTCCGGTGGTAGGGCCAGGTTACCGGGGTGGTTGGACGGATGGCAAGAGCGGACTCCAGCGATTCGGAGCGCGGTGGTATGCGCCGAAGCTTGCGCAGTTTATGACGGAAGATCCGGCGAAGGCGGGGAATGCGTGGTATGCCTATTGTGGGGGCGATCCGGTCAACCGGTGGGACCCGAGTGGTCTTGATGACGTCTCGGTAAACAACGGCGAAGTGATGTGGGACATCCAAGATGAGGCTGGAACTACGGTTGGCAGCATCCCGCTCGGCAGGTCCTTGGGTCGCATCCCCATTGGATCGGATAGAGTATCTGGCGAGATGGCCTCTTTGACTTTCGGCCAGTCTGGCTGGGGGACCAGTGTCGACATTGCGACCCTTCGAGACATGGCCAAGCGCAGCGGTGCCGGTGCGTCTCGTGATCGCGGGGATCTGGAACGAGCCGTGGCGAACTGGATTCGTATAGCCGCTGGCAGAAGCCCGGACGCCTACGGGCAGGCCGCGGCAGCATGGAATGAGGCGCGTAATCCATATACGACGGTTTCAGTGCCAAGCATGCCCTTCTCAGAGGGGCAGCAGCTAGGACCGATAGCGGTGCGTAAGGGCTCTGCGCAGCATAGGATGGCTCAAGCTGGAGCAGCCATGCTCACCGTCGCGGGATCTCCATTCCAGCCAATGCTAGAAGTTCGAGATGTTGGGGCCTTGGCCGTTTCTGATCCTGATTCGGTCAGGATGTCGAGTTGGCTAGGCCAGGATTCACGGGCAATGATCCGAGCGGGAATGTCTCCTGGTGATGTTGCGCTACTACAGGCTGGTCCACGGATTGTCTTGGCTGGATTCGTTGCTGCGCCCGGTGTTCCTGGGCTAGCTGCACGATTCGATAGATACCTCACAAGGGGGATTGAGAATAGCCTAAGTGGGATGAGCATTGCGCCTCTATTGAGCGTTGGTTCGGTGGCGCCCGAGGCAGGGTTGTTCTCACGCGGCTCATTTAGGGTGGCTTCTACAAATGCTGCGCTTGCTGCTGCTCCTGTTCGGAATGGCGTCCGTATTTGTGAGGCATGCAGTGTGTCAATAGATGGGGAACTGACAGTTCAGACGTCTGCTGGACTTCGGGTGCGGCGCGGGTTTGATCTTGATCATTACCCGACTACATGGGCAGAGAGGGTAGATGACATGAAATGGTCGCTAATCCCTCCATCGAGGGCTGAGGTCCGGGACATATTCAATGCTGACTTGCGGGCGTTGTGCCCGTCCTGTAATCAGAACCACGCCTGGGAAGGCATACCTGGACCGTTCAAATGACAGATGCTGGAGCAACTGATTGGGGTTCTCTTTATTTTGACCATTTCGAACGCTATCTTGGCCGAGCCAAGGAGCACCTAGTGCATCGTTTTATTGATGACGTTGGCGATGTTCAGGCGTTCTGCTACGATGGAGTTATCGCGGACTGCTGGGCTATCGCTTCCCTCGGCTTGACCAAATGCGCTCCTCGCATTGGTGCCCTTTGCGAAGTTCTATGTGTTGTTGATTCAGACCACCGCATATTCGCGGAGTCCTTGTTGTATTCGATGTCCACTTTGGCGACCAAGGGCGAGCGGTTCGGGTGGGGCATGGCTGTTTGCGGTCTTTCGGAAAGGCTGCGTTCAGCGGGAAGTAAGTCAGGGATGGACGGATTCTACTTTTCCCGTCTAGCTAATGCTCCGCCAGAGTTCGCTATCGTCGACGGTGGGGGCACTAAGGGTGCTATGTATTCTGCTATCCCGATCAGGGAATCCGAATACCAGTACTTCTATAAGTTCGGGGTCGAGAGATTTGAAAAGGCCCTGGCGGATTCTGGAGTGGACATTGTTCAGATGTCCCGGCCGTCAATCGTCTGACTGTCCCGCCCCCGTCGCCCACCATGCACCCCAGGCCATCACCGACTGGGCCCTGGGGTGCTGGGTCAAACGCGACATCAACCACCCCAGGTCGCCGTGGCCTGGGGTGCATCGTTATAGTGGAATGTTAAATTTCTTGGACCGCATGCGTGATGAGGATCGGACGCGCTTGATTGAATCAGCTATTAGTGCGTCTAATTGTTTGGCCTGCAGTTCATGTAATTTTTGAATGTCCTCACGAATTGCTTGTGAAAATCTGTCAGTAAATTGTTTTGGTGTTATATGATTAGGTAGATTTGAGATGACATTCTGCATCCTGGCGTTTTGTACCGCGGCAAAGGTGATGGAATGTGCTGCATTTAATCCGTTGGCCAATTGGTCCATGGCCAGTCCAATCTGAATGGGAACGCCTTTCATAGCGTTCTTTGACCGATCGTAAAAAAAGCGTTCAAACCACTCTATTAAATTTCTTTCTGGGCGCCTTAGAACCTGATTAATAGATAGCGCTGTGAGCCAATATGCATCTACCATGCCTTGGGCAAGATCGGATGACATATTTGACAGCATCTCGATGTTATTCTCGCATGCATCTTGAGACATCTGCTGTTTCATTTCAAGTATTTTGGCTAATTGCCGAGTTTTTCCAAGTTTTTTGAGAACGCTGTTAACGTTATCCGATGGCAAAGGGGATGCTCTTTCTGATTTCACCTGTTCCTCAGCCCTTCGCAGCAGCCAATCATAGGTGTGAATTTCGATCCGATTGTCATGTGCTTCTTGATCTATGGATCGTTGGCCGACCTGGGAAATATTGCGATCTCGTCCAATGATTATTATCCCAGGTATCGCAGGTGTTATGTCTGCCAATTCAAGGCCATGGAATTTCTTTGGCCGACTTGCATAATCTTTGTTGTCTTCAACCCATCGCCTCCAGTCTTTTATTTGGCGAATTGCGTGACGGAGTTGCCTGGATATGTCGCCGGATTTTGTCAGTAATGGAGCAGTGGGTGACTCGATTTCTACTGCCGTCCAGGTGAATCCTGCCTTGTCCTGATCGCCAATCATGAAGTCGGTGATATACTCGGTGCCCAGTTTTTTCTGTGGGATAACATACCTGCCTCGACCGCCTCCCATGTTCGCTAGAAGGACAATGGGATTCCTCTCAAGAAACAATTGTAATTCACGTTCTGATTTTGACTTTTGAATTAACTGACGAAAACGAAACAGTGAATTTGGCTTGATGGAAGCCCAGAGAACCAGAGAGCCTTGCCAGGAAAATTCGGTTTTCGGCATGGCTCAAGTGTCATCAGAATTTGTTTTGGTCAATCTTGCTAAAGGAGGGCTGGAGCCGGCCATCGCTGACCGGCCCCAGCCCCATCGTTTACCTCCCCGCCATCTTCACCCCGGCACGCGCATCCTGCTTGGTGATGCCGTAATCGAAGAAGCCGCGCATCTGCACGCCGAGGACGGAGAAATCCATCTCGGCGCTCTCGATGGTGGGCGTCTCCTGGCCATGGAGGAACACGACCTCGACGGTGGCCAGATCGCTGGGATCCGCGAGGAGATACCACGCCTTGGAATCGGCGCTCGGGATGGCCGCCGCATCCAGCCACACCGACTTGACCGTGCGGAACTTGCCAGCACGCAAACGTAGACACGCACCGATCTGCGGGTCCACTGACCGCACGATGGGGTTACCGAGAGTGTGATCAACGACAGGATTCAAGAGGCGCTAAAGTATGCCCAATCCCTCCCCTGACCAACGCTTCGTTTTCCTGGCGCGGATGATTGCGACGTAGACCTCAGCTGGCCGTTTTCGGATGGTTACTTCTACATCTACTCAGACGGTTCAGCGTATTCCATCCTGTGGACGTGAGTCTGTACTGCTAGCGCACATCGACCGTGCGGGTGATGCCGGTCAGAGCATCGCGCACGCGCACCGCCAGCGAGCGGCCGGCGTCTTCGCGCGCCAGGGGTAGGCTCAGCCGACCGGAGCCGGATGGTGGCGTCACCTCATTGCGACTGAACACCGCGTCGGGGACGAAGGCGCCGCCCGCCATCTCGCCGGTCTCGATGCGCACGACATGCGGGGCGAAGACCTTGGCTCCGGCGAAGCGCCAGGCGATCACCAGGTCGCCCTGCTCGCGCCTCGCTGTGATCTCGAGGCCCTCGACGCGGTAGGGCAGCAGCGCCAGGCAGCGGGCATCGCCGGCGAGGGCGTCGAAGGCGTAGGTGTCCGCGCCGCTGGGCTGCATGGTCGAGGCTTCCGCCGTGGTCGCGCCGGCTTTGGTGGCGAGGTAGCCACGGCGCAGATCGTAGGCCACCGGCCGGCCCAGCCCGTGCAGCTTCAGCACGGCCGGTTCCGTTTCCTTGCCGGCCTCGGGATCAGGCACCATGTAGACGACGCCGTCGGCGCCGAGCTTCTCCTTCAGGCCAGCCGGGGCGCGCGTCACCGTGACGATGTGCGCGTCGACCTCGCCGCGCAGGCGGTGCACCGCCACTTCCAGCTTGGCGATCCTGCTGCCCTGCGGGTTGCGGACATCGGCCCAGGGCAGAACCCCGGCGCCGCTGAGGACCGCACCCAGGCTTGCCTTCACGCTGTCGTACATCGTGACCTTGCGCCAGAAGGCCGCATCGGGCTTCCTCGGGCGGAGGAACTCGTCGAGTTCGGGTTCATGGGTGGCCACCACCAGGCCTCCGGAGGCGAGGAACGCGGCCAGCGCCGGCTGCACCGCCAGCCCGCCCTTCCGCTCGCCATAGCCGAGGGAGAAGCTGGCTGGCATGAACAGAGCCTTGAGGCCCTTGCTGGCCAGGCCACCGGCGGCGATCTGCGCGTCGGAGATGAACACCGGATCATAGCCGGCAGCGATGAGTGCGTCGCACATCCCGTCGCTGAGCCGGTGGTAGACGCTGTTGCGTCCATCGCCCTCGCCCCTGGTGTAGGCCGCGCGCACATTGTTCATCGAGTAGGCGATGCCCACCGGATGCCACTTGCGCTCGGCCTGCATGTACTGCTTGCCGGTGCCCGACTTCATCTCGGCGAACACGCGCTGGTAGTCCAGCGCCGACTTGCAGTAGCTGAGGTCGGGATTCCTGAAGGCGATCCACCAGAACAGCACATGACCGCCGCCGTTCTCGACCAGCTTCGACCAGACCTGATGGTCCACCGCCTTGCCCGCACGCCCGTAGCCCGCCGGCACGGCATTGAGCATATCGGGACGGAACGACAGGCGCTTGCGGTCCTGGTGGCTGTAGCCGTAGCCCTGCATGGTGCCGAAGTGCTGCGAGAGCTGGCTCCAGTCGAAGCCGTCGAAAGGCGTGGCGCTCTGCGTACCGGAGATGGAGATGGTGCCGTTGGGGTCGACGCTCTCCACCGCTTCGCGGTACATGCGGTAGCCATCCGCCATGACGCGATCGTTGTGCGCCCGCCATTCGTTCCACAGCGGCCACTGCTTCTGCGAGGAGAGCGGTGGCTCGACTACGGCGAACGAGGCGGCAGTCGTGCCGAGGGCGGCGTTCATCTCCGCGACCGTGCCGAACTTCTCCTCCAGCCGCGCCCGGAACAGTTTGATGTTTTCAGGGTGGAAGTCGAAGTCGAAGTCCATCGCATAGCTGGTGAGCGAAGGCTCATCGCACGTGATGTAGTTGGTGGGATTGAAAGGCTTGAGCCTGCCGACCAGTTCGCGGATGCGCTCGCGCTCGGCGGCGAGGAAGGCCGGATCAGCGTAGGAGGGCTTGCGGATCAGGAGGGTACGGTCGCCGGTGCGGTTGAAGCGGGTGGCGATGTCGGCGAAGGTGTTGGGCGGGATCTGCAGTGGCTTGCGCGCGATGTCATGCGCCATGAGACGCAGCCCGGCCCGCGCCCAGCGCAGGCAGCGCTCGCGCGGCTGCCACCGCGTGTCCATCACGCCGGTGGCACCAAAGGCCTTCATCATCCGATCCTCCAGCGGCTGCTGGAAGGGCAGGCCCGAGTTCGGCCACATCAGCACTTCGTAATCCTGCCAGCGGCTCTCGCCTGGCCGGTAGACCGGGGCGACGACCACCTCGGCCAGTCCTTCGGCGACCAGGACGCCGCCCTTCTTCGCCTGCACTTCGACCCGTGCCAGGACCTGGCGCACGCGGCCGCTGGGCAGGCTGCAGGTCATCTTGCCGGCGGCGGCGGCGGGTTCGACCATCTCCAACGTGCGTCGACGGCCATCGGACTCCTCGACCAGGGACACGCTGAGCTGCCCGCCCTGAGCGGACTCCGGCAGGGTGAAGGAGATGCCGACGGGTTCACCGCAGGCGATGTTGTCCGGCGCTTCGACGACGATGGCGGCGATGCCGGTGGCGCCAGGTGGCCGGAACTCCAGCTCCCAGTCGGTGACCTTGCCGGCCGTGTCCTTCCACTGCCTGACCGTGAAGTGGCGGGAGGCGTTCTCACCCGCCACCGGCAGTTCCGCCGCCGCGCCTGCGCGGGGGAAGTCGTGGCCGGAAGCCCACAGGATGGCGCGGGCCATCAGGCTGTAGAGCGCCTCCTGGTAGCGGTACGGACGTTCGGCGAGCACCTTGTCCCAGGGGCGGATCTCGGGGGTTGCGCCGTTGGCGACCCAGGCGCAGGTGACGACGCGCGCCTTGCCGACCTGGCGCACCGCCAGCACCGGCGCGCCGTCGGCGGTCTCAAGCAGCACCTGCGCTCCGGGCGCGACGGCGTATGTGCGGATGCTGATGTTGGCCATGGGGATGGCCTCGAGCGGTACGCCCCGGGTGATCGGATGGTCGCTCGTCCGGCGCCAGACGCTCGTCTCCAGCCGCCCGGCGGCAGGGGGGGCGAAATACCCGGAGGGCCGCAGGTGGTCGCTCTCCGCGTCGATCAGGGCGCAGACCTCCTTGAGGTCCTGGGGCCACGTCGCACCGGGGACATCGCCGCCCGGCCAGGGAAATACGAAGACCAGCCCCTCGCCCTGCTCCTTCACCCGACGCAGCAGGGCCTCGCGGGCGCCTTGGGGATAACGCAGCCAGCCGTTGGTGTTGGCGAGAACCAGCGCGGCGAACTTCTCCGGCCCTTGCAGCGAGCTGGATAGATAGTCCTGCATCAGCTTGACGTCGATGGCATGGCCGCGCTGGCCGTAGAAGTCGCCGAAGCCCCAGGTGTTCTGGTCGTAGTTGCGGTCCCAGGTCAGCTGCGAGACCTCGAGATCGAGCCGTTGCATCAGCTCGGGGATCTCCCGCCCGCATTCGACCGAGGTCTGGAAGAAGATCTTGCGCGGACCGCCGGCTAGGCCGCGGGCGAAGGGCAGATGCGGCGTCGCCACCGCGAGCGAGGATATGAGGTCCTTGCGCTCGGCGTAGGGAATGAAGGGGATGTTCTCGGAGAGGGCGTCGCCAAGGGCGAAGTCGTCGAAATGCAGCACCAGCCCGACCGGCGGCTTGCTCGTGAAGAGGAGCAGCGCCTTGATCTTGTCGAGCTGCAGCTTCTTGCCGATGTCGGCCACCCTGACTTGGCAGAGGTTCTCGCCCTTCTTCAGCTTGAAGGTGAAGTTGAATCGGGTGGCGTAATCCTTGGAGCTGTCGTCATCGATGCGCATGGCCAGTGGGTAGTCCGATGCCGCCCAGACCGTGAACCGCAGGGCTTCGTGGCCCCGCCAGTCGCGCGGCGGCGTGCGGCTGATCCCCGGATAGTTGCCTTCCTGGGTCACCATCTTCAGCATCATGTTGCTGTCGGTGACCGAGCGCGGCTCGATGCTCACCGTGCTGCCGCTGCCGCGCCAGTCGGCGATCTCCTTCGCGGCGTTCTCGAAGGTGTTGAGGATGGTCGTTTTTCCCATCGGTCCGCTCCTGGGAGGCGGCCCCTCGCCGGCAGAGAGGCCGGGGAGGAGCAGCAGGGCGAGAGCCAGCCGGCGCAGGCTGACGGGGATCCGGATGTCGACCATGATGCCTCCAGACATGCTCATGTGTACTCCGGGATGAACCTGGAGTGGATCGGAAACCGCTGCCCGCCGCACGCGGTGGCGCAGCTACGGAGCCGCCGGCTTGATGCCGGTGAGGAAGGGGTTGGGCAGGATCTTCAGCTCGCTGCCGGGATCCGCCGCCGGCGGCAGGGCACCTTCGGGCAGCGCCAGGGGGCTGGCGCCCGGCGGCAGCACCTCGCGCCGCACGAAGAGCATGCGCGGATAGACGGGATGCCGGCCCTTGGGCGTGGCGATGTCGATGTCGAAGGCCGCAGGCAGGTCGGACGCCTTGAAGGTCTTCTGCACGACCGTTGGCGTCTGCGACCACTTGGCGCCGTGCGCCTTGGCGATCTCGTTGCCCTGGGCGCAGAGCTCCTCGTAGGTGCGGTTGCGCTCGCCGGTGAAGTAGGCGTAGGTGACGATCAGGGCGTTGTCGCCGAGGGCCTTGGCATCGGCCAGCGAGACCTCGACGCGGTTCCGGCCCGGCGCCAGCCAGGGCAGGGCGCAGGGATTGTTCTGCACCGTGGCATCGAGCCGCAGCGAGGTCAGCGCCTTGGCGAAGGTCAGCCGGACCAGGATGTCGTAGGCGCCCTTGGCGGCGGCGGAGAAGTCCTTCAGCTCGATGGCCTGGTATTTCGCGCCCCCGTCGCGCGACAGCTCGACCGTCTCAGCGCCTTCGGCCGCTCCGCTGGCCATGGTGATGACGTAGGGCGAGCGCAGCCGCACCACCACGCTCGCCGGCTTGCCGGCCTCGGCCGGCGTCAGCGCGCCGCCGGCGAAGCGCACGTTGTCGGCCTGCGCCAGCGCCTTGAGCACCGCGCCGCCGGCGAAGTCGCCGCGGAAGGTCAGCGTGCCGTTGGCGTAGCTGCGGCGGTCGCGCCCGGGCATCAGGTACGGCTCCAGCACCGGCCCGTTCTCGGGGGTGTTGCGGAAATCCTTGTTGTTGCACGAATGCGACGGCGCCTCCTTGGCATTGGCCCAGTACCAGGCGTCGGGCACCGGGTTCCAGGTCGAGGTCAGGGCGAAGCCGGGCGCCAGGTCGACGTCGGTGGAGTAGCCGCCGGTGGCGTGATTGATGCCGGCCCAGGCTTCGGGCGAGCCCGCGCCGCTTTTGTTGTTCACCCCCGTGGCCACGCCGTCGAGGCCGTCGCCGCAGACCAGGAAGGCCGGCGCCGTCCAGTTCGCCTTGCCGTCGGCGACCGCGAACTGCCCGCCCTTGGCGTACCACACCTTGCGCGCCGCGTCGAAGACGAAGCCGTCGGTGAGCAGCTGCTGCGCGTTCTGCTTGAGGTCGTCCTGGCCGGCGATGCGCCGGCCGCCGGGCGCCTTGGCGTCGGGCATCCAGGCGTAGAACTTGAGGAACACGTCGAGGTAGTGCCAGGTGCCGTCGTATTCGGCCTCGACCGTGGTGTGCCCCGGCTTGCTCCAGCCGACGAAGCGCCACTTCCAGCCGAGCTCGCGCCACAGCGCCGACTGCACCGCATGCAGCCCGCCGCACAGGCCCCAGCCGTAGACGTTGATCTCCTTGAGCGCCGAGAGGTCCTTCTCCGAGGGGTACTGCCGGTGGTAGTGGGTCAGCTGCATGAAGTTGTAGATCGCCACCGCCTTCTCATCGTTGCTGGTGCAGCCGCGCGTGACGCTCTCGACGATGGCCTTGAGCGACGAGCAGTCGGGGGCCTGGTCCGGCTGCACCCTGATCCGTCTGGCCAGGCCCGGGGGATCGGCGGCGGTATCGGCGCCGGCCAGGGCGCTGGCGAAGACGAGGGCGGCGAGGGATGCGGTCTTCACGGTCGGCTCCTCCGGGCTGATGCGGCCAGGCTAGGGGTCAGCGCCGGTCGGACAACGAATAATTTCCATAATTACCATCAACGGCGGCAGGCCCGAAGAAGCGCATGGATGCCACAGGGGCGGGCTCCCCCGCAACTCCCCCTGCACCCTCGCAGGGTGCGTTTTCCCGCACCCTGCTAGCCTGCGTCGCGTGGGCGCAGCCGTGCACATCAACGCCAAGCAGGACAAGGCTGCGCGGGTCGCAGCCGAGCTGCGGCGGCTGATCGCCCGCGACCATCCACCCGGCGACGTGCTGCCCACCCAGCAGCAGCTCGCCGCCCGGCTGCGGGTCGGGCTGCGCTCGGTCAACGCGGCGGTGCGGCTGCTCGCGCAGCAGGGCGTGGTCTGCGCCGTGCAGCGCAAGGGCACGGTGGTGCAGCGTCGTCCGGCCGACGGCGCCACCGCCCTCTCGCGGGTGGCGCTGGTCCTGCGCTACGGGCTGGCCAACATCTTCGAGGGCTACGCCGGGCAGATCGCCAGCGGGCTGAGCGGCCGCCTCGACGAGTGCCAGTGCCACCTCGCGGTATTCCCGGCCCATCGCGGCGTCCTCACCCCGCTCGACGAGGTCGTCGCCTCGGGCATCGACGGGGCGATCCTGCAGGGGGTGCGCGAACCGGCGCAGCTGCGCGCCTGGGCGGAGCAGCGGCTGCCGGTGGTGGTGGTGGATCACTGCGACCAGGGCATCGCGCTGGACTACCTGGTCTGCGACAACGCCGGTGCGGTCGATGCCGTGCTCGGCCACCTCGTCGGGCTCGGCCATCGCCGCTTCGAGTATGTCGCGCCGACGCTGCGCGCGGTGCCTGATTCCGACAACCGCGAGCGCCTGCAGGCGGTGGCGGCGGCGCGGACGCGCCTGGGCCTGGCCAGCCGCGCCGCCAGCTGGCCGGCGAGCGACCTGCGGGCGGGCAGGCGCAACCCCCGGCGCGAGGCCTTCTTCCGCCTGCTGCGCGGCGCGTCACGGCCGACCGCGATCCTCGTCGACAGCAGTTTCACCGCCGTCATCGTCCTGCAGGCCCTGGCCGAGTGCGGTCTGCGCGTCCCAGCCGATGTCTCGGTGGCGGCGGTCGCCCGCCACGCTCCGCGCAACCAGGAGGAGGTGCTGCAGCTGACCTGCGCGCTGATGGACTTCCGCAGCATGGGCCGCCGCGCCGTCGAACGCCTGCTCGAGCGCACCCGCAGCCCAGCGCCGACGCAGGCGGTGATCGAGCGGATCGGCTTCACCCTGCACCATGGCGGCACCACCGCTGCGCCCCTGGCTCAGCCCTCCGGCAGGTAGGCCCCGCCAGCGCGCAGCTGTGCCCGTACCGCCGCCACGTCGACACGGTGCACGTCGGCATCAGCGGCTGCCGCCTGCGCCGCGGCGATGCCGGCCGCCTCGCCGGTCGACAGGCACACCGGCATGACGCGCACGCTGCCGTTGACCGTGCGGTCGGTGGAGATGCAGCGGCCGGCGACCAGCAGGTTGCGCAGGCCGACCGGGGTCAGGCAGCGATAGGGGATGCCGTGGCTCTCGCCAGGGTTGTAGCGGCGCGTGAGATGCTCCAGCTCGCCGTCCTTGCGGTTGGCCACCGAGGCCTTCTTGGCCATGTGCACGTCGATGAAGTAGGCGTTGCGGCAGATCTCGTCGGCGAAGGTGCGGCGGGCGATGTAGTCGTCGGCGGTCAGCATGTAGTCGCCGACGATGCGCCGCGTCTCGCGCACGCCCAGCAGCGTCCCGGTGCTGGCCAGCCAGGCGTTGGCGAAGGCGGCGGGGAAGGCTTCGGCGCAGGCGTCACGGTATTCCTTGGCCATGCGCCGCCCCTCGACCAGCGCCTTCGACATCGACTCCGGATCGGTCGCGTCGACGTTCCACAGGTGGCCGGCGTTGAAGCCGACCGCGCCGGGCCCGACCAGATTGTTGCAGCAGTGCCGGTCGACGATGCGCGGATACTTCCCGCTGGCGAGGATGCGGTCGATCGCCGGATTCGTGCCGTAGCGCAGCGTGCCGAGGTGCTGGTAGGCGTAGCTGTCGACGTTGGCGAGGACGAAGCAGTGCGTCGTCGGCTGCAGCTCGCCGGTCGTCGGATCGCCCTTCTCGCAGCGCGCTCCGGCGCGGGCCGCGAGGTCGGCGTCGCCGGTCGCGTCGATGAAGACCTTGGCGGCGATCGCCGACAGCCCGGTCTTGCTCGCCACCACCGCGGCGCGCACCGTGCCGTTGCCGCCAGGCAGGCATCCGACCAGCAGAGTCTCGAAGCGGATGCTCGCTCCGGCGCCCTCGACCAGATCGTCGTAGAGCCGCTTGACGTGCTCGGCGTCGATCGCCACCCAGTCGAGCTTCTCCGCCGGCTCGTGCGGTGTGCCCGCCTTCGAGCGCTCCATCACTTCGCGGCAGATGCCGCTGTAGATGAACTGCTGCTTGTCGGAGAACGGACACCACGCCGGCACCAGCGCGCCGGTGCCCATGCCGCCGAGGCTGCCGCTGCGCTCGACCAGCAGCGTCTTCGCTCCGGCACGGGCCGCGGCGGTGGCGGCGGCGCAGCCGGCCGGGCCACCGCCAAAGACCACCACGTCCCAGCGCTCGTCGAGGGGGATGGAGGAGGCGGGGAGTTCGATGCTGGCGCTCATGCCGCCATGCTACCCCGCGGGCGCCGCGGAAGGCAATGGACGCAGCCGCCGGAAGCATGACCATTTCCTGCTGTCATGGCCACCGCACCCGGCTTCAGCGACATCTGCGCCGACCCGCTCGTCTCGGGCGGCAGCGCAGTGATCGAAGCGCAGATCGCCGGCATCGAAGCGCTGGTCGGCACGCGCGTGACGATCCACGACCACGCCGGCGAGCTCTCCGCCCCGGATGGCACCGGGCTGCTGAGTCAGGAGCGTCGCCGGCATGCTCATGCGCTGTGCATGCGCGCGCGGCAGGGGGCCGGCGGAGCGCGCTGCCTGGCGCACTGCATGCGCGCCTGCGGCGCCCGCGCGGCCGAGACCGGCACCGCCTTCGTCCACCATTGCTGGGCCGGGCTGCATGAGGTGGCCGTGCCGGTGTGGTCGGAAGGCCGCCACCGCGCCACCGTCTTCCTCGGCCCGTGGCGCACGTCGCGGCC
>JALHRW010000034.1 GCA_022841245.1 Planctomycetota bacterium
CGCGCGCCGCGGTCGTCGCTCAGCGACCACGGGGCCCGCGGCCCGGTCGGCGTGAGGGCGACCAGGCAGGTGCGCGCCAGGGCGAGCGGGTTCCACGCTCCGAGCCCTTCGCCGCCACGGCCGGTCAGCGCCGCCACCGGCGGACGGCTGGCATCGTCAGCCCAGCGTCCGGCGGCCAGCAGGCCCTCCCACGCAGCGCCTTCGCCGGCGCCGACGGCAGCGCTGGCGTCCTCCAGGCGGGCGAGTTCGTAGAGCGACATCAGCGGGCCGGCATCCCAGCCGGCGAAGCCGGCCAGCGCCGGCAGGGCGCCGCAATGCAGCACGGCGTCCTCCTCCGCCGTGCCGTCGCCAGGGGCGCGCACCAGCAGACGGGCTCCGCCGGCGCCTTCCCAGCGCAGGCAGGGGCGTGGCAGGCCAGGCATCTCCAGGCCGGAGACCCCGCCGAGGCGCAGCAGGTCGGGCAGCACGTGATTGCCATGCGGCAGCGAGCTGGCAGCCAGTCGCGTCCCGCCGTGGCGCTCCAGCCAGCGCAGCAGCAGCATCGCTGGCGGCAGCGAGCCGTCGGGCATCAGCGGCAGGTTCGGCAGGTCCACGCCGGCATGCTCGGGATGGTGGTGACACCGGCAAGACCGGCCCCTGCCCGGACCCTTGCGTCCGGGGTCTCGCGCTGGCATTCTGCATGCTCGCATGCCCGTCCGTCAGGCGATCCATTTCCTCGGCCAGGCAGCCACCCATTTCCGCCAGACCGGCGCGATCGCGCCCAGCAGCCGCCGCCTCGCTCGTGAGCTGGCCCTGGCGGTCGGCGACGTGCCACCTGGCGGCGTGGTCATCGAACTCGGCCCCGGCAGCGGCAGCGTGACCGAGGCACTGCGCATCTGCCATCCCGCCGCCGCAGTCATCGCGGTGGAGAACAATCCGGCCTTTGCCCGGCGCTTGACCGATCGTCTGCCAGCGGTGCATGTGGTTCACGGCTGCGCCTCGGCCCTGCCCGAGCACCTGCGCCGTTTCGGCCACGACCGCGCTCAGGTCGTAGCGGTGGTCAGCGGTCTGCCGTTGCTGTCGCTGCCGCCGGATCTGGTCGCGCGCATCTTCGACTCGGTGCGCGACGTGCTGCTGCCCGGTCGCCGCTTCGTCCAGTTCACCTACAGCGCGCGCGCCTTCCGCCGCCTGATCCCGACCGGATTCCACGCCGAGCCGCGCCGCCGGGTGTGGTTCAACGTCCCGCCGGCGGTGGTCCTGCCGTTCACGAGGATGGGCGACGCCGCCTGATGCGCCGCTTGGCCGTCGTCCTGGTGTGGATGGCGGCGCTGGCTGCCATCGTGGTCGCGGTGGGCATGCGCTTCCGTGCCCACCGCCTGGCCGATCCAGCCCAGAGCATGGCTGTCTACATCCGCGAGGTGCCGCCGGAATTCTCGCGCATCGCCACGGTGGTCAGCCGGGACAAGGGATCGCTGCAGGTCGAGATCCGTGCCACGCCGAACTGGGTGCGGACCTTCGCCGTGCGCAACGGCTTCGCGTCGATCGAGGGCGCCCTCATGGGGATAGCCGCCGAACGCTGGACGCTGCTCAACTCCAAGAAGCCCGGCGCAGTGCTGCATCTGCTCGCACCGCTCGATGGTGGGCCGGCGTTGTTGACCGTGGTGGAGTAGGGGAGCCGGACAAGGATTACCCGCAGGTCGAATCTGGGATTACCGCTTCTGCCCCATCCAGGCGAGCAGCGCACCGCCGATGCACAGCACCGGCACGATCACCGCGAGCAGCGCCACCAGCAGTTCCAGGCCGCGGTCCGAGAGCGTCACCTGGAACGCGCGGAGTTCGGCCTCGGGTACTTCAGGCGGAGCGTCGCGATGCGCCAGCCAACGGCAGGCACCAGCAAGGAACTGACCATTGGCGAAGGACGCCTGGCCGACCACGGCGTCTGCGGCGGCCTGCCGGCTGCCCCACACCACCAGCCGGCCTCCGCGTGCCGCCGAGGCCGCATCGGCCGCCGGCTGCCAGGTCAGCGCCCAGGCCAGCGAGCGCGGCTGGGCCTGCTCGAGCCCGCCGGGGACGGAGAGCGGCTCGCCACGGCTGCGCTCCCACACATCTCCGGGGAGGGTCGTCAGCAGCAGCGACGGTTGGTAGGGCGGTTCGCCGGTCGCGGCGAGCATCTGCGGCGGCACGGCTTCGCATCCGCCGGTGAACGGCGACAGCAGCTGCAGCCCGCCGGCGACCAGCGGGGCGGTCAGCGGATGCTGCGGATTGAGGTGCTCGGCCCCGCGCAGCAGCAGATTGTGATGCGGCAGGTCTCGTTCGCCCCCGGTGACATGGCGGGTCAGGCTGACCAGGTGCCGCGGTGGCAGCACCGGGCTGGCCGGATCGAGCAGCGACTCGGGTTTGCCATCCTCGGCCAGCGCGCGCGGCACCCCGCCGGCAACCAGCACACCGTGCCGGCGCAACCACAGGGCCAGGTCGCGTGGTCCGCGGTCGTCGGCAAGGACCAGGATGCCGCCGCCATCGCGCAGGTGGGCGTCAAGCCGGCCGAGCGCTGCGCCGCCCAGCGGAGCCGTCGCACCGAGCACGGCGATGACATCTCCGGGTGGAGGTGCCGCTGCCGCCGCGTCGAGCGGGGCCGAGCGCAGGCCGCTGGCGGCCAGGGCGCCAAGCAGCTGGCTGCAGCCGTCGTCGCCCTGCGCCTCTGGCCGCAGCTCGCCATGGCCCTGCAGCAGGCGCACGGTCGGCGGAGCGGGGTCGGAGAGGGTGATCAGGGCACCGGCGACGTCGCGTTGCAGGGTGATGCGACTGGCGCGGTTGAGCGGGATGCGGTTGGCGTGCTCGCCGCGCACCACCCACAGCGAAGGCGGCGACGGATCGCCATGCCGGGCGGCGAAGTCGGCCAGGGCGGGACGATGGCGCACCGGGTCGAGACGCTTCCAGCTCCCGCGCTTGGCCGCCGCCGCCATACCGCGGCCGGCATCGCCGATCGCTCCGAGGGCTCCCTCGAGGCCATCATCCCACACCCCGACCAGGTCGAGCGGGCCATCGACCGCGGCGAGTTGCTTCACCAGCGGTGGCGAGAGCGAGAAGCGGCGGTCGGCGGAGAGGTCGGCTGCGAGTCCGCTGCGGTTGGCTGCCGCGGCGGCGACGACCAACAGGATGGCGATGACGGTCGAAGCTCCGCCGATGATGCCGGCTCGACGCCACCACGGCAGGCTGCCGCTCTGGCGTTGGGCGACGATCGCGCCGTGCGCGAGCAGCAGGAAGATGCCGCAAGCGGCAGCGAACCAGGCAACGTCGGCCAGGGCGACGCGTCCGGAGAGGAACGGCCCGATGCGGCTGCCCAGGCCGACCGCGCTGGCGACGGCCCCGAGCGGTCCGTCGGCTCCGCCGACTCCGGCCAGCCACAGCACCGCGATGACGCCGAAGGTTACGACGTAGGCGGCGACCGGCCCCTCGACCATCAGGCCGATCCAGGTGCCGAGGGCGGCAAGGAAGGCGGCGAGCAGCACCAGTCCCGCGTAGCAGGCCAGGGCGTGCGGGGTCGAGACTTCGCTGACCACAGCCAGCGTGGCGGGCAGACCCAGGGTGGCGATCAGCAGCACCAGCATCAGCCCGAAAGCGGCCAGGAACTTGCCGAGGACCAGGTCGCGCTCGCGCAGCGGCACCGTCATCAGCAGTTGCCAGGTGCCTTGAGCGCGCTCGGCCGCCCAGGCGTTCATGGTCAGGGCCGGCGCGAACAGCGCGAGGACCAGGCCGCCCCACCACAGCGCGTCGACATAGAGCGGCGTGGCGGCCGCGCCGGACCGCCCATGCACCTCGAGCAGCGTCAGGGCGAAGGCGCCATGCACCACGCCGAGCCAGGCAGCAAGGATCAGCCACAGCAGCGGAGCCGAGGCGGCGCTGCGGATGTCGCGGCGGGCAAGGTGGTACCAGCCGGAGCTCATCGCGGCGTCCCCATCATCGCCTCGACCCACCGTCCGATCGGATCGGTCTCCAGATTCACCGGATCGCCCGGCCGCAGGTCGGCGAGGGTGGTGCGGGAGAGGGTGTGCGGAATGACCGCGATCGAACAGCGCGCGCCGCGGCAGTCCCAGGTGGTCAGGCTGACCCCATCGATCGCCAACGAGCCCTTCTCGACCACGCGCACCGCACCGCCGTCGGGCAGGACGATGGTCAGGCGCTCGCCGTCGCCCTCACGGCGGCGCTCGACCACTCGGCCGACGCCATCGACGTGGCCCCCGACGAGATGCCCGCCGAGCCGATCGCCGACCCGCAGGGCGCGTTCGAGGTTGAGCCGCTGTCCGGCGCGCCAGCCAGCGATGGTGGTCTTGCGCCGGGTTTCAGGCGAGCAGTCGAAGGCGGCCAGGTCGCCATCAAGGCGATCGACGGTCAGGCAGGCGCCGGAGACGCAGATCGAGTCCCCCAGGCGCGTGCCTTCGGCCAGCGGGCCGAGGGCCACGCCGAGGCGCGAGCCGCCATGGCCGTGGTCGACGGTGACGAGAGATCCGACGTGCTCGATGATGCCGGTGAACACGGGTGCAACGATGCCGCCGTGATCCGGCTCGGCAACCGCGTCTACTTGGCCGGCTCCGCTGGCTCGGCAGGCTTGGCTTCCTCGGCCTTGGGCTTGGCGTCGGCGGGCTTGGACTTGCTCGTCGCCAGGTCGGCGAGGTTGCGCGAGGTCAAGCCAGCCGCCTCTTGGGCGGGGGTCGGGACGAAGCCGTACATGCGGAAGGCGAGGACGTTGCCATCGCCATCGACGGCGATCAGGCCGCGCAGCTGGTCCGTGCGATCGTGGTAGGGCACGATGTGTTCGACCTTGCTCGTGCCCTTGGGCCAGCCGGCCGAGACGTCCCAGGTCCACTGCACCTGGCCGGTGCCGCGATGCACTGCCCACACCAGATCCTGGCGGGCGTCGCCGAGCAGGAGGTGCAGCGGGGTGCTGCCGACCAGGCGGGTGGCGCCTGGGACACGCCATTCGTGGCCGAGGCGTACCACCTCGAGGGCGTACTTGGTGGCGTCGCTGTGGGCGATGTTGTCCGGCTGCGCCTTCAGCGCGACCAGACCGCCGATGTTGTGGTCGGTGCTGTCAACCCAGACGTAGAGGCGATCAGGCTCACCTGCATACCAGAAGGGACGGCGGCGTACCGGGCCCTGCAGGTTGTACTGGCCGAGCCGCTCGCCGGTCAGGCGGTTGATCGCGTGCAGAGCATTGCCGTCGTTGCCGGCGTACAGCGTGCGGCCACGGGTGGTGGCGCCGCCGTCGATGGCGCCGCCGGTCTCGACTTCCCAGACCACCGTGCGGTCGAGCTTATAGCAGTGCAGGCGGCCGGAGGCGTCGCCGACGTAGGTCAATTCCTCGCTTTCGGCGCCCTGCGCGAGGATCGCCCCGGGTGTGTTCATCTGCCAGACGACGTAGGGGAACTTGCGCTGCCGTTCGCTGGTCGGCTGATGGATGCCGACGACCTGGAGCTTGTTGTTCCAGTCGCCGATGAACACGCGCAGGTTGCCTTCGGTGGCACCGGCGGCCATCGGCCCGGTGCTGGGGGCGAAGGGCAGGACGAGGTGCCAGATGCGCTGGCCGGAACCGATATCGAGGCAGAACAGGGTGTCGTCGACGATGACGTAGAGGCGATCGTCGATGATCACCTCTTTCTCGCGCTCGCCCGGCTGGATCTGGCGGTGGACGAAGGCCTCGCCGAGGATCGGGTGGCGGAACTGCTCGGAGACCCAGCGGGTCTGGCCGCTCTTGGCGTCGACGCAGTGGATCTCGTGCGTCTCGGCGATCTGGAAGAACACCAGGTCGGGGATCTGCTCGCCAATCCAGCTGCGCTCGACCTTGCCGGGCAGCTGGAGCTCCCAGGCCGCCTCGAAGGGGACGTTGCCGGTGGTGCGCGGGATCATCGCGGCAACCTCCGGCACCGGGGCAGCGGCGCGGTTGGAGGCACTGCCACAGCCGGTTGGCACCAGGCAGGTGGCGGCGACGGCGGCGGCGAGCAGGGAACGGCTCAGAAGGGTCACAGGCGGGTCTCCGCGGTCTGCAGACGATGGGAGGCGATCGGCTCGCCACGGGCGGCTTCGTAGGTCTTGAGGCGGTTCAGCCAGGCCAGTTCGTCCAGGCCCGGCACGTCGATACGGTAGAGATACGGTTTGCCGGCGCGGCGGCGGCGCAGGTCCTCGGCGCAGTCGTCCCAGCTTCCGGCGTAGAGCGTGGCGACGATCAGCGCAAGCCGACGCACGCCCTCAGGGGCGCCGGACAGCGCCGCCTCGGGTGGCAGGGCCGGGTCGAGCTGGACGTCGCGGTCGCTCACTGCAGACCGGCCTTGATGTCGGGCAGCTTGTCGTTGGCCGCGCGCAGCTCGTCGTAGTAGGGCCAGAACTGGTCCTTCACCGTGGCGTTGAGCGCACCCTTCTCGTCGGCGATGTTGCTGAGGAAGAAGCGTGCGTAGGCGCCGGTACGCTTGATATCGGTGCGCTGGAACGACTCGACCCACTGGTAGCCGTGGCGGGTGAGGTCGAAGCGGTCGAGATCGCGGAAGAACTCGTCGCCCGGCCGGTCGAAGGTCAGCACCATGGTGCGGCGCAGGACGCGGGTCTGGAAGTAGTTCTCCGGCTTGCCCGCCTCGATCGCCGGGTGGCGGAAGCGCATCTTGTTGCACAGGCCGTTGATCTGGATGGTGAAGCGATCGCCGTAGTCGGACAGGCGCGGGAACAGCAGCACGCCGTGCGCCTCGCCGACCAGCCAGCCGTCGGTGTCGTGCGCCGGGTTGGTGATGTCCTTGGCCTCGATGCGGGTGACGCCATCGAAGGGGGGGAGGGCGAACGAGCGGAGGGTCTCGGAGGAGAGCAGCTTGCGCCCCTCCTGCTCCTCGACCTTCTCGAGGATGCGCTGGATGACCCGGGCGCTGGTCGGCTCGCCGAGGTCGGGGAAGGCGTACTGCTCCTGCGGGCCGCTGCCCGGGGGATCGTCGAGCAGGCGGATACGCGTGCCGTCCTCATCGGAGGCCAGCGCGGTCAGCGACACGGTGCGGGTGCGCAGCTTGCTTTCGGTGCGCTCCAGAACGACGCCGTCCTGGCCTTCGACGCCGTCGATCTTCAGCTTGATCCCGCCCTCGGTGTCGACCTTGGCCATCTCGTACTGCTGGGCGATCGCCTGCAGCACCTCGTTGTAACCCTTGGCGCGGGCTGCGAACTGGGCCTGGTCGATGGTCGCCACGTTACGGATGCTGAAGGTCAGGTAGTTGTAGATGTGGTCCTGCCCACGCCGGTCGCGCATCACCACGCGATTGAGCTTGCCGGGGATGAACTGCAGTTCGAACAGGTCGAGCTGGCGCTTGGAGATCATCTCCTCGAGCTGCGCCTTCTCGGCGAGGAACTCCGGGGTCGGCTGCCCGGAATCGGCTGCGACCAGGGGCGAGCCAAGGCAGGTAAGACAGGCGAGGCTGAGGCAGAGGCGGCGCAGCGGCATGACGTCTCCGGGCGGGGAGTTGGTACGCTAGGTCGGGCCAGATGGACCCGCAAGGTGGTCACCCGTCGGGGGTTCGCGATGTATCAGACGCTGCGGTGCGGGGCGAAGCGCTCCGGCAGCTCGGCATTTCGCACGACTTGAATCGACAAACCCGAAGGGATCCAAACAGCCGCGCGGAGTGCCCGGAAAGGTTGCCTAATTGTTAAGGGACGATGTTGACTTTGATTAAGGATGGGAGTAGTTTCAAAGGCTAGGAGGCTACATGCCACGCTTTACCGCCACTCCCTTACTCCTCGCCCTCGCTGCTGGAGCCCCGCTCGCCGCCTTGGAGGTGGCTGATGACACCGTCAAGCTCGGCCTCGGCCTGTACATGCAGGTCCGCGCCGAAGTGATCCAGGCTGAGGACAGCGCTGGCGACGCATGGAACGCCACTGAAGGCATGGCGGGACAGAACGACACAGCCGACATGTACCTGCGCCGCTTCCGTCCGATCTTCAAGGGCAGCTATCAGGACACCTGGCTGTTCTCGCTGGGCCTCGCCGCCGACAACTGGGGTCGCACCAATTCGAGCAACGGCCTTACCCTCGACCACGGCTGGCTCGGCGCCAAGTACGACGCCTTCGGCTGGAAGCACCAGACCAGCTGGGGCAAGCAGCAGTCCGACTTCAACAGCGCTGGCGCCCGCACGGCCGCCTGCCTGTTCCCGACCCAGCGGCCCACCGCCATGATGGTCAACATGAACGCGCTGGGCGTCTGCCACACCGCCAAGCTCGACACCGTGACGGTCAGCCTGACGGCGATGAGCAACGTCGGCGATGATTCCGCCACCCCCACCACCGAGGGCGAGGGCCTGTTCTACGCCGCCCGCGTCGAGTGGAACGGCACCGGTGACTTCAAGAACACCAAGTGGCAGGAATCCTACGTCGGCGCCGAGGGCAAGGGCATCACCATCGCCGCAGAGCTCGGCACCAACATCAACGACAAGGTCGCGGATGCGGACGTGATCACGGCGGGCGTCCAGCCCGGCAGCATCGACACGTTGGTCTATGGCATCGAGGCCCTGCTGCACATGGATGCGCTCACCGCGCTGGTCGAATACCGCGCCATGTCCCGTTCGGGCGGGCTGGACTCGGGTTCCGAGGCCGATGATGCCAAGTCGAGCGCCATCGTCGTGCAGGCTGGCTACGCCTTCCCGCTGAGCGGAGGCACGGTGCTGGAGGCCGCGGCCCGCTTCGCCAAGGTCGACCTGATCACCGATATCGATGGCGACACCGCCAACTACGGCGTTGCTCCCACCGGCTTCACCGCCATGCCCGACAACGCCGGTTCCGGCCGGATCATCGACCTGGGCGTGAACTGGTACATCAAGGGCCACAACAACAAGATGGGCCTGATGGTCGAACTGTGGGAGGGCGAGGAGCCCGCCACCGGCGACAACCCCAGTGCGACCGCCATCCGTCTGCAGCACCAGCTGACCTTCTGATCTCGTCGCACTGACGTGGACAAGCACGCACCCCGCCGGATCCCGGCGGGGTGCGTCGTTTCATCAACTTGCCGTCAGGCGCAGATCAGAAGGACAGGCCCCACTGGAAGCGCAGGACGTCGGCCTTGGCGGCGACGTATTCGCTGGGATTGCCGAGCATGACGCCGTCCTCGGCACGCCAGTGCTGCCAGGAGAGCTGCAGTTTGTTGCTGTGGCCGTGGATGTAGTAGTTGAGGCCGAGATCCCAGCTGTACCCGGAGCCGCCGTACTCGCTGGTGCCGTAGTTGCCGGTCTCGCCGGTGTCGGCGTCGGCATCCAGCTTGGTCCAGCGGAAGGCCGGCTCGAGGATCTGGTCGCCCATCGGCAGGGCGTAGCCGATCTGGATCAGGTAGCAGGTGCCGACATTGGTGTCGTCTGCGATGACGCTGTTCTTGGTGCGGGTGATCATCTGGCGCCATTCCGCCAGGGCGGTGATGGCATCCATGTGGCCGAGGATCTCGAAACCGTAGGCGGTCTGGTTGACCGTCTGGGTGGCCGAGGTGTTGTTGGAGTCGTTGATGCCGTATTCGGCCGAGACCAGGACGCCCTTGCCTTCCTTGCCGAGGAAGGACTCGACCGTCTTCATGTGGCCCTTCTCGTCCGAGTCGAAGGCGATGACCTGGACGCGGCTGCCGATGAACAGGCCTTCGCCCTGGTCGGCGGTGCCTTCGCCGGCGGCGTTCTGGTTGTCGCCGGTGTTGTTCTGCGCATCGACGCCCCAGGTGACCTTCTTGTGGCTCAGCTTGTAGCCGACGCCGACGCCACGCGGACCGACCATGCCGGCGGTGGCGCGCTCGGTCGGGAAGAGGAACGAACTCGAGGAGAAGGCGGCGGACGCACCGTTGAACCAGGCGTAGTCGAGGCCCATGCGGACGCCGTGTTCGATGCCGAGGTCCTCCTGCTTGATGATGCGTTCGATGAAGGCGTAGTGGGTCTGCGGGGTGCGGCCAGCCGTGCCGGTGGTGGAGGTCTGGTTGTTCTTGTCCTGGTTGTCGGTGCGCATCAGGTAGGCGAACTTGTATTCGCCCTTCCAGGTGCCGGCGAAGCCGATGCGGGCGCGGCGGACGTAGAAGTCCATGACGTCCGATTCGCTGTTGGCTGCGCTTTCCGGCACGTTGTACGCCTGGTTGTCATTGCCCTGGGCCCAGCCCTTCTCAGCGCGGACCTGCAGCTGGAGCTTGAGACCGAGGCTCAGGTCGTCGTCCTTGACCGACAGGGCGTGCATGCCCGGCGCGGCGGCGAGAGCGGCGATGACGAGGAGGGTGGGGGAGGTGTGCTTCACGGGGGCTCCTGGAAGGGGCGGTGGGTTGCTCGTGATGAGCGGGCAACCTCCGGACCTTCATGAAGGAGCGGTGAAGCGTTGATGTATCTTTGACGAGCCTATGGGGTCGAAGCCAGCCAACGCGCGAGCACGTCGGCCGCATCCTTGGCCGCGGCCTGCACCGCCAGCTGCTCTTCCGCACGGCTGCCGGCGTAGCCGGTGCCACTACCTTTCCAGGTGCGCGTGCCGGCGCTGGACACCAGCAGGGCCGAGACGTCCATGCGGTAACGCCAGCGCGAGGCGATGCCGCGGGCGTCGTCGGCGGTGGCGGCGAAGTCGTCCTTGTCGATCGACAACTCGAGGCGGGCGGCGCCATCGCCGCGCACCTGCCAGCCGGTGCGATACGCGATCGCGTCACCGACCGCGGCCTGCAGGTCGAGTCCGGCGCGCGGCAGACGGCCCTGGTCGGCGACGATGGCGATCCGCACCGCGCCGGTCTGCGGTGCGGGCGAGGCGACGCGCCACGAGCAGGCCGACAACAGCAGCACTGCCCCCAGGACCGCGGGCTTCAGCCCGCGTCGAAAAAGCGCTGCTCCGCTCATCGCCCGAGCTGCCCGGCCGGGGCCGGCAGCTGTTCGGCCAGTTGCTGCGCCTGCGCTGCCTGCAGCGAAGCGCGGTCCCGCTTGATGACGGCTGCCGCGTAGTAGCGGGCGCCGCTGTCCGGATCGTTGAGTTCAGTCGGCTTCTTCAGCCAGGCCATCCACGACGGCCGGGTACGGCGGGAATACCATATCGCCACCGACAGGTCGCGGTCCTGCAGCCAGCCGCCGATACGCTTGCGGTAGGCGGCGACCAGCGCGGCGCGGCCGGGATCGCCGCCGGCTTCGAGCTCGGCGAGGTCGACCAGGTCGCGCGCGTCGAGCAAGGTGCCGACGTCGTAGTCCGACCCCTTGTAGGTCACCAGATGCGACAGTGCCTGTTCGAGGATCGCATCGAAGACCATCTGGCTGTCGGGGAAGCGCTCGATGAAGTCCTCGTAGGCGCGACGGGCCTTCCAGCGGTCCTCCTTGTCGCCGGAGATCAGCAGGGTGCGGGCGAGGCCGAGGGCGGCGCGCGGGGCGATGTCATCGCGATCGCCGTGCTGCGAGAGGAAGCGGAACACGTCATCGAGGTCGAAGATGAAGCCGCGTCCGTCGATGCTCACCACCTGGCGCGGATCCTCGGCCTCGAGGTTGACCATGGCTTCAAACTGCTGCAGACGCTCGGCCATCTCCAGGGTGGTGATCATGGCGGTGCGCAAATCGCCGTAGTCGGGCAGGTAGTGCCACAACCGCTCCAGCTCGTTCAGCGCCCCGCGCACCTCGCCGCGTTCGGCCCGGCAGTCGAGCATGAAATGGAGCAGCTTGCCGGCGTGGATGCTGTAGGGCTTCTCCTCGAACGCATCATCGGCGATCCATTGGGCGCGGGTCTGCCGGCTGATCAGCCAGAGCTGGTACCAGGTCCGTCCGCCAGCAGTGCGCATGCGCTCGGCCCGGGCGAGTTCGGCCAGGACCCAGGCGTCGGCGGCCGGATCGGGAGTGGCGGTGGCGTGGCCGAGGCGGTAATCGGCCGCCTCGCGCATGAAGGTGCTGGTGCGGCGCTCGTCCTGCTCGGTGGAGTCGAGGGCATCGGCGCTCTGCAGCTTGGGGTCGGCGGCCAGCGCACAGGTCGCCAGCAGGAGGAACAGGAACCAGCGCATGGCCGGGCAGTCTGCCGGCTCAGGTCCGCCGCGCCACCCGCCAGATCAGGCGGGTCGCCCCGGTCCCGCCGGCGGCCAGGGCGTCCAGGATCCGTCGCGTGCAGGTGGTGCGCAGCTCGGCCAGCAGCACGCCGTCGGCGACCTCCAGGGTCAGCGTCCCGGCGCGCATGGCGATGGCCTTCACCTTGCCGTGGGCGCCATCCGGCAGGGCCGCCTTGAGCGCGGTGTTCACCCGGGTGAAGCGCCGCATGGCGGCGAACTCGGGGCTGTGGCGGAAGTCCTCGACCACGTTGCCCAGCGGCGCGGCGCGGCGCCAGCCGTCGCGCGGCCTGGCCGCCAGGGCGCGATCGCGCTCGGGCGTGCTCACAGGCGCTCCGCGATCCCCGCGATCTCGTCCAGGCGCAGGATCTCGGCGTCGGGAGCGCAGGCGTCGAGCAGCTCTTCGGGGTAGATGCGTTCGGTGCGGCGCAGGCAGGTGCGCAGGCCGAAGCGCCGGCCGCCTTCGACGTCGCGCATCGGATGGTCGCCGACATGGAGGATCTCGGCGGGGGCGCAACCGGCTTGGCGGATGGCGTCGTGGTAGTGGTCGGGGTGCGGCTTGATCCGTCCGACCTCGCAGGACAGCGAGTAGAAGTCGAGGTGCGGCGCCAGGCCGTGGCGCTGGAACCAGCGGCGCACGGCGAAGCCCGGCCATGGCACGTGCGAGAGGATGCCGATGCGGTAGCGGCCGTGCAGCGCGGCGAGCGCCGGCAGCGACTCGTCGAGGGGGATGACCGTGTCGGTCATGCGGTCCCAGGCGCGCTCCAGCGCACCGGCCAGGCGCGGATCGTCGACCGACAGGCCGGTGGCGCTGATCCAGCCGCGCATCAGCGCGGGGAAGTCCATCTCGCGCTGCTCGGGATTCCTCGCCGCGTCGGCGGTGAGGTTCCATTCCGCCTGCAGTTCGCGCAGGCAGGCCTCGACCCAGGCCAGGTCGGCGCGTCCGCCCAGCACGGTGATGTCGCCGGCCAGCCGGCGCAGCAGGCGGCGCTCGGTGGCGATGTAGGGCATGCCCCAGTTGACCGCCAGGGTGTCGCCCCAGTCGAAGGTGATGACCTTGATCACGTCCGCTTCTCACGCATCTGACCGACGAACTTGGCGAAATTGCTGCGGTGCTTGACCAGCACGAGCGCGGCGAGCAGGGCGAGGAAGCCGAGGGTGGGCCATTGCCACGGCCGGGCGGTGACGAGGTAGGCCGGTACCGCCGAGATCGCCGCGATGATCGAGGCTGGCCCGACCGCGTCGCTGCGCTTCAGCCGCAGCATCAGCCAGCACAGCAGCCAGGCGGTCAGCCAGCAGCCGAAGATCATGCCAGCGGCGAGCGGGGCGAGGCCGATCAGGACGCCCAGGCTGGTCGCCACCGCCTTGCCGCCCTTGAAGCCATGGAAGCAGGTGAAGACGTGGCCGAGCACCGCCGCGGTGGCGACCGCGATCGGCAGCCAGGGATCATGCGCCTGATGCGAGGCCAGCACCGGCAGCGTGCCCTTGGCGATGTCGAGGACGAAGACGGCGGCGAACCAGTGCCAGCCGAGGACGCGCCCCGCGTTGGTCGCGCCGAGGTTGCCGCTGCCTTCCTTGCGCAGGTCCTTGCCCTTGATGCGGCCGGCCCAGTAGGCGAAGGATACGGAACCGAGGAGGTAGGCGGCGGGGACGAGGAGCCACCACATGGCCTAGCGCCTCTTGCCCTTGCCCTTGCGCTGCCTCTCCGGCGATTTGCCGAGGCGCACGTTGGGTACGGCCTGCTTGTGCTCGCCCAGGGCGAGGTCCTGGTCCTCGTCGTTCTCGTCCTTGCCCGAGCGCCGCGCCAGCGCCTTGCGCGCCGGGCCGATCAGCTCGACGTCGTCGAGCGCGCCGGCCGCGTCCATGCGGCGGTGGCGGTCCTCCTTGCGCTTGTCGATCGCCATGCGCACCGGCAGGACCAGGCCGGCGTTGCGTTCGGCCTTGTTGCGGCCGCGCACGACGCGGTGCTTGTCCTCCTGCTCGTGGAAGCGGCTGTCGCGCGCCTTGAACAGGATGCGCAACGGGACGCGGGCGAACTCCGGCACCTGGGCGCGGATGAAGTGCTCGAGGAAGCGCGAGTAGCCGGGCTCGATCCAGTCGGTGCGGTTGACGAAGACGATCAGGGTCGGCGGCTGGGTTTCGGCCTGGGTCGCGTAATAGATCTTGGTCGGTGCCGGGCCGACCTTCCTGGGCCGGCGCTGGCGCACCGCCGCCTCGACCACCTCGTTGAGGCGGCTGGTGATGATGCGGTGCTTGGCCTCCTCCTTCAGCTCGACCGCGATGGTCAGCAGCTGGTCGACGTCGAGGCCGGTGAGGGCGCAGGTGAACACCGCCGGGGCGTAGCCGAGGCCGGGCAGGCGGTCCTTCAGCCAGGTCAGGTAGGTCTGCTTGCTGGCGTGCGACAGCTGGGCTATGTCCCACTTGTTGACCACCAGGATGGTCGGCTTGCCTTCGACCTCGACGAAGCGGGCGATCTTCTTGTCGACCGCGGCGATCTCGTCGCTGGCGTCGATCACCAGCAGCACGACGTCGGCGCGGCGGATGGCGCGCTCGGTGCGGCAGGCGCTGAAGAACTCGAGGTCGTCCTCGATCATCTGGGTGCGCTTGCGCAGGCCGGCGGTGTCGATCAGGGTGAAGGCGGCGCCGTCCTTCTCCAGCGCCACGTCGACCGCGTCGCGGGTGGTGCCGGGCAGGTCGGCGACGATGACGCGCTGGTCGTGGCACAGGGCGTTGGTCAGCGAGCTCTTGCCGACGTTGCGGCGGCCGACCAGGGCGAGCCGGGTCCGCCCGTCCTCGGCCTCCTCGGGCGAGCCGTCGTCGCGCATCGCCGGCAGGTCCTTGGCCAGGCGTTCGAGCAGGCCGTGCAGGCCGGTGGCCTGCGCCGCGCTGATGGTCAGCGGCTCGCCCAGGCCGAGGTTCATGAACTGGAAGGCCTGCGGCTCGAGCCCGTCGTGGTCGACCTTGTTGACCACCAGGATGACGCGCTCGTGGTGCTTGCGCAGGGTGGCGGCGATGTCCTTGTCGAGCGGCAGCAGGCCGTCGCGCACGTCGACCAGGAAGATGATGCGGTCGGCGGTGGCGATGGCGCGCTCGACCTGCTTGTAGACGTCGCTCTCCAGCTTGCGCTCGTCGACCACGCCGATGCCGCCGGTGTCGACCAGGTCGAAGCGCACCTCGTCGCGCCGCACCTGGTGCAGGATGCGATCGCGCGTGGTCCCCGGCGTGGGGTCGACAATGGCGATGGGCTGACCCACCAACCTGTTGAATAGACTGGACTTGCCGACATTCGGCCGACCGACGATAGCTATGGTGGGGCGCATGCGGGGGGCGCGCAGGCTAGCCGTCGGCCCAGGAAGGCCAGCCCGGGCCGCGTCCGGCTCAGCGCTGCTGCATGGCCTGGCGCAGGGCGGTGCGCAGGGCCTCGGCCTCGGCCCCGTCGATGCCGGCGAGGCCGTCGAGCGCGGCCTGCAGCGAGGCCTGCCGGGTGGCGGGGGTCAGGCGGGTGCCGTGCGCCGCTTCGAGGACCAGTTGGGCGACAACCAGATGCCCTTGCGGCGAGGGGGCCGCGACGCTGTCGAGGGCCATCGCTGCAGCCGGAGCGGCCACCATGCGGCCAGCACGGGGCTCCGCTGCGCCGGCTTCGCTGCGCATGGCATTCGCGGCGCCGTCGGCCTCCAATGCGGCAGCCGCAGCCAGCGGGGCCGGTGCTGCGGCTGGTGCGGGCGGTGCGGTGCTCTTGGCCATCGCCACAGGCTCGGCGGCCCGACGCAGGTCCTTGCGCTCTGCCGGACGTTCGGCCACTTCCGCCGGGCGCTCTGCCACTTTGCCTGGGCGTTCGGCCACAGCCATCGTTGGCGGGGCCGTCTGGACCGGGCTGTCGACCAGGCTGCGGATGGTCCAGCCGGCTATGGCGGCGGCGAATACCGCCGCGGCGGCGAGGCCGAGGAGGTTGCGCCGGCTGCGCGCGCGCTGGCGGAACCAGGCCTGGCGGGCGGCGAGCAGCACGGCCTGGCGGTGCGCCTCGTCGAGCGCGGCCGGTGCGACCGGAGCACGGCGCAGCAGGGCGGCGAGTTGCGGATCGAGCTCGTTCATGGCGCGATCCCCGCGAGTCCGGCGTCGGCCCGCAGCCGCGCGACGCCCTGGTGCAGGATCACCCCGACATGGTTGGCGGTCTTGCCCAGGCGGACGCCGATCTCGTCGTAGGCCAGGCCGTCGCGGTAGCGCAGCAGCACGGCGGCGCGCTCGAGGTCGGGCAGGCGCGCGACCGCCGCCCACAGCAGGCTCGCCTCATCGACTGCCGTACCGCTCGGCGGTGTCGGCTGCCGCACCTGCTCGGGCAGGGGGGCGGCGCGCTTGCGCCGCAGCATGTCGAGGGCGGCGTTGCGCACGACGGTGCACAGCCAGCCGCCGACCGAACGGCGCGAGCCGGCGCCGGCGAGCACGCCGGCGGCGTCGCTCCACAGGCGGACGAAGCCCTCCTGAACGGCGTCCTGCGCGGCTGACGCCTCGCCGAGCAGGGCGTGCGCCGTGCGCAGCAGGTCAGCTTGATGGCGATCGACGAGGACGGCTACCGCCGCCTCGTCGCCGCCTTCAAGATACTGCTGCAGCAGGGCCATGTCGTCCTCTGCTGACTCTACGTCCTGGCTCACGGGGTCTTAGCCTGCACCCCGGACGTCGCGATCAACGACGACTGGGCCGCGAACTAGAAGTTCGCAGGGGGGACGCTCACCCCGAAGCCGTAGCCGCCGATGTGCTGGCTGATCTTGACCAGGATGCGGTTGACGCCGGCCTTCAACTGCACCGTCACCTTGTCGGCCTCGGGGTTGTAGCCGCGGCCGATCTCGTGCTCGTGCACCACCTTGCCATTGAGCCACAGCTTGATGCCGTCGTCCGAGCCGCAGGAGACCACCACCTCGCGGGCGTGGACCGACTCGACCTCGGCATAGCCCCAGCAGACGCACCAGCTGAGCGGGCCGTAGACGCCGGCTAGGTCGACGAAGCCGCGCTTGGCCGCCTTGACCGCCTTCCACTTCACCCCGCCGACCGCCGCCTTGAGATCGACCGAGCCATCCGCGGCGACCAGCGCATCGAACGGGGTCCTGGTGGCGATGGTGGTCTTGCCCGACGTGCCGGGGAAGGCGCCGAGGACGTGCCAGTCCTTGATGTGGTGCGATTCGGCCGACTCCTGCACCTTGTCCCAGCTGGCGCGCAGCACGCGGCTGTCGACCTTGGGGAAGCGCTTGCCGCTGGTCGGCACCAGCGTCCGTGCGGGCAGGGGCGGCAGTTCGTCGCCGTAGGCGGCGATCATCTCGTCGCACATCTCGACGATCTGATCGGTGCGCAGGGTGGCGCCGGCCAGCGGGTCGAACATGCAGGCCTGGTAGACGTGGTCGCGGCGGCCTTCCTGGGCGGCGCGGATGAACAGTTCGTGCTGGTTGACGTGCGGCGTCATGTAGGCGACCAGCTGCGGCGGCAGCTCGCCGACCTGGGCGTGGTGCATGCCGGTGCGGTCGACCAGGGTCGGGGCCTCGACGATGGCGGTGCGCGGCAGGTTGCTGATGGTGCCGCCGTTGACCAGGTTGCCGTAGACCACCGCCGGCTTGCCGGTGACGATCGAGTGGATGATGGTCGAGCCGTATTCGTGGCTGCGGCAGACCTCCTTGATCGGCTCGCGGCCGGCGCTGAACTTCTTCAGCCGCGCGAACTCGTCGACGATGCCGTCGCAGCGGCGCAGGTACTCGTCGATCGGGATGTCGAACTCGGCGATGGTCTGCTTGCCGCGCGGGATGAACCACGGGTTGTACTCGGCGTTGTGCTCCGAGCTCTCGGTGATGAAGTGGCCGAGCCGCTTCATCAGTTCGAAGCGCACCTTGTTGGTGCTGCGGATCTTCTCGTCGGCCATCGCCTTGAACAGGCGCGGATAGAGGTCGACGCCGTCCTTCTCGATCTTCAGGTAGAAGGCCATGTGGTTGATGCCGGCGCAGGTGAAGGCGATCTTCGACGGGTCTTCACCGATGTAGCCCATCAGCTGATCGAAGGTGCCCTGCACGCTGTGGCACAGGCCGACCGCCTGGATGCCAGCAGTGCGGAACACGCTCTGCATGTTCATCGACATCGGGTTGGAATAGTTGAGCAGCACGGCGCGCGGGCACAGCTCGGCCATGTCCTTGGCCATACCCGACAGCATCGGGTAGGTGCGCAAGGCGCGGAACAGGCCGCCGGGTCCGGTGGTGTCGGCGATGGTGAAGTTGAGGCCGAACTTGCGCGGGATCTCGAAGTCGACCAGGGTCGAGTTGAAGCCGCCGATCTGCACCATGTTGATGACGAAGTCGGCGCCCTTGAGCGCCTTGCGACGGTCCATCGTCGTTTCGATCTTCGGCTTCGCGCCCAGCGCCTTGGCCACCTTGCGGCACAGGTTGCCGGCGACGGTCAGGCGCTCCTTGTCGATGTCCATGTAGCACATGGTGGCATCCTTGAATTCGGGCATGCCGAGGATGTCACCGGTGAGGTTGCGGGAGAAGACGACGCTGCCGGCGCCGATCATGGCGATCTTGGTCACGGGAGGCTCCTGTGGGAGGCGCAGCCTACGCTCGGGGGTCGCCCGGCGCATGAGCGTTGCGTGACACATCGTGTGCAGGATGTGATATGGTCGGCGCTCTGGTCGTCCCTGGCAGGCGAGTCACGACGGGCGCGTTGCCCGTTTGAAGCAGCAGATGGAGGAAGAATGAGCATGTCCTGGACAGCATCACGCCTCCATGCGGACGCGGTCATCATGATATTGACGCGGATGTCCGAGGCTCTGCTGCAGATGAAGAGGGCTCTGATCCTGCGGCTGATCCTCGTGAGTCTTGTCGGAGGTGCGTTGGCGGAAGCAGCAGACGTCCTGAAGGTGACGGCCAGTTGGAACCTTCCCAGCTCGGAGAAGGGGATCAGGCAGGCGGTGGGCAAGGCCAAGGAACTGGGGTTCAACGCCTACGCCTTCACAGGCTTCCATCGCAGCGCCATCCTCGCGGACGAGTGCCGCAAACAGGGCCTGTTCAGCATCCGGGTGATCGAACCGCTGCGCAAACAACCGGACGCTCGCCTGCAGGTGATCGAGAAGGGCGAGGAGACGTGGCCCGGATTCGTCCCCGTCGGCAGCGACTCGCTCTATCAGCACGGTGGCGAACCGCTGCCCCAGCACCCGGAGATATCCACCCACGAACTGGTCTGCCCGCGTGACGCCGGCGTGGTCGAGTACGCCGTGTCCGAGGTGAGGAAGGCCAGTTCGAACGGGTTCGACGGCGTCTGCTGGGATTTCCTCGGCTACCGCAACTACCGCTCCTGCGCCTGTGCGGACTGCCTCGCAGCGTTGGCCGAGTACCAGGCGAAGCATTCCGATCTGCCCGCCGACCAGGCCAAGGCGGCCTTCTACGAGGATGGATTGGTCGATCTCTACGCGAAGCTCTACGCTGCGACCAAGGAGGTGAATCCGAAGATGACCGTGCTCAGCCATGTCCTGCCTCCGTATCTGCCCAATCTCTTCTACGGGCGCCGGGTCAAGGTGGACTACTGCGCCATGACGGTCTGCTGGTTCCTCCAGCCTCATTGGCCATTGGACAAGGTGACGGAACGCACGCGCATCACCGTGCAGGGCCCGTACGCCAACGCCGGCACCATCGGCATGCCGATGATCGGCTACTACAACTCCGGTGAGATGGCGCCCCACCGTCGCAGCGCCGAACGCGTGCTGCAGGAGCTGCAGATCGTGGCGGAGCAGGGCGCAAGATCGGTGATGATCTGCGAACTGGGTGACATCCTGGCCGACCCCGCCGTCAGCGAAGCGGTGCGGAAAGGATTGGCCGCCATCCGCTGATGCAGGGCGCCAGTTCAAGCGCGATGCGGCGCTCTACCCCACCGCCCCGCGGCATGCCATCCGGTAGGCGCGCGGGCTGCGTCCGTGGCGGAGGGTGAAGAGGTGGCCGAGGCGGGCGCGGCCGATGCCGCAGCCGGCGGCGATCGCGCTGATCGGCGTGTCGGTGAGAGCGAGCTGGCGTTCGGCCCAGCGCAGCCGCATCTCGGTGAGCAGCGCGGTCGGCGTGTCGCCGGTAGCGGCGCGGATGCTGCGGCTGATATGCTCGCGCGAGCGCTTGCTCAGCCGGACCAGGGCCGAGAGGCCGGCGGACAGCAGCGGCGGTTCGGCACAGCGCGACAGCGGGCCGGCCAGCCAGGCCGGGGCGTTGCGCCACAGGTCGGCCTGACGCGGGCGCAGTCGGTCGAGCAGCGTGGTGAGGAACGCGTCGCGCGCGAGGCGGTCGTCGGGGCCGGTGCGCAGCGTCTCGATGCGCCGGCCGAGGGCAGCGATGTCTTCGGACGAGAGGCGGCGCACACGCGGCTCGTGCTCGTCGCCCCACAGCCCGGCGCAGTCATAGTAGGATTCGAGGGTGTTCAGCACGTTGGCCGGGAAGGCGATGTTGACGATGACGCCGATCTGGTCGTCGACGCCGCGGATATCGTGTTGGTGGTGCGGCCGGACCAGGACGATGTCGCCGGTGGTCAGCAGCCGCACGCTGCGGCCGGTGTCGTGGCGCACGGCGCCCATCTCGACCCACATCGCCTCGGCGAAGTCGTGGCCGTGGCGCCCGCTGCCGTGGCCGGGATGGTAGAAGCTGCGTGCGACATGGCAGCCGGCCGACAGCGGAAGCAGATCCTTGAAGCGCAGGCGGCGCATGCCGTAGCGTATCGGGAATTGGCGGGTCCGCCAGCTTGGGAGCTAGCAGGCTGCGGGAAAAACTCCGTTTTTCTCGCAGCCTGCTAGCCTCGATTCCCCCGGGGGCGACCTGCGGTCGCTATTTTCCCCGGAAGAATCGAGGTCTGCTTTTTTGCCATGGGGACCAGACGGCCCCGCAGGCTGCTTTTTCCGCAGCCTGCTAGTGCACGAAGTCGGGGGCCGCCTCGTCGAGCTGCGACACGGTGATGCGCAGGATGGTGCCGAGGTGGTTGTTCAGGCTGTCCTGGATGAAGGTCAGGGTGCCGCCGATCGAGGACGAGCACGAGCCGCAGGCCCCGTGGTACTGCACGATCAGTTCGTCGCCCTGCAGGTCGACCAGATCCAGCCCGCCGCCGTCGCTGGCCAGGGCGGGGCGCACCTGCTGGTCGAGGACCAGCTCGATACGCCGCACCTTCTCGAACAGGCCGACCTC
The DNA here is from genome assembly GCA_022841245.1 of Planctomycetota bacterium. GTDB lineage: Bacteria > Planctomycetota > UBA11346 > UBA11346 > UBA11346 > UBA11346. The sequence goes on from JALHRW010000034.1 coordinate 21,190, forward strand.
GCTCCACGGCAGCTGGTCGGAGGTGGTCGGCGATTCCTTCGGCTTCTCCAGCGCCTGCACCGCCTTGGTCAGGACGAAGAACGGCTTGTCGCCGTCGAGCGCGACGTCGAAGGCCGGCGTCGTGCCGCTGCCGCGCAGCACCGCCTCGACTCGGCGGGGCGTGATCGTCGCTGCGTCGACCAGCAATCCGCCGAGCAGCATCTCGGTCATGGCGTCGTAGGCCGCCAGCAGTTCGTCCTTGGCGTTGGAGCGGAAGCGCGCGTCGGCGACCACGCCACCGGCATCGACCAGCACGGTCAGGCGGATGTGCTCGGGAGCGGCATCGGCGCCGTGGGTGGCGACGATCAGACGGCAGCCGTGAGCCGCAGCGTCCCCTTCCGTAAGGTCGCCGACGAAGCGCAGGGCGGAGAGGCGGGCACGGACGACATCGGAGGGCACAGGGGGGTCGTAGCCATCGGGCGGTGGGCGTCCATGTCGGCAGGCCTCCGGATTCGACGGCCGCGGCTGCCACGGCGTCGGTCATAACCTGCACGCATGGCTGCACGTCAGCTGCTAACGACCAGACCAGGATGACCGACACAACGCATTGTCGCATTGACCGTTGGCACCTCGGGCGCATTGCCGGTTGAGGCGCCGTCCCCGTCGGTAGTGTGCTACCTTCGCGCGCGGGACGTCCGCGGCGATGGCGGTTGCGTTGCGGCCGTTGCATGCCCCCGGTGAGATGTCTGCCCGCAGGGGTTGATGCCACCCCTTGTATGGAAGACCTCGCATGGATCTCTGCGGATGAGCGACTGCCCGGACGCGAAGCCCACTGCCGCTGCCTTGGCCCGTCGGCTGCCCGCCGTCATCCAGGGTGGGATGGGTGTCTCCATCTCCAACTGGCGTCTGGCCAAGGCCGTATCGCAGGCCGGCGGCCTCGGGGTGATCTCCGGCACCGGTCTCGACCGGGTCGTCGCCTACCGCCTGCAGGAGGGTGACGCGGGCGGCCATCTGCGCCGCGTCATAGCCCGCTTCCCCATCCCTGCGGTCGCCGAACGCATCCTCAACCGCTGGTACGTCGCAGGCGGCATCACCCGTCCGGGCGCTTACCGCGCGACCGCCATGGTCGAGCACGAGCCGCGCATCGACACCCTCGAACTGCTGGTGGTGGCCAACTTCGCCGAGGTCGCCCTGGCCAAGGAAGGGCACGACGGCGTCGTCGGCATCAACCTGCTGGAGAAGGTGCAGTCGCCGAATGTGGCCTCGCTCTATGGAGCGATGCTTGGTGGAGTCGACGCCGTACTGATGGGCGCCGGCATCCCGCGCGAGATCCCCGGAGTGCTGGACCGGCTCGCTGCGCACCAGGAGGCCAGCCTGATCCTCCGCGTCGAGGGCGCCCTGCCTGGCGAGACGACGCGCATCCGCTTCGATCCGCGGTGCATCGTCGGCGACATCCCGCCGCCGGTGTTCCGCCCGCCGTTCCTCGCCGTCATCACCTCCGATATTCTCGCCCAGGCGCTGCTGCGCTCGACCGATGGCGGCGTCGACGGCTTCGTCGTCGAAGGTCCGACCGCCGGCGGCCACAACGCCCCGCCGCGCAACCATAACGAACCGCTCAACGCCCGTGGCGAGCCGGTCTACGGACCGCGCGACCACGCCGATCTGGTCAAGCTGGCCAAGCTCGGCCGTCCGTTCTGGCTGGCTGGTGGCTTCGGCACCCCCGAAGGTCTGGCCAAGGCGCAGGCCGCCGGCGCGCAGGGCGTGCAGATCGGCACCATCCTCGCGCTGAGCGAGGAGTCGGGTCTGCGGCCCGACCTCAAGGCGCAGGTCCTCGGCCTGGTTCGCGATGGCAAGGCCGGGGTCTTCACCGACCGTCTCGCCTCGCCCACCGGCTTCCCCTTCAAGGTCGCCGAGGTCCCGGGCACGTTGTCGGATCCCGCGGTCTACGCCTCGCGCACGCGCATCTGCAACCTCGGCTACCTGCGCATGCCCTATCGTCTGGAGAACGGCAAGCTCGGCTGGCGCTGCGCTGCCGAGCCCGAAGCCGCCTTCATCGCCAAGGGCGGCGACCCGGCCGAACTGGTCGGGCGCAAATGCATCTGCAACGCCCTGATGTCGACTGCCGGCATGCCGCTGATCACCCCCGAGGGTGGCCGCGAGCTGCCGCTGGTGACTGCCGGCGACTGCGTGGCCAAGCTGGCCGACGCGGTGCCCAGCCTCGATGGCTACAAGGCCGCCGACGTCTGCGGACTCGGGACGCCGGTCCGGACCTGACGGTCAGCCGGGCAGTTCGGCTGCGGTCGCCGCGAAGATCGCGCTCCAATCCGCCGGGCAGAGGCAGTGCGGCCCGACCCGATACGCGTAACGCAGCACCTTGCCATCCGGACCCGAACCCAGTGCCGGCATGGCCGCAGGCGGCGTAGCTCCGCTGCCGAGCAGCCGCCACGCCGGGGCCGCGGCCTGCAGAGTGCGCAGCTGCCCGCACTGATCCGCCCAGTCATCGTCCTCGGCGTTGGTCAGCAGCACGGGGCGCGGCGCGATGCAGGCCAGCAGCTGATGCATGTCGACCGGCACCGCCTGCGCGTCCGGGCCGAGGCGAGGATGGAACCAGTGGGTGAAGGACAGGATTTGCGCCAGCGTTTCAGCGCCTGGCGAAGTCTCGCGGAAGGTGCCAGCGCCGCCGCTGCCGCTGCCGTTGGCCACCACCATGGCCAGGCGCGGATCGCGCGCCGTGGCCAGCAGTGCGGTCTTGCCCAGGCGCGAGTGCCCGACCGAGACCAGTCGCGACGCATCGACGCGGCGGTCACGCACCAGCAGGTCGACCAGGCGCGAGAGCAGCCACGCCCAGGCCGAAATGGCACCGGCATCGGCGGCGAAGCCGCCATCGCGCCACGTCCGTGACAGCGCCGGCCCGTCCGCGGTGTCGGGTTCGAGCTCGCCATAGAAAGCGGTGCACAGGCCCCAACCGCGCTTGAGGATGCCCTCAACGCACCAGCTGTAGCCAGCGCGGCCACGGTCGGATTGCAGGGTCGCGCCGCGGGAGCTGATCCCGCTGGGCTGCGGCACCTCATTGGCGCCGACGATCGAGTGGTTGCCAAGAAAGTTGAGGCCGACGTAGCACGGCGCCGCCGCCACGCCGCGTGGCAGGCAGAGCAGCACCGCCAACGGCTTGACGCCTGGCCACACCGTGATCCGCCAGTGCTCCCAGGTCCCGTGCTTCAGCTCGCCGCCGGCCAGGCGTTCGGCGCTGATCGCCGGCGCCGCCGGAGCATGGCCGTAGACATGGCTGGCGAGCAGCTCAAGCAAGGCGGGGCGGAAGACCTCGCGCCAGGTGGTCGGATCGACGGCACGGCGGCCGTCGGGCAGGGTCAGGACGTCGGGTAGCATGCCGGCATCCTCCAACCTGCGCTCACGGATTGAAGCGCTTCGCCCCGGGTGATGCCCGATCAGGCCTTGGCCGGTTCTGCGACTGCGTGCCGAGGACGTCTTCGTCGACGGGTCGCCACGAACGCGCTACTTAGGTCCAAGCACTACGGCATTGCCGAGGATCGCAGTTTCCCATTGCCAATAGGGCGTCTTCAGATTGGCGAATTCGAAGCGGAGCTTTTTCACATTGGTCAGGTCGAGATCAATGGCATCCGCCTTCTGCCCCATATCGCGCTGAGAGTTGTCCGCCTTGGTCACGGCGACCTGCTTGCCATCAAGAAGGATTTTCACCTCGATGCGGGCCCAGGCTCCGCTACGCACGCCGACATCCAGCAGCAGACGGGTGAATTTCTGGTCGATATCGTATTCGAGGACGCCCAGCTTCTGGGTGTTCTTGAGGCGGACGCCGAACCCGTACGGCACAGGCAGGTGCACGCGCCGAGTCTCCGGATTCGGTTCATAGCCATCCACATGGAGCATCAACGGTGCCCCTCGCTTGTCCGGCACCGTGCTGGTGTTGGTCACGAGTTCCATCGGCGCATCATCGATCGTGGCGATGGAGCTTTTCAGGTCCGACAAGAGCGTGGCCGCGGCAGGCTTGGCGCCCATGCGAACCGCCTGTTCGACCACGGCCGAGCGATTCCCCCAGGCGTCCACAGCCTGAACGCCGACTTTCAGCTGCTGATCCCAGGAGTAGTTCGACAGGACGATTTCAGGTTTCTCGGTGCGGTATTGCAGGTCGCCATCGACATACACGTAATAGGAGTAGATGCCGCTCGCATCGTTCGACGGCTTCCAGCTCAATTCAGCGCAATTTCCGGCACGCACGACCTTCGACTGGACATCCGTCGGAGCCGACGGTGGCACCTGCTCGACCTTGCCCCAGCGATTGAGCGCCAGGCGGCCGAACAGGTATGGCCCGCAACCATGTTGCATATTGCTGCTGAACAACACATCACTGATCGGGTCGTAGGTGAAACCATGGGCCCATACCATATCGTTGAGCGTTATGGGCAACTGGGCCAGCACATGCCAGGTCTCACCCCCGTCCAGCGTTTCCACAACCCTGTCCAAGCACAGCAGCAGCATATGCTTCTCGTCCTTGCCGAACACCGGCCCCGAGCGCACGAGCCGCTTCGTCATCCATTCGGCATCGGCGGGGAAGGGCTTGCCGACGACGGTCCACGTCAGGCCTTTGTCTGCGCTGGTGTAGATGCCGGTGGAATGCAGCCAATAGACCTTGTTCTTGAAACGCACGCTCATGCCGTCGAATCTGCCGGGTTTCCCGTCGGCTCCGAGGCGCGTCGGCTGCGGTACCTCCGTAAACGTCTTGCAGGAGTCCTCGGTACGCACCAGCTTCGGGCCTTGGAACAACATGACGTCATCGTCCATCACGGCGATGCTCAGCGTATTGATCTGCTGGTTGATCTCATCCGGGAATTTGGTGAAGCTGTCTCCGCCGTCGCGACTGATATGCATCGCCGGACGCGAGCAATGATGCCGGCCCACGATCAGCTTCCCATCCCCATCCCAGTTGATTTGACCATCTTCGAATCCATATGGGATATTGAACTTCAGATGCTTCCAGGTCGCACCGCTGTCCAATGTGTATCCGCTCTGGTTCGATGAGAAGACCCTCACTTTCGAACCATCGGGGTGGGCGAAGATGGCGGTGGTCGATTCATTGAAGCCCCACACCAGCGCCTCCTTGTCGATCACCTCGTACGTCTGCCCGCAATCCGTGCTGACCCACACCATGCCCGACAGGACATACAGCCGGCCATTGGTCCGATCGACGCTGAACTTCGGAGCCGGAATTGCTCCCCCATCGAGCCGCTTGCCGGGGAACTGCTTTTTGGCCTGCTCATACGCCGCCGCCAAGCGCGGGGCCAGGGCGGTCCATTGGGCGGGCGCCGGCGGAACCCAACCCTGCATCGAGAATGGTTGTTCGCCGCCGTGCAATGCGAGCGGCATGAGCGAGAGGCATGCTGCGCTGCTGACCAGATGGCGCAGAGATAGGTTCCAGAGCATACGCGGTTCCTTGTACGTGATTCGTGGTCGTCGTACTCGAATGTGGCGATGGCCTGTTTGTGACTTCCGAAGACTCAACTCGCAGCGTGGCGTTCGGCGTGGGATCGGAAATGAATAAATAGGTTTATGGACCGCAAGAAAACCACATCGTGGATTGGAGCCGTGCTCTCGCTCGCGGCTCGGCGCGGCCGAGTCAACACAGCTCACAGATTGAAGTACTTCGCCCCGGGATGATGCACGATCAGGGCACTGGTGCTCTGCTCGGGCACCAGCTGGTGTTCTTCGCTGAGCTTGATGCCGGCCTCCTCCCACTGCAGCAGGCGCTGCAGGATGAGCTGGTCCTCGAGGCGCGGGCAGGCGGGATAGCCGAAGCTGTAGCGGCTGCCCTGATACCCCTGGGTGAACAGGTCGGCGATGTCCATGGCGTCGTCGCCAGCGATGCCCAGCTGCTGGCGCACGCGCTTGTGCCAGTATTCGGCCAGTGCCTCGGCCATCTCGACGCTGAAGCCGTGGGCGTAGAGGTACTCCTGGTAGCTGTCGGCGGCGAACAGCCGCTCGGTCCAGCGCGAAGCCGCCTCGCCCATGGTGACGACGTGGAAGGCGATGACGTCGCGGGCGCCATTGGCCCAGGCGGCGGCCGGGATGAAGGCCTGCTCGTCAGCAAGCGGAGCGGCGCCGCGCGGACGGAACCAGTCGGCGATGCACAGGTGGCGGTTGGAGTCGTCGGTCTGCCGCGGCAGGTGGAAACGCGCGGCTTCGGCGCCGCTCACCGGGTCGAAGAGGATGACGTCATTGCGCTCGCTGGCGCAGGGCCAGTAGCCGTAGACCACCGCCGGCTGGAGATGCCCGTGCTTGGCCGCCTCGGCGATCAGCCGCTTGAGCACCGGCGTCGCCTCGCGGTCGACCATCTCCTGCCACTGCGCTTTCGACAGGGTCTGGCCCTGGCGGAAGCCCCACTGGCCGCGGAACAGGGCGTTGGGGTTGAGGTAGTTGGCGATCGTCGCCAGTTCGAGCTCGTCGGCGCGGACGATGCGGCGACCCCAGAACGGCGGCTGCGGGATGCGCGGCGGCGGCGGGGTGTTGGTCGGGACGTAGGCCTCGCCGGCCTTGAGCTTGGCCTCCATCTCCTCGAAGGCGGTCAGCCTGGTGCGTTCACGCGGCGCACGGGTGGTCAGGGTGCGCTTCTCCTCCGGCACCTGGCCGCACAGCTCCTCCATCAGGTTGAGGCCCTCGAAGGCGTCGCTGGCGTACCACACCTGGCAGTCGTCGCGCGCGCGCTGGCCGCGGCGGTAGGAGGCGCGCAGGTCGTGCTCGACGTAGGCGCGGTTGAGCGCCGCGCCGCCGCACACCACCGGCAGGCGGTAGCCGCGCTCGCACATCCACTCGAGGTTCTCCTTCATCACCACCGTCGACTTGACCAGCAGGCCGGACAGGCCGATGGCGTCGGGGCGATGCTTCTCGACCGCGGCGACGATGTCCTCGATCGGCTGCTTGATGCCGAGGTTGATGACGCGGTAGCCGTTGTTGGTCAGGATGATGTCGACCAGGTTCTTGCCGATGTCGTGCACGTCGCCGCGCACCGTGGCCAGGACCAGGGTGCCCTTCTGGCTGCCGGCGACGCGCTCCATGCGCGGTTCGAGGTGCTTCACCGCCAGCTTCATCGTCTCGGCCGACTGCAGCACGAATGGCAGCTGCATCTTGCCTGAGCCGAACAGTTCGCCGACCGTCTTCATGCCGGCGAGCAGGAACTCGTTGATGATCTTCAGCGGCGGGTGGCTCAGCAGCGCCTCGTCGAGATCCTTGTCGATGCCGACCTTCTTGCCGTCGATGATGCGCTTGGCCAGCCGCTGCTCGATCGGCAGGGCGGCGATCTCCGCCTCGGACTGCACCGGGCCGGTGGCCTTGGTGAAGTGGTTGACGAAGACGTGCAGCGGATCGTGGGTGGGCGTGCGCCGGTCGTAGATCAGGTCGCGCGCCATCGCCACCTCGTCGGCGGGGATGCGCTCGATCGGGATGATCTTCGAGGCGTTGACGATGGCGGAGGTCAGGCCGCGCTTGATCGCCTCGTCGAGGTAGACCGAGTTGAGCACCTGGCGGGCGTAGGGCTTCACCCCGAAGCTGATGTTCGACAGGCCGAGGATGTAGCCGGCGTCGGGCAGGCGCTGCTTCAGCAGCTCGATCGCCTCCAGCGTCCACAGGCCGAGCTTGCGCGTATCCTCGTCGCCCTGGGTGATGGGGAAGGTCAGCAGGTCGAAGAGGATCGAACTGCCGGGGATGCCGTGGCGTTCGGTGATCAGCTTGTAGAGGCGCTCGGCGATGGCGAGCTTGCGCTCGACCGACTTGGCCATGCCGGCCTCGCGGTCCTCGTCGATGGTCAGCGCGACCAGCGCGGCGCCGTGGCGCTTGGCCAGCCGGCAGACCTTGTCGAGCTTCTCCTCGCCGTCCTCCAGATTGACCGAGTTGATGATGGCGCGGCCACCGAGGCGCTTGAGCGCGATCTCCATCACGTCGCTCTGGGTCGAGTCGACCATGATCGGGATCTGCACGGCGGTGGCGAAGCGGCCCATCACCGCGTCCATGTCCTTGCGCTCGTCGCGGCCGGTCCACGCCACCGACACGTCGAGCACATGGCAGCCTTCGGCGACCTGCTCCTGGGCGAGGTGGACCATGCCGTCGAAGTCGTCCTTGAACAGCAGTTCGCGGAAGGCTTTCGAGCCGGTGGCGTTGGTGCGTTCGCCGACGATGAGCAGGCCGGTGTCCTGCTTGATCGTCGCGGCGGTGTACAGGCTGGAGAGCTGGGCCGGGAAGCTGTCGCGGCGCTTCTGCCCGGGGGCGGCGCCGTGCAGGCGGTCGGCTACCGCCTTGATGTGCGCCGGCGTGGTGCCGCAGCATCCACCGATCAGATTGACGCCGTAGTCCTTGACGAAGCGCTCGTGCCAGTGCGCCAGCTCGTCTGGGGTGAGGTCGTAGACCGCCTTGCCGCCTTCGTTGCGCGGCAGCCCGGCGTTGGGCAGGCAGGAGACCCAGCGCGTGGCGCCGGCCGCCAGCGTGCGGATGTGCGAGTCCATCAGGTCGGGGCCGGTGGCGCAGTTGACGCCGACGATGTCGACCGGGAGCGACTCCAGTGCGGTCAGCGCGCCGGCGATGTCGGTGCCGGTCAGCATGGTGCCGAACGCCTCGATCGTCACCTGGGCCTGGATCGGCACCTCGCGGCCGAGGTCGGCCATGGCCGCGCGGGCGCCGAAGATGGCGGCGCGCACCTGCAGGATGTCCTGCGCCGTCTCGATCAGGATGAGGTCGACGCCGCCGCGCAGCAGGCCGCGGGAGCCGACCCGATAGCTTTCGACCAGCGCATCGAACGCGATGTGGCCGAGCGACGGCATCTTGGTGCCGGAGCCCAGCGCTCCGGCGGCGAAGCGCGGCCGCTGCGCAGTCGAGAAGTCGTCGCAGGCGGAGCGCGCGGCGCGGCCGGCCAGCTCGGACAGCTGCTCGGCCTGGTCGGCGAGGGCGAACTCGGCCAGGGCGTGCGGGACGGCATTGAACGAGTGCGTCTCGACCACGTCGGCGCCGGCTTGCAGGTAGCGGCGGTGGATGGTGCCGGCGATCTCCGGCCGGGTACGATGGATCAGCTCGACGCAGCCGTCCTGGGCGCCGGTGCCGAGGTCGCTCGGCGCGAGATCGAACTTGAACAACTCGGTGCCGAAGCCGCCGTCGTAAATCAGCACCCGCTCGCGCAGCGCGGCGAGGAAGGGGAACTTCGCGGCCCGCGCGTCGCGGCGGTAGCCGAGGTGGTTGACGACCTCGCGGGGGTCGAGGCGCGGCACTCCGCCGTGGTGCGGGCAGAGGGGGTCGCAGATGTGGCCGGGCTGGTCGTGGGAGATCATGGCTTGTCCGCGGTAAGCAGGATCGATTGGAAGCGCGGGGCGCGCGCCTCGGGCGGGAGGTGGACCAGGCGCGGCTTGGCGCACCACGGCTTGAGCCAGGCGCGCAGGTCGGCGTCGCGGAAGCCGCGGTGGCGGTGGCCGTAGCGCGCCGCCTCGTCGTGGTCGTGCTCGGCCAGGGTCAGCAGCAGCAGGCGGCCGTGCGGGGCGAGCACCCGGCCGCATTCGCGCAGCACGTCCTGCGGCGCTTCGACGTACTGCAGCGACTGCAGCAGCAGCACGGTGTCCTGGCTGGCGTCCTTGAGCGGCAGGCGCTCGCCGGCGGCCTCGATCCAGGTGACGTTGCCCAGCCCCGCTTCGCTGCAGCGTGAACGTCCAGCGGCGATCATCGCCGGCGATGGATCGATGCAGGTCAGGTTGGTGGATGCGGATGCCAGCAGCCCGGCCAGCGCGCCGTCGCCGGCGCCGATGTCGCAGCAGCGGCCGAAGCGACCGGCAGCGGCGAAGGCGTGCGCCAGGCTGTCCCAGGTGCGGCCGGGTGCGTATTCGCGGTGCAGCTGGCCGGCGACGCGCGCGACCCAGTCCTGGCCGGTGGCGGCGCGGTGGCGTTCCAGCGAGCGCTGGTCGGCGCCGATCGCCGGATCGTTCTGCGACAGCTGGCGGGCGGCGGCCCAGGCCAGGCGGAGGGTCTCCGGCGCGTCATCGCGCAGGCGGTAGCGGTGGGCGCTGCCCTCGGCGACATCGTGGACCAGGCCGGCCTGCTTGAGCTTGGCGAGGTGCCCGCTGATCGAACTCTGGCCGAGATCGAGGACGGCGGTCAGTTCGGCAACGGTCAGGGGCTCGTGCTCCAGCAGGTGGAGCAGGCGCAGGCGCGTCTCATCAGCGAGGAGGCGGAGGGATCCAGCACAGGCGGGCATTCAACCATCATTGCATCGCGATGAAGCGATGCAAGCCAGATCACGTGGGCAGGCGCTGCCAGGCCAACTCGGCGAGCATGGCGGCGATGGCCGAGGCGTCGTCCATCGAGACGGTGCCATCATCGGCCCGCCAGCGTGCCGAGTCGAGCACGGTGAGCAGTCGCAGCAGGCTCCGCTGGTCGGAGGGCAGCCATTCGCCCACCGCCTGCCAGGCCGCGCTCCAGAACGCCCCGGGCTGCTGGCTGACCAGGGCGCGCGCCGCGCGCTGCGCCAGGGTGATGTCGCCGGTGGCGATGGCCGAGGCGAGGGGGCGCTGGCTCTGGTCGAGGCTCTTGCGGATCGGCCGCAGCCGACCGTGGGCATGCAGATACCACAGGCGGTGGTTGAGCTGCGAGATCACCGTGACCATGGCTTCGGTCGGCACCAATGGGACGAGCCGTTCGCAGGTGGTGGTGCCGATGAGCAGCCCGGCGAGTTCGCCGCGGAAGTCGTGGTTCTCGTGCAGCAGATGCACGGTCAGCGAGCCGAGCACCCAGCACAGCGTCTCGAGGTCGACCTGCATGCCGAGGTGCTCGGCGAGCAGCAGATAGGCGGCGAGGGCGTCGTCGCTGCCGATGACGCCGCGCAGGCTGGCGACGCTCGGCGTCAGCGTTCCATAATGGGTCGGCACCTTCTTCTGCCACTCGCGCAGCTGGAAGCTGGTCAGGGCGGCAGCGTCCTCGCCGCGACGCGCGGCGATGCCATTGAGCAGCCTGGTGCGCAGCAGGGGCCGTTCGTCGGCTCCGCAGTGCGGCCACAGCTGGACCAGGCTCCACAGCGCGGTCGCGTTCAGCGCCTGGTCGGCGGGGTGAGCGATGAGCGCCGGGATGAGCTGCGCGCACAGCCCGGCTTCGTCCTCGGGGACGGCCTGCTGGTTGAGCGGGTGGGAAAAGGCCGCGGCAACGTCGGGTTCGGCCGCCAGGCAGCGCTCGAGGATGCTCCGTCGCAGCTCGTCCGGGCAGTCCGGATCGTTGTGCAGGCGGCAGGCGAGGACCAGGGCAGTCGCATTTCCGGCCAGGCCACTGCCGGTCAGGATGCGCGCGATGGCGAGCCGGGCGGTGGCGTGGTGCACGGTGCGGGACCGTAGGGCGGGGATGATGGGCGCAAGAACTGCGCACTCCGGCGCTTCCGTTCAGCGCAGCTGCCGCCAGCCTGCCATGGTGACCGCACCGCTCGCCTACTCGACCAATCTGCACGCAGCCGAATCGGCGGAGGAGATCGGCGCCGCGCTCGAGCGCTTCGCCGGCCCGTTGCGCCAGCGTCTCGGCTGGGACCGGCTCGGCGTCGATCTGCGCCTGGGCAGCGCGGCGCTGCGCGGGGATCTCGGCCGCCTGCGCCGCGTGCTCGAGGCGCAGCGGCTGTCGGCGCACACGCTCAATGGCTTCCCCTTGCGTCCCTTCCAGGCCAAGCGGGTCAAGGAGGACGCCTACCTGCCGGATTGGAGCGAGCCGCAGCGCCTGGCGGACAGCCTGCTGCTGATCGACGCCGCGCTGCTGCTGTGCGACGATGCCGAGATCACCGTCTCGACCTGCCCCGGCTCGTTCCGCCCGCTGGGGCCGGGCCGCAACGACGCTTGCGCCTTCG
>JALHRW010000035.1 GCA_022841245.1 Planctomycetota bacterium
TGGAGACGGTCGGCGCCGGAGCGCTGGTCGCCCGCCTGCCGGGCGGTCGCGGCCATCGCCTGGGCGAGCGCGGCGAGGGCCTCAGCGCCGGCGAACGCCAGCTCCTCGCCCTGGCCCGTGCCGTCGCTCACGATCCCGAGCTACTCATCCTCGACGAGGCCACCGCCCACATCGACAGCGCCAGCGAACGCATCGTCCAGGATGGCCTGGCCCGCCTGCTCACCGGCCGATCCGCGCTGATCATCGCCCACCGCCTCTCCACCGTGCGGCGCTGCCACCGCATCATCGTGCTGCGCCACGGCACGGTGGCCGAAGAGGGCACGCACGCCGAACTGCTCGCCCGCGGCGGCCTCTATGCGGACCTGCACCGCCTGCTGGCTGCGGAAGCCGGTCTGGAGGGGACGTAACCGTACCAGGCACCTCCGATCCAGCGCAGCCCGGAAGGCATCACTCCTGCCGGCGGGCCTGGTCGCGCACGATCGACGAGGTCAGCAGGTCGGTCAGCGGCGGCAGCAGGTCGCGGGCCGGGCCGCGGATCGAGCAGGCCACCACCTCCGACAGCGGGGTGACCTCGGGATTCACCTCGACCACCGGATGACCATGCACCTGCAGATCGAGCGGGATGCCGGCTGCCGGCTGCACCAGGCACGACGAGCCGACCAGCAGACAGCCGTCGGGGTCGAACTCCTCCAGCCGGTCGAGGGCAAGGCGCGGCAACGGCTCGTTGAACCACACCGAGCCAGGGCGCACGGTGGCCCCACAACGCGGGCACGGCATCAGCGAGAGCGCGTTGTCGTCGTGGTCGTCGTCCTCCCAGGCGCAGGCGGTGCAGCGGGTGCTGAACAGGCTGCCGTGCAGATGGACGACATCGCGCACGCCAGCGCGCTCCAGCAGGTCGTCCTCGTTGGTCGTCGCCATCAGCACCCGGGCAGCGGGAAAGTGCTGCTGCAGCAGGGCGATCGCGCGCTGGCCGGCATGCGGCTGGCACGAGGCGATGTGCAGGCGGCGTTCGCGGTACCAGTCCCACACCAGCTCGGGGTCCTGGGCGAACCCCTCCGGCGAGGCGAGGTCCTCGGCGCGGTACTCGTTCCAGATCCCGCCCTCGCCGCGAAAGGTCGGAACCCCGGCATCAGCCGATAGGCCAGCCCCCGCCAGCACCAGCAGGCGGCGGCACGGGGCGAGCAGCTTCGCCGCCCGCGCCAGGTGCTCGCGCGTACCGGAATCGGACACTCAGCGCTCCGCCGGGGCGTCGGCCGGGCCGGTCTCGAGCTGCGGGATGAGCAGCGCATCAGCGGGGAACTCAGGGATCTTCGCCCGCACCGCTTCGGTCAGCTTCGCCTTGAGCTCGGCGTGGTCGGGGTCGATGAAGATGCCCGGGCCCATGCCGCGCAGCGCAGCGAGCACCGCGTCCTGGATGAGCGGAGCGCGCGCCTCCAGCGCCTGGGCGGTGGCGGCGTCAGCAAAGCCCAGGGCCAGGCCGAGAGTCAGCTGGCGCCGACCCTGGCCATCGACGGCGCGGGTGATGGTGAAGGGCGGCAGGCGCACCAAGGCCGGTCCGCTTTGGACAAGCGTTCCCACCGGTGCCGCTGCATTGGGGTTGGCCTCGGCCTTCCATGCCAGCAGGTCGAGGGCGATGGCGTCGCGGGCGGCGGACGGCACCTGCGCCGGCAGGGCGCCAATGGCGGCGGCGAAGGCTTCGCGCGCGGTCAGGGCCTGGATGACGACCTGGCGGATGCGCTCCTCGTCGCTGCGCGTGATCAGCGGCGCCTTGCCGTCGGGAGCGAACTCGCGCGTACGGGCATGGCGCAGGGCGACCAGCAGCAACGCATCGAGATCGCGTTGGCGGTAGATCGCCTGGCCTTCAGCGATGACGGCCTGTGCCGGATCCTGCGCCTGGACCTGGGCCGGGGGCACGGCCTCGCCGCCCACCAGGACTGCAGTGCAGGCGCATGCGAAGCAAAAGGATGGAGTGCGCATGGCCGCAGGCTATGGCGATCCGGCGGCGGGCCATGGCCGATCGCCCCGCCGCAGCCGCCATGAATCAGGACCTCTGCCCCTTAGCGGGCAGAGGGCACGGGGTGTTGGCATGGGACTTTTCCCGACGAAGCTGCGCCCATGTCCGGTCTCGGCCCCATCCGTTTCGTCACCCGCAGTCGCCACCATCTGCGCCGAGTCGATCGCGGAGCGCGCAGCTTCCGCCACGACAGCCACATCATCGCCCTGCACCGGGTCGAAGGCGGCCACGCCGGGCTTGGTGACGAATACGTCGCGGTGGACGGGCCCTTCCTGGCGCTGCTGCCGGCGGGCGAGCAGGACATCAACGACATGCACGGTCGCGATGACGCCTGGTGGTGCGCCTTCGAAGGCACTGCCGTGGCGGCGGCGGCCGGCGGAGCGTGCCTGGCCTTCGCCGGAATGACGCAGGTGCAGCCGCGACTCCACCGGGTTTCCGCGGTCCAGGCCAGGCGTGCCGAGACCCTCTTCCACGAGTTGCGCTCCGCCCTCGCTGCCGACGGGTTGGACGGGCAGCTGACCGCGCAGGCCCGCCTGGCCGACCTGCTCGCCCTGTGGCTGGCAACCGGCACCCGCGAAGCGGATGATGCGGTGACGCGCTTCCGCACCTTGATCGAAGAGCGTGCCTGCGATCCAGCCTGCTCGCTGGAAGCGCTGGCTGGAAGTCTCGGCCGCCACGCCGATACCCTGGGCGCGGCCTTCCGTCGCCGCTACGGCTGCACCCCGGTGGCCTGCCGGACCCGGCTCCGCATCCACCGCGCCCAGGAACTGCTGTCAGCCGGCGGATCGGGCCTGGCGCAGGTCGCCGAGGCCTGCGGATTCCCCGATCCCGGCTATTTCTGCCGTGTCTTCCGCCGCCATGTCGGCGATACGCCCGGCGGCTGGACCAGGCGCTTCGGCGGCTGATCGGCAGGAAAAATCCAAACGCAGGGAATCGGCCTGCGGCATCCGCGCGCCGGCCGCCATGCTGGGTGCAGGAGACCGACATGGCAACCCGCCGCACCCGCCCCTTCGCCACCAACCGCCGCATCCGCCTCGGCATCTGGGGGCTGGGACGCGGTGTCCACTTCCGCGGCCTCTGCGCCAAGGTGGGCATCGACGTGGTCGCCGGCTGCGATCTGGTGCCGCACCTGCGCCAGCGCTTCACCAAGGAGACCCCGGAAGCCTTCGTCACCGACGACATCGACGCCATGCTCGCCCAGGACATCGACGCCGTGCTGGTAGCGACCTACTGCCCGGCGCACGCCGACGACGCCATCCGTTGCCTGCGCGCCGGCAAGCACGTGCTCTCGGAGGTCACCGCCTTCCACACCATGGCCGAGGGCGTGCGACTGGTCGAGGAGGTCGAGCGCAGCGGCAAGGTCTACAACCTGGCCGAGAACTACCCGTTCTCCGCCGCCAACATGTGGCTGGCCGCGCGCTGGCGCGAAGGCCTCTTCGGCAAGCTGATGTACGCCGAGTTCGAGTACCTGCACGAGCTGCGCCACCTTCAGTACACCTACCTCGACGGCAGCCCGATCCAGCCCGGGCACGCGGTGCACAACTGGCGCAGCTGGATCGACTACCACTATTATTGCACGCATTCGCTCGGCCCGGTGATGCTGATCACCGGCGAACGTCCGACCCGTGTGGTGTCGCTGCCGGCGGGCAATCGCCTGGAGGGCTACATCGCCGACGAGAACGCCATCGGCAGCGTGAACCCCTCGCTGATCACCATGAGCGGCGGCGGCCTGGTACGCAATCTGATGGGCGGAACGACCCACGACAGCCATCTGCAGCGCCTGTGGGGCACGCGCGGGGCCGCGGTGCAGCATGCGGCCTGCCCGCTGGAGCTGCGCCTGGGCGCCAACGGCGGCGGACCACGGCTGGAGATCACCCCGCAGTGGCCCGAGCTGGCCGAGCTGGCCGGCGGCAGCGGCCATGGCGGTGGCGACTTCTGGGTCATGTACTACTTCGCACGCCAGATCCTCACCGGTACGCCGGCCCCCTGGGACATCCACGCCGCCTGCGACGTCACCATCCCCGGCATCCTCGCCTACCGTTCAGCCTGCGAAAATGGCCAGGCCTACGACATTCCCGACTTCCGCGACCCACGGCAGCGCGCCGCGTGGAAGTCCGACGACCGGCCGCAGACGCGCTTCGACACCGCGCACGGCGCCTTCGGTGCGGACGCCGATCCGTCGGTGGTCGGGACGTTCACCACGGTGATGAAGGAGCTGTGCGCCTGCGCCCAGGCCTATCGCACCTACGCCGACTGGGAGCGCGTCTCCGCCGATCTCGCTCGGCCGCGCGAGCTGCTGCCGAGCGCCGAGCGCCTGCTGCGGCTCTACCCGCAGCTGCGCGCAGCTTACCGCGCCGCACGGCAGCTCATCGACAACGCCCCCGAAGGACCGGGCCGCCGGGTGCTGCGCGAGATGCTGGAGGATGTCGGCGACGAGAAGACCGCATTGAAACGTGGCGCCGAGGCGCGGCTGCGCCGGCGCATCAGCGGGCTGCGGCGGAGGAAGGATCCGTCCGCCCGAGGATAGCGCCCCCCTGTCGATGCTGCGCCGTCGACTTGCTCTTCCGCATGCCCGCTTGCGCCCATGCTCTGCCGCCATGCTCCGAACCGGGATCCGCGCCTCCGGCAATGTCCGCTCCATCGCCGCACCGCTGTGGGACAGCGACTTCCTGCGCTCCTGCCGCGGCGAAGAGGCCCGGCGCACCCCGGTGTGGCTGATGCGCCAGGCCGGGCGCTACATGGAGCATTATCGCGGGCTGCGCGCCAAGCTGTCGTTCCTCGAACTGTGCCGCAACCCCGGCGCCGCGGCGGAAGCAGCCCTGTACGCCCGCGAGTGGCTCGACGTCGACGCCGCCATCGTCTTCAGCGACATCTTGATCGTGCTGGAGGCCCTCGGCGTGCCGCTGCGCTTCGAGGGCGACGGCCCGAAGCTGACCCCGCTGTCCGGCCCCGAGGCGGTCGCGGCCTTGCGCGATCCGCTCCTGGCTGCCGCCGATCTCGGCTATGCCCATGAGGCGGTGCGGCAGACCGTCGCCGGCCTGCCCGCCGACATCCCCTGCATCGGCTTCGCCGGCGCCCCCTTCACCCTGGCCGCTTACGCCATCGAGGGCGGCGGCTCACGCCAGTTCGCCAAGGCCAAGGCCTTCATGTACCGCGAGCCGGCAGCGTGGCACCGCCTCAGCGCGGCCATCGCGACCTGCATCGCCGAGCATGCCAACCGCCAGGTGGCGGCCGGGGCGACCGCGATCCAGTTCTTCGATTCCTGGGCCGGCTGCCTGTCGCGTCCCGACTATGCCGAATTCGCCCTGCCCCACCTGCGGGCTGCGGTCCAGGCGGTGGTACCCGGCGTGCCGGTGATCGTCTTCGGCGCCGCCACCGGACATCTCCTCGACCTGATGGCCTCGACCGGAGCCGACGTGGTCGGCGTCGACACCGGCGCGGCGCTCGATGCCGGCTGGGAAGCGGCCGGCGGCCCCGGACGGGTCGCCATCCAGGGCAATCTGGATCCCGCCGTGCTGCTGGCGCCGTCAGCGGTGATGCGCGCACGCACCGATCGCGTGCTGCTCGAGGCCGGTGGCCGCCCGGGGCACATCTTCAATCTCGGTCATGGCATCATCAAGGAGACCCCACCGGAGATGGCGCGCGACCTGGTCGCCTATGTCCATGAGCGGACGACCCGGTGAAGGATGTCATCGTCGTCGGCGCCGGCATCGGCGGCCTGGCCGCAGCCTACCACGCGCGCAAGCGCGGCCTGTCGGTCACGCTGGTGGAGGCCTCCGATCGTCTCGGCGGCGTCATCCGCACCTCGGTCGAGGACGGCTGCACGCTGGAGCACGGCCCCGATTCGCTGGTTTCGATCAAGCCGGGCGGGCTGGAACTGGTGCGCGAGCTCGGTTTGGAATCGCGCCTCATCGGCGTGCCTGAAGCCGCGCGCCGTTCGCTGATCGCCCGGCGCGGCCGTCTGGTGCCGGTCCCGGATGGCCTCTATCTGCTGGCCCCGGGCCGCATCTGGCAGTTCGTCTGTTCACCGCTGATCAGCTGGGCCGGCAAGCTGCGCATGGGCCTCGACCTGCTGCTGCCGCGGCGCCGGGCCGGCCTGCCCGAGGAAAGCCTTGCCGCCTTCGTCCGTCGACGTCTCGGCCGCGAGGCGCTGGAAGCCATCGCCCAGCCGATGGTCAGCGGCATCTACACCGCCGACCCCGAGACCCTGTCGCTAGCCGCGACCATGCCGCAGTTCCTCGACCTCGAGCGCGATCACCGATCGCTGATCCTCGGCATGATGGCGCGGATGAAGAAGCAGAAGGCCGCTGCCCAGGGCAGTGCATCCGGACCGCGCTACGGCCTGTTCCTCTCGCTGGAGGGAGGACTGCAGACCCTGGTCGACGCGCTCGCCAGCCGGCTGGAAGGCGCCGAGGTGCGCTTGAACGCGCCTGCCGAGACGTTGCGCCGCGACGGTGACGCCTGGCTGCTGCGCGCTGGCGGTGAGGATCTCCGTGCTGGCCGCATCGTCCTGGCCCTGCCCGCCTGCGCTGCGGCCCGACTGGCGCCGGAGCCGCTCGCCAGCGAACTGGCCGCCATCCCCTACGCCGGCGTGGCGACGGTGAACCTCGCCTTCCCCGCCGCCGGCTGCCCGGCCCTGCCCATGGCCGCCGGGTTCGTCATCCCCGCGGTCGAGGGCCGGTCGACCATCGCCTGCACCATCGCACACCAGAAGTACCCGGGCCGCGTTCCCGAGGGCACCATCCTGCTGCGCGCGTTCGTCGGCGGCGCCCTGCATGAGGACCGCCTGGGTCTTGACGATGCTGCGATGATCGCGGCCACGCTCGCCGACCTGCGACTCTACCTCGGCGCCCTGCCGGAGCCGCGCCTGGCGCGCGTCCACCGCTGGCCCAAGGCGATGGCGCAGTACGTGGTCGGCCATGTCGAGCGGATCAAGCGCATCCGCGAACTGACTCCCCCCGGCCTGCACCTGGTCGGCAACGGCTATGACGGCGTCGGCATCCCCGATGTCGCGGCGCAAGCTGCGCGCACCTTCGTCCCGTAGCCCAGGGGCCTCGCTGCCGCTTTACTCCCGGTCGAGACCGAACAGCTCTTCAAGCATGCGTCGGGCCTGCTCGTCCTCGCCGTGCTCGCGCAGCCAGGCGAGCACGGGGTGCAGCAGCTTGTTGCCGACCCGTTCGAGGCCGTAGCGCAGCTGCTCGCGGTCGGCCCCGGGCAGCTTGGCCGCCAGGCGCGCCTCCTCGGCCGCGACGACCTCGCGGAAATGGGAGGCGATCCGCGCCAGCAGGTCAGCGTGATCGGCGTTGGCGGCGCGACGCCAGGCCTCGACCGCGCTGTCGACCAGCGCCTCGGCGGCGGAGACCTCCTGCTGACGCTGGCCGAGATGCTGGGCGATGACCCGTTCGAGGTGGTCGACATTGAACACGAACACATCGTCGAGCGTGCCGGCCTCGGCTTCGACATCCCGCGGCACCGCCAGGTCGATCAGCACCAGCGGAGCACGGCGGGCGACGACCGCGCTGCGCACCATCGCGGTGGTGATGACCGGGTGCGGCGCCGCAGTCGATGACACGACCACGTCATGCCCGGCCAACGCCGCAGGCAGCGAATCCCAGCCAAGAGCCGTCCCGTCGATGCGTCCGGCCAGTTCCTGGGCCCGTTCCAGGCTGCGGTTGATCACCGTGATGGAGCGGACTCCGGCAGTCATCAGATAGCGGGCCGCAAGTTCGGCCGTCTCGCCTGCACCGACCAGCAGCAGTCGCGCGCTGGCGAGGTCGCCGTGCACCTGCTTGGCCAGGTCGACCGCCTGCGAGGCGACGCTCAGCTTGTGATCACCCAGCCCGGTCGACGTGCGGACATCCTTGCCGCAGGCCAGGGCGCGCTGGAACAGCGGGTTGAGGATGCCGCCAGCCAAGCCGGCCGTCCGCGCACCGTCGTAGGAGCGACGCACCTGGCCGGCGACTTCCGCCTCGCCGAGCACCATGCTTTCGAGGCCGGCGACGACGCGGAAGAGATGCCGTGCCGCCGCGGCACCTTGATGCGAGAATGCCTGGCCGGCCAAGGCGCTGGTCGCGACACCGGCGCGCTCGGCCAGGGCGGCCTCGACGCGTGCCCGATCGACCGTGCCGCTGAGGTAGATCTCCAGCCTATTGCAGGTCGAGACCACCACGCACTCGCTGGCCCCTGGCAGCTGGCGCAGCTGCATCGCCAGAGTCAACGGGTCAGTGGCAGCGACTGCGAGCCGCTCACGCAGCTCCACCGGCGTACGGTGGTGGTCGACGCCCCAGGACAGCACCGGGGGCGCTGACGGCGCGCCGCGCCGGTCGGTGGCGTCACCCATGGGCGATGATGACCTGCGAGAGCGTGCCGAGCAGCGCCATGGACAGGCAGGCGATCACCCCCACAGCCACCGCCCGGCGGGTCAGGCTGCGGGTGCGATGCATCGCCAGGATGGCGACCAGCAGGCCGAACTCGACCAGGCCAAGCAGCGCGGTGGGATGGAGGAGCTGGAAGGTCTGCGAGATCCGGATCGCGGCACCGCCGATGGCGAGTCCCCCAAGCAGCAGGGCGGTCCCCCACAGCAGGCCGCGTTCGAGCAGGCGTTCGAGGACCGGCAGGGCGGGCAGGCTGGTGGCCCGTGCGTCAGCGGACTTCAGTCGGGCGGTGACCACCAGGTACAGGCCCCCGGCCGCCCCGGAGACCACGATCGCGGCGAGATGCGCCGCCATGAATCCGGCATGCAGGCGGGAAATCCAGGTGGCTGTGCCATCCTCAGGCGGGGCACCCAGCGACGCGATACCCGCCACCGCAACCAGCAGAGCCACCGCTCCCAGGGGCAAGGCGAACAGCAGCCGGCTCGGTGCGGTGAGGAAGCGGCCAGCGAACATCGCCGCCGCGACTCCGGCCCAGGCCGCCAGCGCCCCGTAGGCGAAGCTGCGATGGCCGGCATCGAGCAGACTGACCAGCAGCGCGGCGCTCTGCACGGCGAAGGCGATCCACCACCAGCGTCCGTCATCCCCGGACAACGCTGCCGGATCGCGCAGGCGTCGCCACTGGGCGCGGGCTGCGAGCAGATAGACCACACCGGCGCCACCGGTGAGGACGATCGCGGCGGGATGGATCCAGTCGGAGACGCTCACGTGCGCTGGCTGGGCAAGAAATGCGGTGCCGTGTAGATCACGAGCGGCACTCTAGGCTCATGCCCGGATGCGCAATCCGGACCGCCTGCGACCTAGCGCGGGCCGCGCTGCGGTCTCAGTGCCCGCGACCCAGCTCCGCCACCCGCCAGGCGACGAAGCGCTCGACGAAGGGGTCTGGTTCCTGGTGCTCAAGCAAGCGGCGTTGCACCGGCAAGGCCTGGAATGCACGATAACTGGCCAGTGCCGAGGCTCGATCACCGTCGAGTTCGGCACGCATGGCGGTCCCGACCTGCCACCACCCCTCTCCCTCAGCCGCGATCGGTTGGCCGAGGAAGGCAGTCAGGTTGATCTTGCCGGCGATCAGGCGAGCGAGGAAATGCGGTCTTTGAGCGAAGGTCTCCGCGCTGCTTTGGGCCAGGGAGTCGAGATAGGTGCGACCTGCATCTCCAGCCAAGCGCCCTTCGACGAAGGGTTGCGCGAACCAGGGGATGAACCAGCCGCCCCAACGGCGGTGATCGAGCATGCCGCCGGCGACGGCAGCGGTCAGTTCCCGGTCTGGCGCCCCGCCGTCCTCAAGCGCGCGCAGCCAGCGCGCCTGCTGCAGTTGCGCCAGCCTGCCATGGAACGCTTCATCCGGCTGGTCCTCGCGCCGCAGCAGCACCTGCGCGATCCACGAACCGCCGACGTCCCAGGCCTTGGGCGGGCCTGCGGCCTCCTCCAGGAGTCCGCATTGGATGGCAGCAGCGTTGGCATTCCCTGGCC
Organism: Planctomycetota bacterium; assembly: GCA_022841245.1. GTDB lineage: Bacteria > Planctomycetota > UBA11346 > UBA11346 > UBA11346 > UBA11346. The sequence continues at coordinate 9,916 of JALHRW010000035.1, forward strand.
ATTGGTGGGTGCCGGGGCGGAGGACGGAGGGATCGCCAAGCAGTATTTTCAGCAACGGTGGATCGTCATTGAGCGCCAGCGCCTCGGCCTTGCGATCGGCTTTGGCCAGGATCCGGCCACAGGGCGTCATCTTCACCCATTGGCTGGCGAGGATGCCGTCGATCTCGCCGAGGGCGAGCCGGGCCAGGTAGTCGGAATCCGGGTAGGCGTTCGGCTGGCTGAGCACCTCACGGTTGCGGCCCAGGGAGAGCAGAGCAAGAGCCTGATTACGCGGGTATTCCGCAGAGGCGGCGATCTCGGCGGCACGGCCGGCGTAGATCTTCAGTTCGGTGGCGTCGCAGACGGTGGCGGCATGGTCGGGGAACAGCGTGTCGCGCAGTTGCAGCAGCAGCCGGAGCTGACGATCGCTGCGCGCCGGGTATCCGCCGGGAATGCGGCCGAGGCAGGTTGACCAGATGGTAGCCAGGCGATCGCGTTGCTGCGGCCTTTCGCGCCACAGGCGGGTGAATGCGGCGGCGAAGCCTTCGACGTCCTGACGCTCCCAGCTGTCCTCCACCAGCGAGGCGGCGGCAATGTCGGCATGCTCTCCGACGAGTCCCCTCCAGCTTGTCTCGGCCGCTTCGCGGTCTCCGAGTTTCAGTTCGGCCATGCCGATGCGCAAGGCGGCGTCAGCCGCCTCGGGGCGACCGGCAAAGCTTTCGCCAACCCGGCCCCATTCATCGGCGGCCATCCGCCATTGCCCATACATGTAAGCGGCGTCGCCGGCGGCCATCACCGGCAGGCGTTGCGGCACGCCTTTGCTCCAGATGCGGATGTTGCCGAACGCCTTGCCGGCATAGAAGCCGTAGAGGGCGAGGTAGCCGCTGCGGACCGGGAACAGCTGCTTGTGTTCCATCCACAGTTCGCCGTCGACGAAGGCGCGGACGGCATCCTTCTCGAATTCGACGCGCATGCGATAGCGCCGGTTGATCTCGAGTTTGCGGCGCGAGAACGCCACCTGCTGGTTGCCGGGACGGCGGAAGATGGCCGAGAACTGGTTGTCCTGGGCACCGAACTGCACCCAGCAGCTGGGGGTCGCACCATCGTGATAGATGGGGATGGGACGGTCGCGCTCGAGACCCGGGCCCTCCCACCAGATGGCGGAGAGATCGCAGGGCATGGTGCTGGGCAGGATCTCGCCGTCGTACTCGACCGCCAACGGCGGATACAATCGGCGGGGATATACCAACAGGGCGTTCTTGAGCGCGTGGGTGACCACCCGGTCGCCTTCCTGGTGCCAGCTGTCGGCCGGATCGGTGCGCCAGCGCTGCTGCCAGTCCTGGTCGGTGAAGCGCTCGTCGACGATCGGCACCCCCCAGAAGGCGACGCTGCGGCTGAGTTCCAACAACAGCAGGCCGATGAGGAAGGCGCACATCGCCACGAATAGCGTGCCGACCGCCACCGACCGCCGCCGGCGCCACAGGACCCGGGCAGCGCGCACCGGCCATCGCTCAGGCAGGGCGGTGACCGAGAGACCGTTCTGGAATCGTTGCAGGTCGGCGCGCAGGTCGGCGACGCGCTGGTAGCGCCGGGCGGGATCGGTCGCCATCGCCTGACGCACGATCGCCTGGAGCGCAGCGGGGAAGCCACGCCGCTCGGCCGGGGCAGGAGGCGCATACGCCGTGGCATCGTCCGCCATCGGATGGCGCAGGAGCAACGCGTGGTAGAGCGTAGCCCCGAGCGCGAAGATATCGTCGCGCGGATCAGCACCGGTCTGATCCGGCGAGGGCAGCTCGTCGGGCATCCGGGCTGCGCCCCAGCCGGCAAGGACGACCTCGCCGTGATGGCCGACCAGGACGTTGTCCGGCTTGAGATCGCGATGGACGACGCCGAGGGCGTGGGCGTGTTCGAGGGCCTCGCAGACGCGCAGCATCAGCCTGATCACGGCTTCGGACGAGACGATCAGGGGATCACGCTGACCCTCGGTCGAATTGCGGATCAGTTCGCCCAGGGAGGTGCCGGTGCTCTGCCGCATCACCAGATACGAACGGCCATGCCCTGCAGAATCCAGATCGTGAGCGGAGACCACGGCTGGATGATCGAGCAGTGAGATGATGCGCGCCTCGCGCAGGAAGCGGATGGCGGCGCCGCCGTCGAACCAGGACAGGACCTTGGCCATCCTCTCGCGACTGAAGGTGTAGTCGTTGCCGCCAGACTGGCCGGCCTCCGGCAGACGGATCGACCATGGCGCTACGGGGCGGTCCGGCCTCGACGTGTCGACTGGTTCGGAATGCACCGGGTCATCAGCCATGCGAGGATCCTATGCGGTACCAGACCAGCGCACTCACGGATAACTGCGCGTCATGGAACCGCGGTAGAAGTTGTGGATCTGATGCTGCATGATCAGGGTCGAATCCTCCAACCCTGGCGGTGGAGACCAGGCGCCGACCGGTCGGACGATGTTGTTGTCCGGATCGATCAGCAAGGTCCCCTCCAGGTAATGCTCGCTGACCGGCAGATTGAGCGCATTGTCGACCAGCTCGCCGCGGACGTGGATCTTGTACTGGTGGCTGCGGGTGAAGGTCAGGCAACCGGTGACCGAGAACACGGTGAGTTGGGGTGCGCCAGGACCGTCGCAACCGCCAGCTGGTGACACGGCTTCATAGCAGGTGAGTCCAGTATCGGGATCGGCGGCGGCACCGCCGGCATAGCCGCTGCAGAACACCAGGCCGTCGCCATCGAAGTCCTTGGGCCGGAATGCGCCGCTGTAGGACTTGGCTGAACCGAGGAAGCTCATCCGCCAATCGTTGAGCACGCGTTCCATCAGCTTGGCCCGGGCGCGGGCCAGCTTGGTCGGCGATGGACCCGTCGTGGTCCCAGGCGTGTACCCCGCATCCGGCGCATACGTCGGTGGAGCGCCGCTGTTCCATTCGTCTAGGAGCCACAGACCCCGAGGCGTGCGTCCGGTCTGGCTGTCGGTGCTGCGCGGCGTCAGCCCGCCGGTCGTGGTCGTATCCACAGGCGTCAGCAGGGTGCGGATGTTGTTGCTGACATGGTATTCGGCCACATTGGTGTGCATGCGGACGAGGAAGGTCGTGGAGCCGGGATAGGCGCCGCTGTCCTGGGTGTTCTGGTTGCGCAGGTAGCGCGGTGGACGCTCGCTGGTGCGCACCTCGAGCGGGGTCCTGGCGCCAGGCAGATCGAAGCTCTCGCCCAGGTTGGCGAGGAACTGGCGGTCGAGCTTCTCCAGGGAATCGAAGTCCGAGGCCCGGGGGTTCCAGCTCCCCGGCCCCTTGCGGGTCATGCCTGCCCGGGTCATGTCGGTCGGATTGGTGTTGTAGGTGATCGCCCCGGTGCGGCCGGGCGTCGAACTGAAGCGGGCACCCGGTGGAGTCGAATTCAGGGGTGGGGGCAGGGTGGGATAGAGCGTGGCAGGTGCCGTGCTCGGCTCATTGTTGGAACTCGAGCCGATCGCCGCATCCATCCCCGCCACGCGTGAGCGCGCATCCTGCGGATCGGCCCAGGCGAGGTTCGCCGTCTGGGTGACGAGCACGGCGTGGAGGAAGGCCAGCCCCAGGCGGTTCCAGTAGCTGTTCCCAGCCGGGGTGGCTCCACCCGACGACGAACGCGTGATCCGCCACGTCGCCGAATCGTTGGCAGCGACGTCTGCTGCGGTGGCACTGCCGTTCGGAGGGGCTGGCAGCGTCTTCAACTGGGTCCGCAGGATCGGGGTGAAATTCCCGTCTCCCCACGAGACGACGTAGGAGCGATCGCCGTCCATCGCCGCATATGGACTGATGCCCGCGCCCGAGATCGGACTGGCAGGAGCGAAATCGGTGATGTAGTTCTTGCCGTCCAGGTACATCTGGATGTTGGCGGTGATGTAGCGGTGATTCGGATGCGTAGCCGGGTTGGGAGTTCCGACATAGAAGACGATGTGCCGCGCGAGGCTGTCGATCGCGCCTTGAGGCGCGGGATAATCCGGAGCGATGTCATCGGTCACCTGGACGGGGTTGGCGGCAACGGACGACCACTGGGTCATCTTGTGGGCCTTGGGCTCGGCTATGACGTTGATGAAGAACGCCTCCCCGGGATAGCGATCCGCCTTGCTGCGGCTGTCCTGCGCCCCCACGGTGGGGAACGGACGATCCGCCTCCGACGAACCGAAGTAATTGCGGTTGGCCGGAGTCGGATAGTTGAATGGGACCAGGCCGTGCGGACGGAAGGCCTCCGTGAACACATCGAGGCCAGGTCCCGGAATCGACACGTTGTCCGACAAGGGGATCGCCCGTGTATGGCTTCGCCAATAGTCGGCATCATTGGGCATGGGGTCATCACTCGTATGGATGAAGTTCCGATCCCCCCAGCCCTCATATTGCGTCGTGACCGAGCCCGACTTCGATGAGTAGCGCCAGTGCGGCAGATGCGTCTCCTGGTCCACCCGCATCACCCGGCTTTCGCTGGGCATGTAGGCGCGGACCATGGCAGCCAGCACCTTGGCGGGAGCGGTGAGGACGTTGATCGCCCAGGGATGACCATCGATGTCGTACGGCTTGCCGAACGGGGTGGCCATGTACTGGGCGATCTCGTCGGATCGGCCGAGCATGTTGGCCTTCGGACCATCGCTGGTGTGGCTGGCCCAATACTCCCAGGCACTCTTGGTGTGACTGAGTGCGAAGCCGAGGTCGGTGAAGGATGGTATGGCGCTGCCGAGCCATTGCTTGGTGCCGTCCGCTCGGGAAGGATCGAAGGCGTTCATGAACGGACTGCCCAGCACCTGATGGAGCCGCCGGCGGTCGCCGAACGGCTGCTGGTCGCCGCGATAGCCCATCGGCTTGCTGGCCTGGTCAGGTCCGACGAAACCATTCGGATTGCGCGTCGCCCAGTCGTAAGGGATGCCATCCTGGAAGAATTGGTTGTTGGTGATCGGCCCGTAGCCGAGATAGACGCTTTGCAGGGCGAGCTTCTTGCTCTGACTGGCCGAGTCCGAGGGCAGGATCTGCATGCCAACGGCTTCGATCGCCTCGCGGTACTGCCGCCGATGCACTCGTTTCGCGGCCGCGCCAGCAGCCCAATTGTGCGCGTCGTCCAGCCAGGGCATGTCGGTGTTGGCCCACAGGGCGCTCGACATGTCGGTGGTCGAGACGGCATAACGGAGCCGGTAGCGGGCCTTGCTGGCATCATCGACTGGACGGCAGTCGGCGTCGAGGAACAGCGGGTTGTCCAACGGATTGAAGAGCGGGTCCGCATTCGGACGCACATGCGCCTGCCCTGCCTCGTAGGGATCGACCACCGGAAACGGGGTGCTGACTCCCGGCGGAACCAGCAGCGGCGACCTCAGGTACGTGGGCGCCCGGCTGGGCCTGAAGTCGAGGTTGTCGTACGAGGCCGGATCGAAGACCACGTCGGGAGCGTAGTTCCAGCGGTTGGCCTCGAACCAGCGGGCGTAGCCCGGCCGCATGGTGAAGCCGCCGCTGAAGCCGCTGATGCCATAGCCGCCGCTGTAACCGCCCCATTTCCATTCGGACAGCAGATCCATGAAGGGCAGGCCGGCTGGCATGTCGTACGGCTGCGGCGTCTGCTTCCATCCCGCGGGCACCACCGGGGACACGATGTTGAACACGTTCCGGTGCGGCCCATCCAGCCTGGTCGCGACGGCGGCGCCGCTGACCAGGGTGTCGTCCGTTACCTCCTTGGACATCGCGTATTCATGCAGGCATACGGCGATGGCGTGCTGCATGCCCATCTCGGCTGCCTGGCGCGACAACTCGTCGCGTCGCTGACTCTGCAGCGTACCGCAAGCCGTCTGCATGCTGCGCAGGAATCCCAACGCCGTCACCAGCATCACGGTGATCAGGCCGAGCACGAACAGCAGGACTGTGCCTTGGCGCGGATAGCTCATGGCTGCTCCAGGAATGTGCTCATTGGCCCATCTGCGTCTGCAAGCCCGCCTGCGCCACCGAGAAGGAGAAGTCCTGAGTGACTCCCGACTTGGCATCGGCGAGGTTGAAGGCGACCCGCGTCACTCGTGGTCGCTTGCCTAACTGATCCAGGTACGCGTTGTTCTTCGGGCCGGTCACATCCAAGTAGAGACCGTCGAGGCGGTGGTCCGAGGAAGCCGCGGTGGTCACCGTGATAGTGGCCCCCTGCGCGTCCTGCCAGCCGATGGCGAAATCCCGTATGCGGTTCGAGACCAGCCGGTCGTTGTCGGGCTTGTCGAGGTCGGCGAGATCGCCGATGTCCGCTGTGGTATGCACCGTTGGCGTACCATAGCGGTTGTTATCGAGCGATTCTATGCCACCCGAGGCGTCCCGCAGCGGGCGGGGCAGGTTCATGAACTCCCGGTTGCCGTAGTTCGTCCACTTGGGAATCGTGGGCACGTTCAGGTAGGTCGGGGTGTTCGCACCATTCGGAGGGTAGGTCTCGGGGACGGGGACTGGCGGGACCAGGGTGTTCTTCGGGATCCAGTTGCGCGCCGCGCTGCTGCTCGAGCGGTACAAGGCTCCGCTGATCGGCACCCATACCCCGTTGACGTCCTTCCACGTGCGCAGGAATCGCCAGCGCACCCAGAAGAACTCCGACTTCCTCGTCTTCTGCTCGGCGGTGGATATCTCGTCCTCCATCCGCGAGGCCTGGCACATGAACACCATCTCGACCGTATCGGTCTTGATCGGGGCTCCGCCCGCATCTGTTCCCGCGACCTGGGGGACGCTGCGTGCAAAGAAGGCGATGGGCGGCGCCGAGCTGCCGAGATCCCGGTTGAGATATTCGCGGATGACCGCCGCGGTGGCATGCAGATCGACCCGCACCATCGCCCGGGTGGAACTGGCATTGGCACGGACGAAGGCGGTCCACGCCATGGCGATGACCGCCATGCCGAGGGCGACCGCGATCAGCATCTCGATCAGCGTCATTGCGCCTTGCCTGCCGGCAGCGCCATTGTTCGGGAATTGGAGCCGCTCCGCGGCGACGCCCGGATCGCCGGCGTCTCGCCGGCTCGAAGAATGTCCGTTAGCTTCACGGCATTGGTCGAAGCCCCTAAGCACATAGCTCATAGATGGCCCTGCCGCACCACCCGGTCGACCACGGTCGCCAATGGCCGACCGTCGCTGCCTGGCGCATAGCTCGACCAGTAGACATCGACGCGGACTTCGACGATGCGCGTCTTCTGCCCGATGCGGTCCGAGGCGCGCGACTGCTCGCGCCGCTCGACATAGTAGCCGTTGAGGAAACCACGGGCGCAGCCGGTGATCGGCGAGCCACCGGGGAACACCGCTGGGTTGTTGGCGATCGGCTTGCGCATGTCCGCCACCAGCACATCGCCGCCTTGGTCGATCGGCCAGGCGGAATATTGCCAGGCTGGTTCGGACGAGCCGTCATTGGCGCTCCACGTCGATCCGGTTTTCGACCAGGTCCACGGGGTCAGCGATCCGGTGTCCTGATCCGAGACGACCCCCATCGGCAACGGATCCCTGAGGGCGGACAGGGCGGTGGCCCAGGCAGTGGCATCGGCCTGGGCTCGCTTCGCCGTCCCCAGGCCAAGGATGATCACCCCGACCACCGCCATGGCACCCATCACGAAGAGCAGGACTGAAGCGATGATCTCGATCAGGGTGAACGCTGCGCCAGATGCTCGTCTCATTTCATCCACACGGAGCGATTGGTGAGCATGTCGGGGTCGAGGAAGTCGGTGATCGGCTGGCCTGCGTAGACGCCATTGCCGGTGGTATTGTCGGCGTGCTTGGTTGCCCCGGTATTGTAGCGATTCTCGCCGAAATACGTGACGGTGTTGTTTCCCGTCCTCCACCAGCTTTCACTGGTCGGGAATGCCGACATCGCGCCATATTTCGACGTGCGCGAGACGGTGATGACCCGAACCTCGCCGAAGGAGGAGACGAACACCCGGTACAAAGGCATCATCGCATCGACCGCATCCTTGGCGGTCGGAAACTGGTCGTTGTCGTCAAGCGCATCTGGCCCCAAGGTGATGAAGTAGCCACCGGATGCAGCATCGAAATGAGTCGCTTCGTCCATGCTGAACTTGTTGCAGCGCTCAGCGACGCCGCTTTTCCACGACCCGCTCGTCCACGAGGAATCCCGGAACGTCCCGTAGCGCCTGGCTGGCATCCACGCATTGGAAACCACCATGCCATTGCCGAGGAAGACCAGTGCCGCATCCATCCATTCGGCATTCACCAGCGGGCGAGGGGAGCCAGCGGAGTACAATACATCGCCACCCACGATATCCGGGGTCTTGGTATCATACACCATGTAGGTGTTGGACCCGGTGAAGGCGTCCAGCCGCCGGTCCTGAGCATTGGCGCAGCCCGGCGGCAGGCCGGTGGCGCTGTTGATCGGCTCGGGATCGCAGGCAGCCCAGGTCGGGGCGGTGGTGTTGCCCCAGAAGTAGAAGCCGCTGGCCATGATCGCGGGATCGTAGCCGCCCCAGGGGTACAAGCGCTTGCTGCTGCTATCCCACCAGCCGAACCACGGCCTGGGGAAGGAGACGGTGGGACTCTTCTGACGCCCCGCCCACACGGTGTTGACCTTGGTGTAGTCGCCCCAGTCCATGTCGGTCAGGGCGACGATGCGCACCTTCTTGGCCGGCAGGACATGGGCGTCCTCGTACCAGCGGGCCTTGAGGGCTTCCTGGAAGGCATAGAGGGTGTAGGGGCCACTGCTCTGGATCCCCGGGTCGACCAGGAACATGCCCATATCATTGGTGGTCGGGCCGAGAATGCGGTACCAGTGGCCACCGGTGCGATTGTTGAGCACCCGTCCGGTCGAGGCCGGATCGTTCTGGATGTTGAACACCACCGAATAGCAGGACTTGGTCTCCATCGCCCGCGCTCTGGCCTTGCGGAAGGTCTCGGCCATCTCGTTGGCCGCCATCTGCACCGAGGTCAGGCGGAGGTTCCGTTTGGCGAAGGAGCCCGCGATCATGCCGAAGGCAGCCAGCATGATCGCCAGCACCACCAGCAGTTCGAGCAAGGTGAACGCGTGCCGGGCGGGAGCGGTCTGCCGGCAAGCAGCAAGGCGATACGTCACTGCATCCCCTTGGTGTAGGCTATGATCGAGATGTTGTCGCGATTCACCGCGGCATCACGCATGACGTCGAACCTGCCGTCCGGGCCAGCGCTCCACAACTCGAATTCCAGAGCAAATGCCGCACTGGAAGTGGTCCTGATGTCGGAGTTCAGAGACCCGGTGACCGTCCGTGCCCGGGGAGCCATGCCATAACGGCGCTCGTCGATCGGGGCGCCGCCGTTCTTGTTGCCGATATGGCCGTAACCCCGGACTCCGGGTGCCGCGGTGCAGACATAGATCAACGGGTTGCCCCAGATGTCGAGGATCGTCCGGCGATCCGCCGACAGGTCCCCTGATCCGCCGGCAGATTGGCGCTGACGCAGGGCGTCGGCCAGGTACTCGGCTCGCCAGCCCTGGACGGGCTGCTGTCCCGGGGCATTGACCGGGTCGGAGACCGTGGAACCGTCCAGCACCGGCCCACGGTAATCATCGCCGTTGAATCCCCGCTTGTTGTAGGGGACGTACTTGTAGCCGATCCTGTCGACCATGGCATCAGTCTTGTAATTCCAGATGTCGTAACGGTCATCCTCGGTCGGAAAGCGAGCCTTGTCAGCAGGCAGTTTCGGGTCGATGCCCTGCGGCGCCTCAAGGGTCAGCAAGTCCCCGCTCGCCGTTACATCGAGTGCGCCAGCAATGTAACGCAGACTGGTATGCTCGTCCAACAGGCTGCATGCGACCAGTCCGGTGGTCCAAAGACCACCCTCCAGCCGATAGCTGACCCCGGCGCGCGTCATCGCCGATGGCGGCACGGCGTAGGACAGCGTCCCCTGGTTGAGCATCACATTGGTCAGCAGGGCCTGATTATTGATGTCTGGGGTCCGAAAGGCATGCGTTCCATCACCGCCCGGCAATCCGATATGCACTCCGTCGAAGAAGAAGAACCTGGCGTGGATGGCCCTGAGGTCGGCGTGGAAGCGCTTGGTGTAGGCGAGGCGCTCGGCATCGTCCGCCGGCTTCCAGGCCAGGCGGAAGCCGAGGTTGTTGGTCAGCTTGCTTGGATCGGTGTCCGCATCCGACAGATCGGTCTGCCACGGGTAGGTCCTCATGTCGGTGCGGAACAGGCGGATCGCCTGATCGACCTTGGTCAGTCCAGCCTTGGTGTTGGTGATCCGCGCCTGCTTCTGCGCCAGGGTCAGGATCGGCATCAGCATGCCGGCGAGGAGCGCCAGGATTGCCATGACGATCAACAGCTCGATCAAGGTGAACCCGTGGGAGGAACTAGGCCTCATCTGTCATTCCTCACATAGATCCACTCCGTACCATCGTTCAGTCCCTTGGGGCCCAGCGACCAGACGTAGCCCCAGGGCCGGACGCCGGCGGTGTTCCAGGCCGGGCAGATATCGAGAGACTGCGGCCGCTGTGCGCCGCTGGCCCCCAACAGGTCGTCGTCGACGCGGTACTGGTAGGGGCGCTTCCACGGATCGCACAGCGGATACGGCGCAGCGCCGGTCTGCTGCAAGCCGCTGAGATCGATCTCGAAGCCCTTCTGGCGCAGCAGGTTGAGATTGCCGGGTGCGGCATCGGCCGGATCCAGCCGCAGCGTGAGGTCGGTCGACGTGGTCTGCGGCGGGTAGCGGTGGCGGCGGTCCTCGGCGGCGTAGTGCTGCAGGGCCATGTGGATCTCGGTGATCTGCTCGCCAGCCTGCGCCTTGCGCACGCGTTCCCGGATGACGCCGATGGACGGCAACAGCATGGCGACAAGGACGGCAATGATCGCCATGACGATCAGCACCTCGATCAACGTCATGCCGGCTCGCATCCGCATCGCGTCTCCATCTTGTATATATATCTTTTCGAGCCAACTATAAACGCCGGTCGCGTCCATTCCGTGTGTGCCTCCGAAACACGGATTTTCACGGCGACCTCTAGAGCCGTCCGTAGCCTGACTGGAACGTCCGTCGCGTTGCACGAGAGCCTCTACCGTAGAAGTATATACAAGACGACGGAACTGACGCTCATTCTGACGTCCGCACGATGCATCACAACATGCGTGTCATACGCCCGGCCAAGGTATGGCCGGGCATGAACATCCAGCCCCAGGGGCGGTGGCGCAGGACTGCGGTTGCCCCGGCGCCTTCCCCGCTCCGTGCGCTACCCATGATCGCATCGATATGACCTCAGCACCTCCGCCCCCTGCACTGTCGGCCCTGCGCGCGGGGGCGCTCAGCCTGGTCCTGTTGGGTGGCGTACCCGCCGTCGAGCGGGCCGACATCGATGCCCGCATTGCTGCCATGGCCGACCATCCCCGCCTGTTCCTCGACTCGGCAGGAGAGCAGGCCCTCCGGGCGCGCCTGGAAGCCGATCCGCTCCTGACCGGCTTCCACCGTGCGGCCATCGCCGAGGCGGATGCGCAACTGAAGACCAGTCCGGCCGAGCGGGTCATGGTCGGCCGACGTCTGCTCGGCACATCGCGCACCTGCCTGTCGCGCCTGACCCATCTGTCCTACGCCTGGCGGCTGACCGGCGAAGCGAAGTACCTGGAACGCGCCAAGGCGGAGATGCTGGCTGTCGCGACGTTCTCCGACTGGAATCCGAGCCATTTCCTCGATGTGGCCGAGATGACTGCCGGCATGGCGATCGCCTATGACTGGCTCTTCGCCGGCTTGGATGAGTCGAGCCGCGCGACGGTGCGGACCGCCATTCTCGACAAAGGCGTGACCCCCTCGATAGGCACATCGCAATGGTGGATCAGCAAAAACAACAACTGGAACCAGGTCTGCCATGCCGGAATGGTGCTCGGCGCCCTGGCTGTCCATGAGGCCGGATCGCCGGTGACCGGCGACGTTGTCGCGCGCGCAGTGGACGGCGTACGCCATGCCATGGTCGAATTCGGCCCGGACGGAGCCTATCCCGAAGGCCCCTCCTACTGGAGCTATGGCACCACCTTCAACGTGCTGCTCATCTCCGCCCTGGAATCCGCACTCCGCAGCGACTTCAAGCTCACGACGATCCCCGGATTCCTGGCGACGGCTGACTACTACCTGCACGTCACCGGTCCGACCAACCTGTATTTCAACTATGTGGACTGCGGTTCTGGTGGAGGCACGCAGCCGGCGATGTTCTGGTTCGCGGCGCATCGCCAGGATCCCCATCTGCTGTGGACGGAATTGGGCAACTTCGAGGCCCAGCTGGCCAAGGCCGGCAGCAAGCCGGTACGCAGCAGCGACCGGCTGTTCCCCCTGCTGCTGGCCTGGAGTTCGCGGCTGCCAGCCCAGCGCACCGCGCCTCCGACGCTGTCCTGGACCGGAGACGGGCTCTCCCCGGTGGCGATGCACCGCAGCGCCTGGACCGCGGAGGCGACCTATGTCGGCTTCAAGGGCGGATCGCCCTCGACCAACCATGGCCACATGGATGTCGGCACCTTCGTCATGGACGCCGACGACGTGCGTTGGGCCGCGGACCTGGGCATGCAGGATTACCACTCGCTGGAGTCCCGACAGGTCGACCTGTGGAACTTGAAGCAGGATTCGCAGCGTTGGCAGATCTTCCGGCTCGGCGCCTCCAGCCACAACATCCTCACCGTCGATGGCCAGCAGCAGGTGGTGAAGGGTCGCGCACCGATCGTCGTGGCCAAGCCCGGCCGGACGGTGATCGACACCAGCGCCGTCTACCAGGACCAGTTCACCACTTCGCTGCGTGGCGTAGCCCTGCTGGCGGACCGCTCGGTGCTGATCCAGGACGAGTTCACCGCCAGCCGCGACTCGACAGTGCGCTGGGCCATGGTGACACCAGCCGATGCGACGGTGACCGCTCCGGGCCAGGCGACCCTGGCGCAGAAGGGAAGGACCCTGGCCTTCCGGGTCCTCGAACCGGCCCAGGCCGAAGTGCGGATCTGGTCGACCGAGCCGCCGACCGACATCGACGCGCCGAATCCAGGAACCCGTCTCATCGGCTTCGAAGTGCGCGTGCCGATGGGAGAGGCCCGGCGTCTGGTGGTCCACCTGGTTCCCGGTGGCGGCAACAGCACAGTTGAGATCACGCCGTGTCAGGCGTGGTGACGACTACTGCAGCGGCAGTATCTTCACCGCCAGGTCCCTGGTCACCGCCGGCAGCGGAATGAGCGTCTCATCACCGACTTCGATCTCACGCTGCTCGGAGATGGTCCCAGCCATGGTATCCCAGAATTCCACGCGATAGCGGCCGGGGCGCAGGCCGACAACGGCCAGCGCCGCACCGGAGCGCTCGGACAGCCCGGCCCAGTTCTCGAAGCAGTCCGCATCATGGATCCAGTAGAAACCGGCGTCGGCCGCCTGCATGCCTGCGACCGACAGCCCGGCGGCCGGGCGCAGTTGGGGATCGACCGGGCGGTAGTCGCGCGCCAAGCGGTCGATGCCGGCAGCGAAGCGGCTCAGGCCGCGATAGTGGCCGTAGAGATCTGCCCCGTCGGTGAAGTTCCACCACCAATGCAGCGCAGCACCGGCGAAGGGTCGCACCAGCGAGGCCCACAGCCCGCTGTGCAGTTGCGCCTCGAGGTAGTCAGCCGAGGGCGCGCCAAGCTCCGAGCGACCGCCATACTCGGCGACCAGCACCGGCTTGGCGAAGCGCTCGACCTCGGCGAGGTAGCGGTCGAAGTTGCGCACATGGTTGGGACTGCGGTTCGGCGGGCGGATGTAGCCATTGCCCTGCACGCAGTCGATGCCGGGCAGGGCCCACAGTCCGTAGCCCTCCTGCCAGTTGTGGGTGTGGGTGAACACGAGATGGCGGTAGATGTCCGTGGCACGCAGCTGGTCGATGATCGCCTGGTGCCACACCGCGCAGGCAGCGGGATCGTAGGATGGCAGGAGGTTGGCCTCGCCGAAGATCTCCCACGCCGCCAGATTGGTGCGGTCGCCCCAGCGTGCGACGAGATAGCGCATGCGCTTGCGATAGGCATCGAGCACGCGCGGTTCGGTGAAGAAGGCGTCCGCCGTGCGCATGAAGCCGCCATTGCGCTGATTCAACGCGCTGTCGGCCCACGCCATGCTACCGAAATCCAAGCAGAATTCCGACTGGTGCGAAACGGTCAGCAGGATGTCGATGCCCCGGCGTCCGGCCTCGTCGAAGACGTGGTCGAGCCGCCAGGCGTTGGCCAGGCTGTAGCGCCCGAGACCATGGAAACCGCGCCACTGCGGATGGCCTTCCAGACCGAAGCTCCATGGCGTCATCCACAGCCGGGCGAGGTTCATCCCCGCTCCGGCCATGCGCGTGAAATAGCGGTCGTAGGTGTAGGTGCCCTGGTCGGGCGGCACGGCGAAGGGATAGCGGAAGGGCTGCTGCTTGTCGACCGACTGCACCAGATTGTGGCCGATCGGATAGGCGAAGCTGCCATCGTCGCGCGCCAGCAGCTCCGGCCGCAAGGCGCTGCGCCGCAGGTATCCGGCTGCCGCGGCAGGGATGGCGGTGAAAGAGCCCTGCGCGAGCGGCGAAGCCGAGGCTTGCTGTTCCGACAACAGCAGCCGCCACGTATGCCGGCCCGGCTGCCGTGCCCGATAATCGGCGCGCCAGCATGGTGCGCCCAAGGCCTCGATGCGTTCCTGCCCGTCCACCAGGCTGCGCGTATGGTCCTGGAAGTAGAAGGCCGGGACGCGTTCGACCGTCCCGGTCGGGGTGGTGAACTCGACATCGACGGCGACCTCGTCCGGATCGAAGGGATTCGACCACGAGCGCCCGAGATCGACGTCGAGCCTCCAGCGCTGCATCACCGGCAGACGATCGGGCGGAGCTCGCAGCACGGTGCAGACCGCCGCGGGCGGCGCGTCCACCGGCACGGTACGCAGGTTGGCTACGGTGAGCGGCCCGCGGTAGGGCTGTGGGCCGTGGAAGGTGAGCCCGAGTTCAACCACACGCCGCAGCAGATCCGGATGCCAGGCGCGGGCGTGGTCGAGCCCCTGCCATAGGCCGGGCTGATGCAGCGCGAACTCCAGCCGGGTCCAAGCGCCAGGCATCAGCCGCTGCGGGGAGAGCCGCTGGAACCAACGTCCGTCCTCGTCGCGCCAATGCACGGTCATGCGCAGGTCGCGTGGCGCCTCGGCGTCGACCAGGACGTCGCAGGCCAGCGCAGCCGCCCCGCCGAGATCACGTGGCGCGCGGCTGGTCAGCTCCAGCGTCGCGGCCGGGAAGTCGGCTACCGCGCGCAGCGCCGGGATCGCCACCGGGCAGGCGGGTGCATCGGGCGAAGAAACGACCTGCCACGCCGGCGGCCGATGCGGATTGTCCGCCGCGACCAGGGCAGTGGCGGTGGTGGCTGCGTCAACGAACAGCAGCGGCAGCTGCACCGGTACCGGCAGCCCATCCTGGCGTTGGATGTCGTCGCGGATGCGCATTCCGGCCAGCAGCAGGACGGCGACCGCCAAAGCCGCCGCACCAACCAACGGGACGAAGGCGCGCGGACGCCAACCAACCGTCGCATCCGCCACCGCCTGCCCGTGCCGGGTCTTCTCCCAGTGGAATGGCCGGGCGACGAACTCCCAAGCGGCACGCCACGCCGCAAGGCTCTGCAGGACCCAGGCGCACGGCATCTGCACCGCTGCAGGCAGCAGATCGCGACGGCGCAGGCCCAGGCAGGCCGCGACGGAGATGCCGATCAGCAGGACATTGGCGAGCAGCCCGCCGGCACCGACCGCCAGCCCGGCCACCGACCACGGGTCATGCGCGTCGACGATGCTCCAGCCGATCGCCAGCCACAGCAGCACCACCGTCCAGGCCAGCGGATTGATCAGCAGGGTCGCCATCACGCCGATGGTGGCGAGGGCCATGAGGACGTAGCCGCGCAGGCCGAAGGCACGCAGAGCGCCACAGCGCGAATGCACCATCCAGGTCTGCAGGTGGCCCTTGATCCAGCGCGAGCGCTGGCGCACCCAGGCCGGCATCGTCGCGACCGCCTCCTCCCAGGTGGTCGAGGCGAGCATGCAGGTGCGCCAGCCGCGCCGGGCGATGCGCAGGCCGAGATCGGCATCCTCGGTGACGTTGAACGGATCCCAGCCGCCCAGCTCGCGCAGGGCCGGCAGGCGGAAGTGGTTGGAGGTGCCGCCGAGGGGCAGTGGCGCTCCCAGGCGCTGGAGTCCGGGCAGCACCAGACGGAACCACACCAGGTAATCGATGGTGGCCCAGCGCGTCGCCAGGCTCTGCTGCGAATTGTAGTGGTCGAGGCGGCACTGCAGGCAGACCACGTCACTGCCAAGTCGGCTGTAGGCCGCCGCAGCCTTGAGCAGCTGATCGGGCTCGGGGCGGTCCTCGGCGTCGAAGATCACCAGCAGGTCGCCATCGGCGGCGGCCAGCCCGGCGTTGCAGGCGCGCGGCTTGGTGCGCGGCAGGCCTTCCGGCGCCACCGTGATGCGCATCCACGTCGGCAAGGCATGTGCGGCCAGCGCTTCGCGCGTCACCGCGTCATCCGGCTCGACCAGGATCTGCACGTCGAGTCGCTCGCGCGGGTAGTCGAGCGCTTCCAGGGCGGCGAGCAGGTGCGGCACGACCTCGGGCTCGCGGTAGAGCGGGACGAGGATGCTGTAGCGCGGCAGCGTGGCGCGATCGAGGGCTGCAAGTTCCGCTGCCTCGATGCGCAGGGTCGGATCACGCTGCGCCGCCAGCAGCATGGCGACGAGGCGCAGGCCGACCGTAGCTGCGGTGAGGGCGGCGACCGCCAGGCTGCCGACCATCCAAGCGGCTTCAGGCGCGCGCAGTAGCGCGGCCAGCACCAGAGCGGGCACCAGGCAGGCGACGGCGATCTGCCATGCGCTCCAGCGAATCCGGGCGCAGAGCTCTCCCTGACGCGCGGCGTAGGCCAGCGAAGAGGGGTCGATGCCGGAGTCTGCCATTGATTAATGCAGAGATAACCCGTGTGACCGCTACATCAAACAGGGAATCGCCGTCGCCGGCACTGGGCCCCTGCGATCCTCGTCCGCCCGTCCTTGCGGGCGAGGGCGGACGGCGCATGGTACAGGGAGTATCCCGTCCCTCCATCGGAGCACACGCATGCATTTCGCCCCCCTCCTTGCCACCACGCTGCTCGCCGTCGCTTCGGCCCAGTCCGCTGAGTTCTACGTCTGCGCCGCGACCGGCAAAGGCAAGGCTGCAACCAAGGAGGAGCCGGCGAAGGATCTCGGCAACCTGATCCAGATGCTCAAGCCGGGCGACACCGTGCACATCGCGGAAGGCGTCTACACCGGGCGCGCCGATAGCGGCGCCGACATGATCACCGTTCCGGTGCGCATCATCGGCGGCTACAGCCCCGACTTCGCCAAGCGCGATCCGTGGGGCGCGCACCGCACCGTGCTCAGCGGC
Source organism: Planctomycetota bacterium (assembly GCA_022841245.1). Lineage (GTDB taxonomy): Bacteria > Planctomycetota > UBA11346 > UBA11346 > UBA11346 > UBA11346. The sequence goes on from JALHRW010000035.1 coordinate 27,241, forward strand.
GACAACAAGGCGAAGAACTTCGATGCCGGCCCGCGCCTGGCGATCGACTGCCAGAAGTTCAAGGAACGGGGCGAGTTCACCATCCTGGTCGACGGCGTGATCGTCGATGACGGCGCACGCAACCGCTACAGCGGCAAGGAATCGAAGATCGAACGCAAGGCCAACCCCGCCGCCGGCGAGATGCCGACCCCGGAACGCGGCGCGATCCGCGTCGTCGCCCCGGCCTCCGCCCTGGCCACCTGCGCGGTGACGGTGCAGAACTGCGCCGTGGTCAACAGCGCCCCGACCCAGGGCGCGATCTCCGCCTGGGGCTACGCCAAGAGCGTGATGACCATCCGCAACAACCTGGTGGTCAACGTCACCGGCAACGGCATCGACTGCCTCAGCACCTTCCACCCCAAGGATGGCAAGGATCTCCCGGCCTTCACCGTCAGCGACAACACCGTCCTCTACGTATGGAAGTACGATGCCTACGGCGAGATCGGCGGCAACGGCATCCAGTTCGACACCGACATCACCGCCAAGGTCAGCGGCAATGCGATCGCCAGCGCCGACATCGCCCTGGTCAACAACGCCAAGCGCAGCAAGGACGTGCTGCTGAAGGACAACTGCCTCAATCTCGGCGGCAAGTGCGCCTATCTGGAGTTCAGCACCGCGATCGACTTCAAGGACCTGGCCGACACGCCGCAGAACCTGGCGCGCGAGAGCGGCGGCAACGTCGACACCGCGCTCGTCGCCAGCATGCCGACCGACTGGGTCGAGCGCTACGCCGCACGCACGGTGATCAACCGCAACGCGGCCGAGGCCGGGGTGAAGGCCGATGACAGCAGGGCCAACGCGCTGCGCGCGATCCTCGGCCTGCCGCTGCAGGCGGCGGACCTCAAGGTGGATAGCGACATCTGGCTGCACCGCTTGCCGCTCGAAGCCGCCCTGGCGGTCGGCAAGGCGAAGTACCACGGCAAGTACGGCTGCGCCAAGCCGTAGCCATGGGCGAGGCCTGCCCGTCCTGCCGCTCCGGCGATGCCGAGCATGATGCCGCGGCCTGGCGGCAGGAACGGAACTGCATCGACGAGAGCCACCTCGGCGTCAACCTGGTGCGCTGCCCGGCGTGCGGCGGCCGAGCGCTGCGCATCTTCACCGAACTGATCGACTGGAGCGAGGGCGACGACAGCCAGGCGACCCTGCTGGTGCCGCTGCCGACTGGAAATCCCGGCACCCTGTCGGACGAAGCCAGAGTCGCTGCGCTGCTGGCACGGCTGCCGCTGGATACGCACCTCGCACGGATCCATCCGAAGGGCATGACCACGCCCCCGACCTGGACCTGGCGGCAAGGACGGGCCCACATCCTGCCGCACGATTGATCGTTGGCCCAGCCCTGGAAGTGTGAACCGCTGGCCGGGGACTGCGTTGGCCCTGCAACCTGTGGAGCCACGCATGAGCGACGCCATCGCCAGCCCCCCGGTCGTACGCCGCCGTCCCTGGCCGCTGCTCGGAGTGGCGCTCCTGGTCGTGGCGATGGCGGCGGTGTGGCTGTCCGTCCCGGACCTGCCTCGGCGCCTGCTGTCCAGCACAACGCCAGCGCAACCGCCCCTGGGTGACGTTCCGATCGCTATCGGCAGCGTCGGCGGCGACCTGGCGGAACGCGAGCCGCATACGGACTGGTCGACAGGACCGGTAGCGACGGCCTCGATCGCCAAGCCTGCCCCGGAACCGCCTCCACGCGGCAGCCCGACCCCCGTCCTGACTGATGACACCACGGCGGTCGAGCTGCTCGCCGAGGCTGAACGCCACTACGCCGCGATGGACTGGGACCGCGCCGCCAGCCAAGCCGGTCGCATGGCCGGACGACCCTGCCGACCAGCCATCGCCCAGCGTGCCGATAGCGTCGCCCGCGGGGCGGTGGCGTTGAAGCGGCTGTTCAAGGAACTGGACCATCGCGATGAGCTCCACCGCAACTGGGAAACGCACCCGTCGCTGCTGGAGCGGGATGACAACGGCCGGACAGAGCTGCTCGTACCGCTCGTCTCATTCGAGGATCCGCTGGTGGCGGTGCTCGAAGATCCACTCGGCTGGACCGAGGGTGTACGGGCCTCGGGCAGCCCCGGCTTCTTCCTGGTGAAGACCGGCAGCAGCTTCAACAAGATGCACATCGTGCCCCCGAGCCGGCTGATCCGCGTCGACCAGCAGGCCCTGGCGACGCAACTCGGGCACCAGCTCGACCGCACCCTGGCGCGGATCAACGGCGATGCCGAGATGCGCGACGACCCCAACGCCTGGTACGAGGCCGGGAAATTCGCTTACCGCAACCGCCTCGACGCCCGGGTCACCGCCCTGCTCGACCGCGCATTCCGCCTCGATCCGGACCTGGCAACCACGATCCGCGAAGGGAACGCCGGCGCGCTGTTCGGCGCCATGGTCGGCCACATGAAGAACGGCAGCAAGCAGCAGGCGGCCATATTCATGAACCAGATCGATCAGCACTACGCCGACACCAGGCAGGGCAGGCTGGCGCGGCTATACTACGACGGACGGACCGCCGAGCTCCTGACCGCCGCACGCGAGCCGGCACCGGGCATCCCGGCCGCTGCTGCGCCGGCTGCTCCTGTCGCTGCTGCGGCACCACCGGACCTCGCTCGCGCCCGCCAGCTGTGCGCCGACGGCAGCAAACCCTACTTCCAGGCCCAGGGCATGCCGGCCACCGACCAGCGCAATAGCCTCTATCACCAGGCTGCAGCCCTGCTGCGTCAGGCCAAAGCAGCCTACGCGCAGTGGTGTGATGCGCACCCCGACGACACCGCAGCTGCGATGGAGATGCTTGAAGCTGGACGCATGGAGATTGCGGCGCGGAAATACGAGACGCTCTGAAGCTCAGCCGCTGGCAAGCAGTTCGCGTTCGACGTCCGGCGGTGCGCCTGACAGCCGCAGATCGAGTCCCAGAGCCTGCACGCCAAGCGGTTCGGCCGGGGCGCTGCAGACCAGCAGTTCGAGGCGCCAGCGCAGGCACGGCGGTACACCGCGTTCAAGTGCCAGGAGCAGCCGCGCGTGGTCGGTGCCGCCAGGACGCAGACGCGCAGCATGCTCCTGAGCGACCGGTCCCAGGACGATGCGGCAGCCGAACTCGGCAGCGCTGACGGTGTCGCCGAGGATCTGCCCGGACCCCAGGTGCTGTCGACCGAGCGTGCCGCCGGCTCCGGGGCCGACCGGCAGTTCGCCACCCGTGCCGGCGGTGATGTCGACTGCGCAGCTGGCGATAGCCGCAAGGCGCTGCGCCAGGGCGTCGGCCGTGCGACCGTCGCACAGCCTGCCGGCCAGCCCGCGCTCGTCCTCGCCCAACGGACCGGCAAGCTGATCGAGCAGTGCACCATGCGCAGCCGTATCGTCGACGGCGCGGCGGCGAACGATGCGCACCAATTGGTGCAGTAGACGTTCCTCGAGCGCGGCGATGAGGCCGGCTGCGGCGCTGTCCTCAGGTAGGCAGGCAAGCTCCTGGGCTAGACCGGCGGTCAGCGGCGAACTCGGCCCGGCCAGGCCAAGCACCGCAGTGCGCAGCACATCGGGATCCGCCGCGATGATCTCATGAGGGGCGACCGCCAGCGAACGCGGACCGGCCAGGCGCGCTTGCGGCAGGGCCTCGACCGCACGCAGCAGCGGAAATCGCCGCGGTTCTGCCAGCACCGCCTGGGTCAGCCAAGCCGTCATGCCGTCGCTCCGGCGCAGCGCGCCGGCCAGGAGAGCTGTTCGCCGCTGGTACGACAGCGGACACGCAGCGCGGTGACCGTGCCGAGCGGGGCGAGGGTGGCGAGTGCCCGTTCGAGCACACTGCCGAGCAGCCAGGCTCCGGCGGCGCCGCCAAGACGCTGCTCGTCGAGTTCCAGTTCGCTGATCCAGGCGCGGGCTGCGGTGGCGCCGAGCGGCACCGCAGCGTGCTGCTGGACCAGGTCCAGCACGGCACCCGCCAGGCGCAGGTGGCCGCTGCGTCCGGCCGCCTCCGCCTCGCCGCGACGGTCATGGAGGTCGAGGAGCTGGCGCAGATCGTCGGCGCTGCGCACGCCGGTGGCGGCGAGACGCAGGCGGCGCGCGATCTGCTGCACCCGTCCGGCTCCCTGCGGCGCCTCCAGCGCCCGCGCCGGTGGCGCCAGGTTGCGGAATGCGAGCGATCCCGGTACCGCGATGGTCGGCACGCGCAGATCGCCAGCGCCCAGGCGGAGGCAGCGCTGGGCATCGTGGGCGAGGACGTCGATCGCCAGCACCTCGCGCTCGGCTTCGCGATCGAGCGGTCCGATCGCCAGCTGCACGCCAGCTGGCCGGCGCAGCTCCTGCCAGCACGGCCCCCCTGCCACGGCGGCAGCCGCCTGCGGCCAGACCCGTGCAGGACGTCCCTGGCCGGAACCGCGCACACCACGCACCGCCCACACCTCGGCGCCGGAACGGCCGCCGACGATCAGCTCGCGTTCACGCCAGGTGCCATCGACCAGCAACGGATCGGCCTCGGCGGACCACAGGTTGATCGCCGGCGCGCACCCCAGCAGCAGGTCGTCGGGGCCGGCGCCACGCAACTCGCTCGGCAGGCGGTCGAGCTCGGCGACCAGGCGCAGGCCGCGTTCACCGGCCTCGACACCGAAGCCGACAGGGCCGCTGACCTCGACGAAGCGCGACAGCTCGGGCCAGGCCAGGGCCTCGGCGAGGATGGCATGGCCGCGGGCGAGGCCGGTGTCGCCCGGCAGCACCGGCGGCGCCACGCCGGGACCGTACCAGGCCGACGTCAGCGGGACGATGCGACCACCAGCCGTCACCGCCTGCAGCGAACGCGGGCTGGCCAGGGCACGGATCAGGGCGCGGGCGAGCGGCGCTTCGCCGCAGGCGTGCAGGCGCAGCTGCGGACCCAGGCGCGTGGGAGCCGCGCCGGGCGTCAGCGCCAGATGCACCTCCAGGCGCGGGAAATCTCCGGGATGCAGCTCGATGGCGCTGACCGTCACCGGCGGCACCTGGGCCTCCCAGGCGAGGTGGAAGCGGCAGGGCTCGCCATCGACCGCCACGCTGTCGAGCGGCGTGCCGGCCGGCACCCGCTCGCATTCGCGCACATCGCGCTGCCCGCTGAAGCGCACCACCGCGAGCGCCGGCAGCGGCCGCAGCGCGGTCGGCAGCAGGGCGGCGCACAGGCCCTGGGCGACCTCGTCATCGACCGAGGTCGCACGCTGACGCAAGCGGGCCGAGAGGAAGGCGACGCCTTCCAGCAGCCGTTCGACATCCGGGTCGGAGCCGGGCTCGGCCAGCCAGCGCGCCGCGTCGGGATGGGCGCGGGCGAAGGTGCGGCCGGACTCGTGCAGCCAACGCAGTTCGTCGCGGTAGTAGGACTCGATCATCGGCCCAGCTCCAGGTTGCCGGCGTGGTCGACCCGCGCGGTGGCGCCGAGGGCGCTGCCGTCGCCACGGCTCGCACGGATGGTGAAGCGCGAGGCCTCGGCATCGCCGCCGTCCTGCACCGCGACGCC
>JALHRW010000036.1 GCA_022841245.1 Planctomycetota bacterium
AACCTATGCCGTCTTCGCCACGGCGTGGATCCTGCTCAGCGGATGGCTGGTCGATGTCAACATCGCCGATCCCGCCCTGCGTTCGGCCTTCGAGTACGGCAAAGGGCTGTTCTTCGTCCTGGTCACGGCCTGCCTGCTGCTGCTGCTGGTGCGCCGCGCCCTGCGCCGCGAGCAGGCGCTCGCGGCTGAACGCGAGGCGGCGCTACGCCGCCTCGCCGAGCAGGAGCGCGTTTCCATGGTCGGCATGCTGGCCAGCGGCTTGGCCCATGAATTCAACAACCTGCATGCCGTCATCATCGGCAACCTCGAACGGGCGAAGGAGCACGCGCAGGGCAATGACGGGCTGCGCAAGCGGTTGGATGGCGCCGAGACCGCCTTGTCCAGGGCTTCCGGACTGACCCGCTCGCTGCTGCATTTCGCCCGCCCCGGAACCGACGAGCGCCAGCCGGTGCGGCTGGACCATCTGGCGGCAGAGACCATCGAACTGGTGCAACGGTCGCTTGAGGCGGATGGCGTGGTGGTTGAACGGGATCTGCAGGCGGTGCCTGAGATTTCCGGCGATCCGTATCAGCTCGGGCAGGTCATGATGAACCTGCTGATCAATGCCAGCCATGCCATGTGCTCGGCGGCGGTGAAACGGTTGCGGGTGGCGACGCACAGTGCATCGGGAACCGTGCAGGTGGTCGTGACCGACAGCGGAACGGGCATGTCCGATGCGGTGCGTGAACAGATATTCAGACCGTTCTTCACCACCAAACGGCACGGAGGCGGTCCGTCCGGCAGCGGACTCGGGCTCAGCGTCTCCATGGCCATGGTCGAGGCGCACGGTGGACGTATCGAGGTTGAAAGTGCGCTGGGGCGGGGGACGACCTTCACCGTCATCCTGCCAGCCGGCACGCCGCATGCTTGAAGATGGCAATCGGGCATCGTGAATGACCGTTTGATCGAAAAATGATCGGCGCCCTGTCCTCCTGACGCATTGCCGATGTGGAAGGTGTTGCATACATATGCGCCCTTCCCCGCGACTGCTGCAGGAGGCGACATATGGATGCGACCCCCGTTCCCATGATCAACAGTGGCGACACCGCCTGGGTCATGGTCTCGACCGCCCTGGTCCTGTTCATGACCATCCCCGGACTGTCGCTGCTCTATGCCGGCCTGGTGCGGGCGAAGAACGCGCTGACCGTGTTCATGCAGTGTTTCGCCATCACCGCGGTGGTCAGCGTGCTGTGGATCCTGGTCGGCTACTCGCTGGCCTTCGATCGCGGTACAGCTGAGACGCAAAGCGGTCTGCTGGCCTTCATCGGCGGCTTCGCCCGCCTCGGCCTCAGCGGCATGACGGGCGACGGCGTGCATCCCAACGCCCCGACCATCCCCGAGTCGGTCTACTGCATGTTCCAGATGACCTTCGCCATCATCACCCCGGCGCTGGTCATCTCGGCCTTCGTCGAACGGGTCAAGTTCAGCTTCGTCATCCTCTTCACCGTGGTGTGGTCGCTGGTCGTGTACGCGCCGATCTGCCACATGGTGTGGAGCGGTCCGGGCTCGTTCCTCTACGGCACGCTCGACTACGCCGGTGGTTGCGCGGTCGAGATCAACTCGGGCATCAGCGGCTTGGTCGCCGCCCTCTTCGTCGGCCGGCGCAATGGCTACCCCCAGCACCAGATCCTGCCGCATTCCATCGTCCTGGCGGTGGTCGGCGGAGGCATGCTGTGGGTCGGCTGGTTCGGCTTCAACGCCGGCAGCGCGGTGGCGGCGAACGCCGCGGCCGGCATGGCCATGCTCAACACCCACCTCGCCGCGGCGGTGGCGACCTGCGCCTGGATGGCGATCGAATGGATCCGCTTCGGCAAGCCGAGCGTGCTCGGTGCCGTCACCGGTTCGCTCGCCGGCCTGGTCGCGATCACCCCGGCTGCCGGCTACGTCTCGCCGCTCGGTGCCGCCGTGCTCGCCCTGGTCGCCACCGGCTGCTGCTACCTCGGCGTCACCTGGGTGAAGCGCAAGGGCGGCTACGACGATTCCCTCGATGTGTTCGGCGTGCACGGCGTCGCCGGCCTGGTCGGCACCCTCCTGCTCGGCTTCTTCGGGGTGAAGGCCTTCGGCGGCACCACCGATGTCGCTGCCGGGGCCCAGTTCGCCCAGCAGGCCAAGGCCGTGCTGGTCACCGTGCTGTGGGCCGGCGGTGGTACCGCCCTGTGCTGCCTCCTGGTCAAGGCCATGGTCGGCCTGCGGGTCGAGGAACGGGTCGAGGCTGCCGGGCTGGATCTGCACCAGCACGGCGAGGTGGCCTACTCGATCGATGAGCGGGTGTGATCCTGGCAGGGTTCCGCCGCCGCGCTCCTGAGGGTTGAGCCGACGTCTGCTTGCGACATCATCCGGAAATGCCATCAGACGAAGAATCGGTCGGACGCAGTACCTACGAGGGCTTGGTCCGCCTGACCTTCCTGTGCGGCCGTGGATTGGAGCCCGCAGAACTGATGCGCCGCTTCCTCGCCGCCATGCGCAACAGCGTCCCGGCGCGCGGCATGTGGCTGTTCCAGGGCGGCCGGCTCATCGCGTCTGATCATGAACCCGGGATGCGCACGCCCAACCAGCCGGAGTCCCTGCCGCCCGGTCTCGGGCCGCTGGTCGAAGGGGATCGCATCACCGTGGCAGTGCTGCCTGAGATGATCATGGTCTGTCGGATCGCGGACGGCCCAGTGCAGCGCGCCGCCGACGTGGTCACCCTGGTCGGCCGCGTCATCGCCTTGGCCTGGCAGGCCGAGATGGTGGCGCGTGACGAGGACTGGGACGACGACTATTTGGCGGCCAAGGCGACCTTCAAGCGCCGCTGGTTGCGTTCGCTGCTCAAGCGCCATGGCATGATTACCAACGCAGCACGGGCCGCTGGCCTCTCGCGAGGCACCTTCTACGCGATGATGGATCAGGTCGGGGCGCGCGAGTGCAGCGGCATTGCTGCGGCAGCCGCCGGTCCGGACGAGCTGTCGCCGGTCACTTCGCGGACGCCGCGCCGGGCTACCTGAGCCTGGCCAAGGCGAGGCGCACCAGTTCCTCAGCCGGCTTGCCGGCGACCGCGACCGTGGCCAAGGCGTCACCGGCCTCCTTGCCGCCGAATCCGAGCACGACCAGGGCGCGCTGCGCCTCCTCGACTGCGCGCAGCGGGGCGCTGGCGCCGGCGGCGCTCAGGCTGGCGGGAATGCGTTCGACGCGGTCGGCGAGCTCGACGACCAGACGCTCGGCCAGCTTGGGCCCGACGCCCTTCACCTCGCGCAATGCCTTGGCGTCGCGGGTCAGCAGGATGCGGCGCAGTTCGTCGGTGCCGAGCGCGGAGAGGATGGCCAATGCGACGTTCGGCCCGACCTGCTGCACGCCGGTGAGCAGGTCGAAGGCGGCGCGTTCGGCGGGATCGGCGAAGCCGAAGAGCAGCAGGTCATCCTCGCGCACCACCAGGCGGACATGCACGGTGACCGCGCTGCCATCGAGCGGGATGCGCCGGCGGGTCTGCTCGGAGATGCGCAGGAGGTAGCCGACGCCGCCGACGTCGAGGGAGAGGCGGCCGGAGGTGTCGAGGGCGGCGACCGAGCCGCGCAGGAAGTCGTACATTCATTGCCCCGGTTCGTGGTTCGTCGTTCGTGGTTCGGCGTTGGCGACCAGCCGATGCAGTTCGTCGGCGACGGCGGTCGTGCCGCGGGTGGCGTCGATCACGGCGTTGGCGACGGCGCGGTAGAGCGGATCCCGCACGGCGAGGATTGCGGGCACCTCATCGGAGACCGTGCCGCCGGTCAGGCTGGGGCGTCCGCCGGCATTGTGGCGCAGGCGCGCCTGCAGCACCTCGGCCGGGGCGTGCAGGTAGGCGACCAGGCCGCCGCGGGCGGCAAGGAGGGCGCGGTTCGCCTCGCTCAGCACGGCGCCGCCACCAGTCGCCAGTACCAGGCAGGCATTGCCGGCGAGGAGGCGCTGCAGGGTCGTGGACTCGGCGGCGCGGAAGGCGGGTTCACCTTGGGCGGCGAAAAACGCGCGGATCGGTTGGCCGAGGTCCTCTTCGACCGCGGTGTCGGCGTCGATGAACGGCCAGCCGAGGCGGGCGGCAGCGAGCCGGCCGACCGTCGACTTGCCCGAGGCGCGGTAGCCGACCAGGGTGAGGCGGTGTGGCACGGCACGTAGTTGATCGTGCGGCGGAGCGTCTTCCACTCGTGCCATGCCGGCAGCACTGCTCCTCGATATGGATGGAACCCTCCTCGACACCGAGCCACTGCATTTCGAAGCGCACCGCCGCTTCCTGGCCAGCGTCGGGATCGCTCCCAGCGAGGCGCAGCTGGTCGGCAACATCGGCAAGGGCGATGTCACCTTCTACCGCGACCTGATGACGGCGCAGGGCAAGCAGGGCGATCCCGTCGCCTGGGTGGCGGAGAAGACGCGCGTCCTCATCGCGATCTATCGCCAGCAGGGGGTGCGGCTGCACCCCGGCGGGCAGGAGCTGCTCGACCACGCCTGGCGCCTCGGCATCACCTGCCTGATCGTCACCTCCTCGGAACGCGAGCTGGCCGAGGAGGCGCTCGAAGCCGCGGGCCTTGGCCAACGGCTCGCCTTGCGCGTCTGCCGCGAGGACACCGTGCGGCACAAGCCGCATCCTGAACCATACCTGCTGGCGATGCAGCGCCTGGCCTTGCCGGCAGAGAGTTGCCTGGTGGTCGAGGACAGCCCCAGCGGCATCGCCGCCGGCCGCACCGCCGGCTGCCGGGTGGCCGCCCTGGCCGGGCACTTCGGCGCCGCCGACCTGCAGCGCGCCGGGGCGCAGCGCGTACTGACCCGCCTCGACGACCTGCTGCCGCTCGACCCATGAAGGACGGCTGGTGGTCGGAGGCCTTCCGCGCCGCCTATCTCGAGGTCTATAGCCATCGCAGCGACACCCAGGCCACGGCCGAGGTCGCCGGCCTGCTGCCACGGCTGCGCGATGCTCCCGGGCCGGTGGTCGATGCCGGCTGCGGTGCAGGCCGCCATCTCGCCGCCTTGCGGGCAGCGGGCGTGACTGCAGTGGGCTTCGACCTGTCATCTGAACTGCTGGCGGTGGCGATGAGCCGCCCGCCTTGCGCCGGACGGCTGGCTCGCGGCGACCTGCGCGCCCCGCCCCTCGCCAGCGGCTGCGGTGCAGTGCTCTGCCTGTTCACCGCCTTCGGCTACTTCGATGATGCGGGCAACGCCGCCTGCCTGGCGGCGCTCGGCGGACTGCTCGCCCCGGGCGGGTGGCTGGTCCTCGATCTTCCGGAGCCCGCGGCGGTGCGTCGTGGCCTGGTCCCGTCCAGCGAGCGGGTCACGACCGGCGGCTGGCGGGTGTCCGAGCGCCGCCGGCTGAACGGGGCGCGCATCGAGAAGGATGTGGAAGCGGTGCCGCCAGACGGCCGCGCGGTGCGCTGGGAGGAGAGCGTCCGGCTGCACGAAAGCAGCGAATTGGCGGAAATGGCGGGGACGGCAGGTCTGATGTGGGATGGCTCCTGGCCCGGCCTCGGAGGCCCTGAAGACGTGCAGGGACGGCTGGTCGCCTGGTTGCGCCGCCCGGTCCGAGACGACGGTCGCTCGCGTTGACAGGTCCGGGCCGAGGAGAATGCTGGGCGCCTGCGGCAATGTCCTCCGATTACACCCTCATCCTGCGTGCCTGCCCCGAGAGCCACCGCGAAAGCGCGGCCGTGTTCATCGGCAAGCTGTTCTCCCTCAAGGAGCACACCACGCAGCAGATCGTCGCATCGTGCCCGATCGTGCTGCTTACCGGCCTCGGTCGTGAGGAGGCGGCGGCCATGCACCTGCTGGTGCACAGCCTCGCCACGCTCGGGACGCAGATCGAACTGTACGGCGGCCCTCCAGGCGACCTGCCGAAGATCGACTGGCCGCGGCGGCCGCAGGTGTTCAAGCGCGAACTGTCGGAATGGGTCGGTGACCTGCAGGTGCCGCTACCCATCCCCGGCGGCCAGGCCCGCTTGATCGACCTGCTGCTCGCCGCCATCGAAGGCAAGCCGCCGACCAAGGCCGAATTCAAGGGCAGCACGCTGCCCGAGGTCACGCCGTTCTCGACCCCGGCCCTGCCGTCCGAGCCGCGTCCATTGACCACACGCACGCCGCTGCCTCCGCCGCCCGCGATCCGCACGCCGCTGCCTCCGCCGCCCGAGCCAGGCAACTCCGGCGCATCGGAAGATCCGATGGCCCGTCTGAACGAGCTCTTCCCCGACGAGGAGGGGGGCGGGTTCATGCCGGGCAAGGACGACATCACCAGCATCCTCAACAAGATCCTGCCCGATGAGCAGTCTGGCGGCGCGCCGGCCGGCCCCAACAGCGGCAGCCGCAAGCTCAGCGAATCCGGCAGCGGCGGCTACTCGGTATTCCTGGCCAAGATCGCTGACGAGGATCGACGCAAGAAGGCAGCCGCACTGATTTGCGAACTCGCCAAGTTGCCCGCCGACGAGGCCGAGGCGCTGTCGAAGAAGATGATCATCCCGGTGCTCAAGGGCGTGCCGAAGGATGAGGCCGAGGCGGCGAAGGCGCAGTTCGGCAAGATCGGCATCCTGGCGCGCGTCAAGGGGCCGGAGTAGCGATGACGGCGGGACCGCGGGCTTCAGCCCGCGTCTGTCGGCACCTCGCGGGCTGAAGCCCGCGGTCCTGATCGAACGGTCTCCCGAACATGCTCGACCCCGTCCCCCCAGCTGTCGCCGCGCAAGCCCGCCTGCTCTCGCTGCTGCGGCTGCTGCTGCTCGCCGTCGGCCTCGGCACGGTCACGTTGTTCGCGGCCGGGCATGGCGAGGCCGCGGTCACCGCCTTGGAACGCGCCCGGCTCCTGCTGGTCGCGGTGTGCGGCCTGGCCGCCTTGCTGTCGCTGAGCGTGCCATGGGTGCGGTCGCGTTGGCAGCTGGCGCTGCACCTGGTCTTCGATGTGGTGTGGATCGGCCTCCTGCTGTTCTGGACCGGAGGCGTCGCCTCGCCTGGCGTGGTCCTGCTCTTCGCCGTGGTGCTGATCGCCAATCTGGTCATGCCGGGCTACCTGCGCTTCCTCCTGCCGTCGCTGGCCGGCATGCTGCTCAGCCTGGTGGCCGCCTTCTATCTCAGCGAGCGCTCGCCGTTCCCGCCGGCGCTGATCGCGGCGGCGCCGGATCTGTTCGCACCCAGCCGAGTGCTCGGCAATCTGACGGTGCAGATCGCGGCGCTGTTCCTGGTCGACATCCTCGGTGGCCAGCTGGCCAAGCGCATGCTGGAAAGCCGGGTCTTCGCCGGTGGCGTGCTCGATCAGCTCGGCGAAGGCGTGCTGGCGGTCGACCGCTCGGGGCATGTCGCCTATGTCAACGCCGAGGCGGTCAGGCTGCTCGGGCTGGCGCAGCTGCCGGTCATCGGCGCCCCGCTCGGCGATGCCGCGGTGTCGATCCGCGACCTGCTGGACGCCCAGCGGCTGCCGTTGCTCGAGCGGCGCACCGGCCCAGGTGGTCGCGCCTTGGTGCTGCGCGTCACCGAATTGAAGGGCCGGCGCGGCCAGATCATCGGCCGCACCCTGGTCGTCGCCGACGAGACTCGCCTGCGCCTGCTCGAAGACAGCGCGCACCGTGCCGAGGCCCTGGCGGCGCTTGGCGAGATGGCCGCCGGCATCGCGCATGAGGTGCGCAACCCGCTGACCAGCCTGCGCGGCTGCGCCCAGGAGCTGGCCGAGGTGGCGGCGCGCAGCGGCCGCGACGAGGATGCCCAGCTCGCCCAGGTGATCGTCTCGGAATCCGACCGGTTGGCGCGCATCGTCGGCGACTTCCTCGAACTGTCCCGCCTGCGCCCGCCGGTACGGCGCGAGATCGAGATCCGTCCGCTACTTGACGAGGCGGCCCTGCTCATCGGCCAGCGCCAGGACGCCCCCCCGGGTCTCGAGACCAGCGTGCATGCTCCTGACGACCTGCCGCCGATCACCGCTGATCCGGACCAGTTGCGTCAGGTGCTGCTCAACCTTGCGGTCAACGCTCTGGAAGCGATGCGCGACCGCTCGCAGCGCCGCTTGCGCTTGTCCGCCGCTATGGCCGGCGAGGACAACCCGCTCGAACACGACGCCATCCGTCTGGGCGTGGCCGACACCGGGACCGGCATCCCGCGCGATCTGCAGGAGCGCATCTTCACCCCGTTCTGGTCGACCAAGCCCCAGGGGACCGGCCTAGGCCTCTCGGTGGTCGGTCGCATCGTCAAGGACCACGAGGGCGTGCTGCGCATCGACTCCGAGCCGGGTATCGGTACCGAGGTGGTGGTGTTCCTGCCGGTGGTCAACCAGACGCGCTCGTTCAAGCGCGCCCTGGGAGGTGGCTGATGCCGTGGCTGCGCCTGGTTCCCGGCGGCGTCGAACTCCGCTTCAGTTCGGGGGCTTCGCCCCCGCGGTCCTGCGGCCCTGCCCCCACGGCCTCTGTCGCAGCTCGGTTTCGTCGCATCCGCTCCGAAACCGCGGGCGGATGGGCTTCGCCCATGTTATCCGCCCACCGCCGCTCGGCGGCCGCCCCATCGCATTGCGATGGGGCCCCAGGCGCATGAGCTGGCTGCGTCCGGTTCCCGGCGGCGTCGAACTCCGCCTGAAAGTCGTGCCGGGTGCCAGCCGCAGCGCCGTGGCCGGCGTGCTGGGCGATCGGCTCAAGCTGCGCATCGCCGCCCCACCCGAGGGCGGCAAGGCCAATCGCGCGGTCGAGGAGCTGTTGGCTGAGTTGACCGGCTGCGTCTGCACCGTGACCACGGGCCATGGCAGTCCGCAGAAAACCCTGTTCGTCGCCGCCGGTTCTCAGGCTGCGGTGCGGCAGGCCGTGACCGCCTGACCGGGCTTGATGCCGGCCGTCAGGCATCGACGCTACCCGCCCCAATGGCCGTCCGCATTCATGGCACCTTCGGTTCCTGGGTCCTGCCCCAAGGCGTCAGCGTCCTCGGCCGCGGCAGCACCTGCGACGTGCGCATCGATGACCCGCGGCTGTCGCGCACCCACGCCCGCTTCACCGTCAGCGGCCATACCCTGCGGGTCGAGGAACTCGGTTCGCGCAACGGCGTGCTGGTCGACGGCCATCGCATCCAGGGCATGGTCGAGTTGCATCACGGCCAAGTGGTGGTGTGCGGCCCGGTGGTGCTGATGGTCTCGATCGACGAGACCCAGCCGCATCCGCGGGCGCCCCAGGGCGGGCAGGATCCAGCCACCAGGCGGACCTCCGGGCGCGGTGACACCGAAGCGATGCTTGCGGCGGTGTCGGTGCCCGAGCCGCCGGGCTCGGGCGGGCGCGGCATCGATCCGGCGATCTTCGCCGCCGTGTCGTCCGGCTCGGGTGAATTCGGCGCCGATCCCGCCCGGGCATCCGCGCTGCAGCCCGCGCCGATGCCCGACAGCATCACCTCGCCGCTGGAGGCGGTGCGCCCGCAGCCGCATGCTCCGCGCCCCTCGACGCGCCGTTCCCCGTCCACCGCCAGCCTGGAGGCGGCTGCCTTCGCCCCGTCGGCCAGCGGCGCGCTGGAGATGCCGACCCCGACCAGGCCGGCGGCTTCCGACCGGCTGTCCGCAGGCCTGCTCGATGGCGCGGCGGCAGTCGGCTCCGCCGGTATCGGTCTGTTCATCGCCGTACTGGTGCTGGCGGGAGCGCTGGCGGTCGCCGGAGCAGGCGTCAACGACGGAGTGCCGCGTATCGGCGCCGGTGGTCCCGCCGGGTTCCCCGCCATCCTCGGCGCGGTCCTCAACGTCCACGGCCTCTCAGCCGGCCTTGCCGCCGCCCCGCTCGCCGCTTCGGCCAGCCCTGCCGCCGGCCTGCTGCTGGTGCTCGGCGCGGCGCTGGCGGCGATGGCCACGGTGGCTGGCCCGCTGCTGGTCCTGGTCGTGCCGACGGTGCTGCGCGGTGCCCCGGCGATGCACCGACGCTGCGGTCTGGCGGTGGTGCGTACCGCCGACGGAGCCGCCCCCGGGTATGCCCAGGCCCTGCTGCGCTGGCTGCTCGCCGGTCTGTTGTGGCCGCTCGCCATCCCGATGGTGCTGATGCAGCGGCGGTCGCCGCACGACACGCTCAGCGGATGCACCGTCCGCCAGATCCGCTAGGGTCCAAGGCTTGCCGGGGCAGGCCGCGCACCACGATGCGCGCCCTCCATGCTCGACCTTGTCACCGCGCCGATCGTGGCGCTGCTGTCCGACCGCCTCGGCCTGCCGGCCGCCGACCTGAACCGCCTCCTCGCCCCGCCCAAGGCCGGCTCCGCCGACCTCGCGCTGGGCTGCTTCCAGCCGGCCAAGGCCAAGGGTGTGGCGCCGCCGGCGCTGGCCGCCGAACTCGCCGCCGCGGTCAACGCCTCTGGCCTGGCCGAGGCAATCGCCGCAGGCCCGTTCCTCAACCTGACCTTCACCCCGGCCGGCGTGGCCAAGGCGCTGCTGCCGGCGCTGGCCGCCGATCCATCCGTCGCGCTGCGCTCGCAGGCCGGTGCTGGGCGCACCGCCTGCATCGACTTCAGCAGCCCGAACATCGCCAAGCACCTCGCCTTCCACCACATCCGCTCGACCATGATCGGCAACAGCCTGGCCCGCCTCTATGGCGCCGCCGGCTGGAAGGTGGTGCGGATCAACTTCATCGGCGACTGGGGCACGGCCTTCGGCCGGCTGATCAGCGGATGGAAACGCGAGGGCCTGACCCTGGCGCAGCTGGAGGGGGCCGCCGACCGCGTCACCTTCCTCAATGAGCTGTATGTGCGTTCGAGCCAGGCCGCCAAGGGCGACGCAGCTCTCGAGGAGGACGCCCGCCGCTGGTCGAAGGCGCTCGAGGACGGCGACGCCGAGGCGCGCAAGCTGTGGCAGATCTTCAAGGACGCCTCGCTGGCCGAGTTCAAGCGCGTCTATGCGCTGCTCGGCGTCGACTTCGATTCGTGGAAGGGCGAGGCCCACTACGAGGACAAGATGGGACCGGTGCTGGCCGAACTGGAAGGCAAAGGCCTGACCAGCATCGATGAGGGCGCCACCGTCGTCGACCTCAAGGCGCACGGCCTCAAGCAGTTCAAGAAGCCGATGCTGCTGAAGCGGGCCGATGGCGGCACGCTGTACGCGACCCGCGATCTGGCGGCAGCCGACGACCGTTTCCGCGAGTTCGCCTTCGATCGCGCCCTCTACGTCGTCGACCTGGGGCAGTCGCTGCACTTCAACGAGTGGTTCGCCGCGGCGAAGCTGCTGCAGCGGCCGTACGCGGACCGCCTGCGCCACATCGGCTTCGGCGTCCTGCTGGTGTGGAACGACGAACCGGCCGAGGGTTTGCAGCCGGGCTGGGCCAAGGGCCGCACCCGCGCTGGCAAGGTCATGCTGCTGCGCGAAGTGCTCGAGGAGGGCATCGATCGCGCCCGCGCCATCGTTGCCGAGAAGAACCCCGAGATCATCGGCGAGGAGCGCGAGGCCATCGCCCGCGCCGTCGGCGTCGGCGCCGTGGTGTTCAATGACCTCAAGAACGCGCGCACCAACGATGTGAAGTTCAAGTTCGAGGAGGCGCTGCGCTTCGACGGCGAGACCGGCCCGTACATCCAGTTCAGCCACGCCCGGCTGTGCTCGATCGAGCGCCGCTTCACCGGTGGCCAGGGCGACCCCGCACTGCTGACGCGTGACGACGAGAAGGCCGTGCTGCTGGCCATCGCCCGCCTGCAGGGGCAGCTCGAACGTGCTGTAGAAACCGACGAGCCGAGCGTGCTGGCGCAGGCCCTGCTCGGCCTCGCCGCCGCCGTCTCGACCTGGCTGACCGCCGGCAATCGCGACCCTTCGGCCAAAGTCCTCTGCGACGACCCTGCCTTGTCCGCCGCTCGCCTGCTGCTGGTGCGCGCCGCCCGCGGCGCCATCGGCGAAGGCCTTCGCCTGCTCGGCCTCATCGCCCCCGAACGGATGTGAACATGATCTCTGCAACCCTCTCGCTGCCCTACGGCAACCATGCGCGCCAGCGCCTCGACGTCTTCGTCCCTGACGGCGCGGTCAACGCCCTGGTCTGCTGCATCGGCGGCGGCTGGTGGGCGGATGGACGCTGCGAGGCCGGCCGCGGCTTCGCCCTGCTGCTCGCCAGCCACGGCCTCGCCGTCGCCAGCCTTGGCCATCGGCCGCTCGGCGATGGCGCGCGCACCGGTGATGAAGTGCTCGGCGATCTCACCGACGCTGCCGGCAAGGCGCTTGAGGAGGCCGGCGTGCTCGGCTTCGGCGGGCGCTCGCTCGCCCTGCTCGGTCACGGCAGCGGCTCGCTCGCCGCTTTCGACCTGGTGCCGCGCCTGGTGCGGCGGCAGGCGGTGCGCGCGGTCGTCGCCTGCGGAGTCCTCGCCACGCTTGAACCCGCCCACGGCATCGCTGCGGCGCACCAGCCGGCCTGCGACCGCTTCGCCATGGGCCGCCATCGCGACCACTCGCCGCTGTACATCGATCCGGCGCTGCTGCCGGCCGTGCTCCTCATGCATGGCGATGCCGACCGCGACGTGCCGCTGAGCCAGGCCCAGGCCCTGCAGGCGCGCATCTCCGGCACTGGCGAATCCTGCCGTCTCGACGTCCTGCCTGGGATCGGCCACGGCTTCGCCGAGAACGCGCTCGTCGCCAGCGCGACCGACGCCGCCAGCCGGGTCGCCGCCTTCATCGCCGAACACGCCCGCGAGCCCCAGGCGAACGATTTCGCTTTCGGCTGCAAACCCTGACAGGACAGGCTCTTCTGTTGACGGTCAGGTGTGCTCGCCTGAGACGTCTGTGAGAGCGAGATACAGGGATTACCGTTGACGGGTGGCTTGCGCAGTCGTTACAATAACACCGTGAGGGCGCCCACACCTCGCGACAAACACCACAGAGACCGGCAGGGTGGGCGGCCGGTCGCCGACGGGAGATATCCGTCATGCCTGAGAT
Source organism: Planctomycetota bacterium (assembly GCA_022841245.1). Lineage (GTDB taxonomy): Bacteria > Planctomycetota > UBA11346 > UBA11346 > UBA11346 > UBA11346. The sequence goes on from JALHRW010000036.1 coordinate 12,860, forward strand.
CCAGATCACCGGTGTCCACTTCGAAGTGTCGGACCGGATCCGCAGTTACATCAGCGAGAAGCTGGGTGGCTTGCGCAAGTTCAACGCCACGTTGACGAAAGTCCACGTAACCATCCATCAAGGTGAGAAGAACGGCTATCGTGTCGACGTCGACATGCACCTCCCCCACGGCAAGGATGTGATCGCCCACGACAGCGAAGAGACGGTCTATGCCGCCATCGACGTCGTCGCGGACAAGTGCGCTTCGCAGCTGCGCAAGCTGCATGACAAGGTCGCGCACCACAACATGCGCCACGGGGAACGCGCCAGCGCCTGAATCAGCTTTCCGGTGAACAGCAGAACCCCGCCTGATCCAGGCGGGGTTCTGCGTTTTCAGGCGCGATCTTCCGCGGATCAGCGCGCGGCGGTCAGCGCACCGGCGCCGGTGATCTTCTTCACCGCAGCCGTGAGGGCCTCGACCTTGTCGGTCTTCTCCCAGCTGAAGGCCTTGCGGCCGAAGTGGCCGTGGTAGGCGGTCTGGCGGTAGATCGGCTTGAGCAGGTCGAGGGCCTGGATGATCGCTTTCGGACGCAGGTCGAAGACCTGCTGCACGGCCTGCGAGAGGATCTCGTCACCGACGTGGCTGGTGCCGAAGGTGTCGACCTTGACCGACACCGGGCGGGCGACGCCGATGGCGTAGGCGACCTGCACCTCGCAGCGGCGGGCCAGCTTGGCGGCGACGATGTTCTTGGCCACCCAGCGGGCGGCGTAGGCGGCGCTGCGGTCGACCTTCGACGGGTCCTTGCCCGAGAAGGCGCCGCCGCCGTGACGGCCCATGCCGCCGTAGGTGTCGACGATGATCTTGCGGCCGGTCAGACCGGAGTCGCCGTGCGGGCCGCCGACCTCGAACTTGCCGGTCGGGTTGATGTGGAAGACGGTCTTCTTGTCGACTTTGGTCTTCGAGCTGGCGTTGATCACGCGGGTGGCCATCGCGATCATGTCCTTGCGGATCTGCGACTGCTTGACCGTCGGCGCGTGCTGGGTCGAGACCACGACGGTGTGGATGCGCACCGGCTGGTCGCCTTCGTACTCGACCGTGACCTGGCTCTTGGCGTCGGGGCGCAGGTACTTGTGCTTGCCGCTCTGGCGCAGCTTGGCCTGCTCGGCTACCAGGGCATGCGACAGGGCGATGGGCAGCGGCATCAGTTCGGGCGTCTCATCGACGGCGAAGCCGAACATCATGCCCTGGTCGCCGGCACCCTGCTCGTGGTCGTTCGACTCGTTGACGCCCTGGGCGATGTCGGGGCTCTGGCTGTGCAGGGCGACCATCACGCCGCAGCTGTCGGCGTCGAAGCCGATGCCGGGCACGTCGTAGCCGATCTCCTTGATCGTCTTGCGCACCACCTGTTGGATGTCGACGAAGCCCTTGGTCGTCACTTCGCCGGCGACCACGACCTGGCCGGTCGTGCACAGGGTCTCGCAGGCGACGCGCGAGCGCGGGTCCTGGGCGAGGAAGGCGTCGAGCACGGCATCCGAGATCTGATCGGCGACCTTGTCGGGGTGGCCCATCGAGACGGATTCCGAGGTGAAGAGCGAGCGCGACATGGAGCCTCCGTGATATCGTTGTATGGTGATGGAACGATAGAGAGCGGGATTGGCGGTCAACTACCGGCCGATTACGCCGAGTTGCAGCAAGGCACCGAGCACCCCGCCGGTGATGATCAGCGTGGTCAGCACGCCGTCGGCGATGCGCACGCCAGCGATGATCGAGATGATGCCGCAGCTGACCCAGCCGATCTTGCCGACGTCCAGGCGCATGCCCTGGGTGGAGAACACCGGCGCAACCACCGCACCGACCGCGCACAGCAGGCACAGCGCAGCCATGATGCGCACGCTGTTATCGGTCGCCTTGGCCAGGGCGATGATGCAGGGCACCGCGACGATGGTGGCGAGGACGTGGTCGAGGGTGATGTTCATGGTCATTGCCCCTGTTCGTGGGTCGTCGTTCGGCGTTCGTGGTTCCGCAGGATGCGCAGCGTGCGATCGAGGGCGCCGCGGCCCGTGAGCCAGGCCTGACGGGCCACGGCGCCGAGGGTGGTGCGTCGCGCCGGATCGCCAGCGAGAGACGCCAAGGTTGCGTCGAGGCCGTCTGGGGTGAGTTCGACCACTGCCGCGGCTCCGCGCAGCAGCCGCATCGGGTCTGGCTGCGCCTTGGTGTCCCAGCCGACCACGGTGCAGCAGCCGGCGGCGGCAGCCTCCAGCATGTTCTGCCCGCCGCGACCCGATCCGAGCGATCCGCCGACCACGGCGATGCCGCCGCGTTCGGCGCACAGCGCGTAGAGCGGGGCGAGGCGCCCGATCTCGTCGACGATGATGACGTCGGCTGGCTGCTGGCCGCTGGCCGCTGGCCGCTGGCCGCTGGTGCGGACGGCCTTCGCTCCGAGTTCTCGGCACAACCCGACCAGCGCTTCGCCACGCTCGGGATGGCGCGGTACGATGACGCAGCGCCAGCCTGCCTCGCGGCCCCAGCGCAGCCACGAGGCGAGCGGCGCGCGTTCCTCCGGCTCGCTGGTCGAAGCGAGCAGCAGCAGCGGCCCATCGGCCAGGGCGATGCGCTGCGCCTCGGCGGCTGCTGCTGCAGCATTGGCTGGCCGCACCATGTCGGCCTTGAGCGAGCCGCTGACCGCGACGCGCGCGCGCGGCAGACCGAGGTCGGCGAGGCGGGCGGCGTAGGCCGGTTCCTGGGCGATGGCGAGGTCGAGCGCGCCGACCAGCCGTCGGGCGATCGGACGCAGCCGGCGCCAGCGGGCATGGCTGCGCGCGGTCATGCGCGCGTTCAGCACCGTCACCGGGATGCCTTCGGCACGGCAGGCGAGCAGCGCCAAGGGCCATAGCTCGGCCTCCAGCAGGATGACGCGGGTTGGGCGGGTGCGGCGGAGAAATGCGCTGATCGCCCAGGGCAGATCGAACGGCCAATGGGCGCGGTGGCCATCGGGGAAGGCTTTGGCCAGACCCTCGCTGCCGGTCTCGGTGCTGGTGGTCAGCACGAACGGGCCGGCGCCGAGTCGCGGCAGCAGCGGCTTCATCAGCATGACTTCACCCAGCGACACGCCGTGCACCAGGGTCGCGTTGCGTGGCAGCGCCGGTCCGTGACCCGTGAGTTTGGCGCGCAGCCCGACCAGCGCCTTGCGCCGGATCCACAGGCGGTGCGCGATGGCGAGCAGGATGAGCGGCGCGAGCAGGACGACCAGGGCGCCGAGGACGCGGAACCAGAACCGGGCGGTCGCCGACCCCGGACCCCGGACCCCGGACCCCGGACCCTGCATCATGCGATGGCGGTAGCGATCGCCGTCGGGTCGCTCATCGCACCCATGCCGTTCTCGCCGCAGGCGAGGTTGCCGCCGACCGGGCCGATGGTGCGGGCGCCACGCTCGATCAGGAGCTTGAGATTCCCCTGCACCTGCGGCTTTTCCCACATCACCGTGTTCATCGCCGGGCACAGCCACACCGGTTTTTGCGGTTCAAGCGCGAGGAACAGGGTGGTCAGCAGGTCATCGGCGATGCCATGGGCGAATTTGCCGAGCAGGTCGGCAGTGGCCGGCGCGACCAGCAGGCCCTCGGCCCAGCGCGGCAGGTCGATGTGCTCGATGCCGCCATCATGCCACAGGGTATCGCGCACCGGCGAGCCGCTGACCGTGGCCAGGGCATCCTTGGCAACCAAGCGTCCGGCGTTGGCGGTCAGCACGCAGCGCACGTCATGGCCGCGTTCGCGCAGGCGGCGCACCAGATCGGGCGCCTTGTACGCCGCGATGCCGCCGCCGATGCCCAGCACCAGGCGCACGGGCTATCCGAGGTAGAGGATCGCGTTGCTGCCGCGATCGATGACCAGCTTGCCCTGGCGGATCTGCTCGACCTGGTTGTGCGAGAGGATCGCTCCGACCGGCGTGGTGCGGGTCTTCGGGTCGACGCGCATCAGCGGCATCTTGTGGCCGCTCTTGATCAGGCGGTCGTAGACCTGGAGGAACTCGGGGTCGATGCGCGCCTTGACTGCGGCGGCCTGGGCGTCGAGGTCCTGCTCGTCGGCGGTTGGTCCACCGGCAGCGCCGACCTTGCCCGAGGCGGCTTCGAAATCGGCCTTGGCGGCGGCAGCCTTGTCGACCGCGCCCTGCGCCTTGGCGGCGAGGTCGGCCTGGCGCAGGGTCTGCTCCTTGACCGACTGCTCGCGCTGGGTCTTCTCGGCCCGCGCCTGCTCGATCCCGTTGTGGATCTCCATGTACTCTTTGTTGCTCTTGGCGCCGAGCTTCTTCTGCGCCAGGCCGGCGATGGTCTTGTCGCAGCGCTCGACATCGGCGGTGTACTGGCGGATCAGGGCATCGAGGCGGTCGACCTCGGCCTTGGCCGCAATAGCGGCGGCCTCGGCGGCCTTCCAGGTGGTCTCGACCTTGGACGCGGCTCCGGTGGCGCTGTCGCGCACCAGGGAGAGCTTGCGTCGGCGCTGGTCGATCGACCACAGTTCGAGCAGTGCGGTCACGGACTCAGCCATGTAGGGATCCTTCCGAGCCCGGCATCCTGCACCTGCGGTCCGGAGCGCCAAGGGGTTTCCGCCGGCCGGGCCAGGCCAGGCAGCGGCGCGATCCCGTTGCGCGGCACGCAGGGTGATGAATAACGGAAGGCTACGATGGCAGAAGCGGGCAAGAGCAAGGATACCGACAACGAGTACCCCCTGGTCGGCGAGACCATGGGCATGTGGCGCCTGGTCCGCGGCCTGGGCAAGGGCGGCATGGGCGAGGTCTATGGCGCCGAATACGACTACGCGCATCTGCTCACGGTGAAGCTGGCTGGGGCGCAGCGCGACCTGGTGCGGCGCGAGGTCGAGAGCCTGCCGCGTGACCAGCAGGCGCGCATCGCCACCCACTATCTCGGCACGCACGTCCCGCCCGACGCCCAGTTCGCCATCAAGGTGTGCAACGCCCGCGTCGGCACCAGCGGCCACCGTCGCTTCCTGCAGGAGGCGGAGGTGGCGCAGAAGCTGGGCGACCACCCCTATATCGTCACCGTGCATGCGGTGCACAGCGGCAACGATGACGGCGGCATCGGCAGCCGGCTCGAGCTCGACGGCGGTCGCCACCGCAACACCGCCTACATGGTCATGGACCTGGCGGTGCGCGAATACCGCCACGACCGCCTCGCCGTGCCGCAGGCGGTGCACATCGTGCGCTGCATCGCCAACGCCCTCGACCACGCCCACGCCAAGGGCGTGGTGCATCGCGATCTCAAGCCGGAGAACATCCTCGGCACGATCGAGCACCCGCTGCTCACCGACTTCGGCATCGCCAAGGATTCCGAACACTCCGAGGGCCTGACCCGCACCGGCCAGATCATCGGCACGCTCGACTACATGAGTCCCGAGCAGGCCACCGACGCCAAGCGCGTCGACCACCGCAGCGACATCTACTCGCTCGGCGTGGTGCTGTACGAGATGACCACCCAGGGCCAGCTGCCCTACTCGCACAAGCAGGACCGCGAGAGCTGCCTGGCGGCGATCCGCTCGGAACGCTCGGAGCCGAAGTGGCCGCGTGAGCACATGCCCGACTATCCGGTCGGCCTGGAGCGCATCGTGCTGAAGGCGATGGCGCACCGCATGGAGGAGCGCTACCAGTCGATGGCCGAGTTCGTCGCCGACCTCGACCGCTTCACCCGCGGCGAATGGATTACCTTCTGGGGCCGGGTGCGGGTCAAAGGCTGGATCCGCTTCTGCCTGCGCGCCTTCCCCAAGGCGGTGTGGGCGACGGTCGCGGCGATGCTGATCGGCGCCGGCATCCTCGCCTGGCTCTACGTCCCGCGCCTGTTCGACCAGCAGCGCAACACCTGGATGGCGTCGCTCGACCGCATCGAGCGCAGCCTCGATGACATCCAGAAGCGCAAGGCCCGCCAGCTCGGCCGTGACGAGCGCCGCACCTTCGATGAACTGCGCCGCGACCTCGGCTTCCAGCGTGGCGACCGCTACACCGACCTGCAGATGCGCGTCGACCGGCTCGGCCGGGGTCTGCTCGAATCCTCGCGCCTCGAAGCGTGGTTCGGTGGCGCTGCGCCGTGGCCTGACGCCCTGCCGTTCGATCAGGCCAAGTCGGATCTGCAGGTCGCGGCGCGGGTCGAGAATCCCGCCTGGTACGCCCAGGGCACCGACGGCCTGCTGATGCACGACTGGCAGACCCTGACCATCGGACCGTACGGCCAGGGCAGCTGCTATGTGCTGTGCCGTGTCGACCTGCCACCGGGCGCTGCCGACCGCTTCCGGCTGGAAGTGCGCGAGGCCGAGGACCCGCGGCATGTCGCCGCCTGGACCATCGACCAGTCGCACATGCTGGCGCTGTCGCTGCGCGAGGATCTGCGCCCGGTGCAGACCATCCGCCGCGAAGTGCCGCGTTCGACGCGGGTGCAGGTCGCCCTGCACGTCACGCCGACCGCGATCCGCTCATGGGTCGGCACCAGCGAACTGCGTCACGGCCTGCCCGGTCTGCGCGAAGGCTCGCCGGCCCTGGTCCAGCTCGATCTGCCCAAGGGCGCGGTGCTGGTCGGCCTCGGCATCTGGCCGAAGGGGCCGGGGATCGCTACCGCCACGCCTTGAAGGCGAGGTGCCGGCGGAAGGCCGGCGCGGTCACGGTCAGCCGTCCGCCCGCATGCTCGATGCGCGTGCGCGACAGTTCCGTCCCGGTATCGGCATCCCACCAGGCCAGCTGCAATGCACCGGCGGCGACGCCTTCGCCGAGGATCACCTGACCGGGCGGGCGTTCCTGCCCAGGCCCGCCGACGCGTCCCCAGTCCTCGTCGATGAGATGGCCGAGCATGCTGCCCGGGCCGGCCCAGGCCCGGCCCCAGATTCTCCGACCGGCATCGATGACGATGCAGCGACGGCGCGGTCCGCGCAGATCCTCGCCGGCGAGGAAGCGCGCGATGGCGCGGTACTGGCCGAAGCGCGCGCCCTGGTCGATCCATTCATGCCACCACAGCATCGGCGTGCCGGCGTGGCCGCTGACCAGGGCGACCCACGGGCCGACCGCCAGGGCCACCTCCAGCAGCGCTTCGGGCGCGGCGTCCCAGTTGCCGCCATACTCGGTGACCAGGATCGGCTTGGCCAGGTAGGCGAGTCCGTCACGCGCCGAACTCGCAGGATCATTGGTCGAGCGGCACAGCCACGACCACACCGGCGGACCGTCGGGGCCGTGGTAGGCGTCGATGCAGACGTACCCGAGCCCGGGCAGGGCGGCGACCGCGCGGTCGGGGCTGTGATAGTTGCCAGCCCAGTGCGTGGTGGTCGGGTGGCGCCAGGGGTCGAGGGCGGCCCAGCGGGCGCAGGCCTTGGCGTGCCACGAGCGCATCAGTTCGCGCGCGCGCGCGTCTCCCTGCCCCGACAGATATCCGAGTTCGGTCAGGTTGACCTCCGACCACAGCTTCCAGCCGAGGATCGCCGGGCTGTCGGCGTAGCGGGCGACCAGGTGGCGGCGCGAGCGCTCCTGCGCGGCCAGGGCGCGCGGATCGTCGAACCACTGCGCCGCATCGTCGAGCCAGCCGCCGTTGGCGCGGTTGGCCGGGTTGTTGTCCCATTCGCGGTCGGTGCGCTGCGAGGCCTGGCCGTGGTTGTTCACCACCAGGTTGATGCGGATGCCGCGCTCCTCGGCGAGTTCGAGCACGCGGTCGAGTTGCCAGGCGCGCTCTTCGCTGATCCGGCCCAAACCGCGCCACGGCCACCAGTCGCCGCGCCACTCCAGGGCGAGGTTCCAGGAGCTCAGCCAGATCTCGCAGGCCGTCGCCCCCGAGGCCTGCAGGCGGTCGAACCAGGCGCGCCATGACAGCGAACCGCGGTCGGGAGTCAGACGCGAGCCGGTGCGCTCGACGCCGCGCAGGTCCCACACCGTGTGGATGTTCGGGCCGATCGGCCAGACCAGCTGGCCATCAGAGCTGAAGAAGCGCGGATCGGTTGCGTCGACGCGGCTGATGCCGTCGCCGGCGGTGCCGCTGGCGGTCAGCGGCGGCAGCTCGGCCGAGGCAGTGGCCCCGCTGGACCAGCGGGCGTTCAGGCTGGCCTCCCAGCGTCCAGGTACGGTCGCCCGGGTGCGGACGGCGAAGGCGGCCCGGCCCCACGGCTGCACCTCTTCACGGTCGCCGCGGTCCCAGGCGCGCATGGGCTGGTCGTGGAAGCCGGCGCTGGCGAGGACCTCCTTGCCCGGACCGCTGATGGCGAGGCCGAGACCGAAGGCCTCGGGATCCCACGGATCGGTCGGCCAGGGCTCGGGCACGGCGCGGACCTGCCAGCGTTGGCGAGTGGCCACGTCGGGCCGATCCAGGCCGGTGACGATCAGCCGTTCACGTCCCGTCGATGGCGTCTTCAGGGGGGACAGGCCCAGTTCGACCTGCAGGTTGCCGCCAACCTGCGTCGTCCAGAAGGTCAGGCCGGCCAGGCGCAGCTCGGAGATGACGCCGGCGTTCCACGTCGCACCGTGGCTCTGCGGGGCGAGCGGCGCTGCGCCATCGAGGTCAGCCGTCAGGCTGTGCGTGCCTGGAGCGAGGCGATCGGCCAGCTGGCGCTGCCACCAGCGGCCGTGGCGGTCGGCGACCCACACCGCGCAGCCGAGGTCGGTCGGCGCATCCGCCGGGACGGTGACGGTCGCCGTCAGGCGGACCGCTGCTCCAGGATGGGCGATGCTGGTGCGGGTCGCCAGCGGGCCTGCGAGACGCACCTCGGCGGCGGTCAGACCCAGACCGCAGAGGAGCAGCAGGAACAGGCGCGACGGCATCACAGGCAGAACGGTCGGCGCCGCCCGCGGTGACCGGCTCAACCCAGGAAATTCCGCAGCATAGCCAGTCCGACCGCTCCGCTCTTCTCGGGGTGGAACTGGAAGGCGGCGAGGTTGTCGCGTCGCACTCCGGCGCAGAAGCGCACACCGTGCTGGCTGTGCGCCACCACCTGCACCCCGGCTCCGGGTTCGACGTAGTAGGAGTGGACGAAGTAGAGATGGCGACCGGGCAGGCCGGCGGCGAGCGGCTCGCCAGGGGCGAAATCGACCTCGTTCCAGCCCATGTGCGGGACTTTCAGCGTCGCGTCGGCAGGGCGGAAGCGCACCACCTTGCCAGGCAGGATGCCCAGGCACGGCACGCCACCGTCCTCCTCGCTGTGCTCGAACAGCAGTTGCAGGCCGACGCAGATCGCCAGCACCGGCTTGCCGGCGGCGATCGCCCGCTTCAGCGCCTCGGCCAGGCCCAGGGAGTTGAGCGACCCCATGCACGAGGCGGCGGCACCGACGCCGGGGAAGATCACCCGTTCCGCGGCATCGACCGCGGCCGGATCGCGCACCACCGCTGCATCATGCCCGAGATGGGCGCAGGCCCGCTGCACCGAGGTCAGGTTGCCGGCATCGTAGTCGAGGATCACCGTGCGCATGGCTGGCAGCATCACGAGAAGTCCGCTGGCGGAAGGGGGCTTCCGCCGCGCCCCGTCCTGCCATGCTGCGGACGATGGACCCGCTGCTGAGACCCGGCGGCCCGGCAATGGCCCGGCCGCTCGTCATCGCCATGGACGGCCCGGCCGGAGCCGGCAAGAGCACCGTGGCCAAGCGCCTCGCCGCCCGGCTCGGCATCCTCCGCCTCGATACCGGGGCGATGTACCGCGCCTGCACCGTGCAGCTGTTCGACCGCGGCATCGACCGCGACGACCCCGCGGCCATCGCCGCGCTGGTCACTACCCTGCGCGTCGACTTCAGCGTCGCCGGCCGGGTCCGCGTCAACGGCGTCGAGCTGGACGAGGACCGCATCCGCAGTCCGGCGACCACGGCCGAGATCTGGCGGGTGGCCAACAACCCGGCCTGCCGCGCACACCTGGTGGCGCAGCAGCAGGCGATCGTCGCCGGGCGCGAGGCCGTGGTCGAGGGCCGCGACGCCACCACCGTCATCTGCCCCGACGCCCAGCTCAAGATCTACCTCGACGCCACCCCGGCCGAGCGTGCCCGCCGCCGCCTCGCCGAATGGCGCGAGCAGGGCCGTGCCGATCTGCCGTCCGCCGCCGAAGTCGAGGCCGAGATCAGCGAGCGCGACCGCAAGGACAGCACGCGTGCGGTCGGCGCGTTGACCCTGACCGACGATGCCCTGCAGGTGATCTGCGATGGCATGACGGTCGAGGAGGTGGTCGCCCGGCTCGCCGCCCACGCGGTGCAGCGCAACCCGTTCGCCATGGAGCGCATGGTCGCCGACCAGGTGCTGGTCGGACGCAGCCGCGCGCCCGGCTACGTCCGCGTGGCCGAGGGCCAGGGCGATGACGGCTGGCAGCTCGGCCTGTCCAATCCCAGCCCTGGTCGCATGCCCGGCCAGGTCGTCGACTTCACCCGCAACCGCGGCGGCCATCAGGCCGGCACCCTGCTGCAGGGCGCCGCGGTCCTCGCCCTCGGCGGTCGAGGCGACTCGCCCGGCCGCATCGACGCGCTGCCGATGCTGCCGCAGACCTGGTACGTCATCGAGCCGGACTGCTGGCACGCCGTCATCCAGACGCGCGGCACGATCTGCGCCTGGGCCGAGGCGATCGGCATCAGCGAGGAGCGTCGCGAGCTGAGCGCCGGCCAGCGCAGCGAACTCGACCAGTTCGTCGGCGTATTCGTGCCGCGCTGAGATAACCAACAGGGGATCAACCATGCTGACGCTCAACGAATATGTGGTGAAGGAGCACGTCGGACTGTTCAAGATGTCCGACGCCTACGACATCATCGACCCGGGCACCGGGGCGAAGGTCGGGCTGGCGCAGGAGCGCGTGCCAGGGCTCGTGCAGGTGCTCCGCTTCCTGGTGAACAAGCAGCTGCTGCCGACCAAGGTGGTGTTCATCGACAAGCCGGACGACCAGGGGCAGGGCAAGGTCGTCCTGTCGATCAAACGCGGCTTCAGCTTCCTGTTTCCCAAGATCCACATCCTGGCCAACGACGAGACCCCGATCGGCTACTTCAAGAAGAAGCTGTTCTCGCTCGGTGGTGCGTTCTACATCCACGACATGGAGGGTGCGCGTATCGGCATGGTCAAGGGTGACTGGAAAGGATGGGATTTCAGGATCCTGGATGAGAGCGACAAGGAGATCGGCACGGTGAGCAAGCAGTGGGCCGGACTCGGCAAGGAACTGTTCACCACCGCCGACACCTACGTGATCTCGATCTCGAAGGACGCTCAGGCCTCGCCGGGGAAGAAGTCATTGCTGCTCGCCGCTGGCATCGCGATCGACACCATCTTCAAGGAGAATTGAGCGTTCCGGATGAAGACCGCCGCCCTCGTTCTTGCCTCTCTGCTGCTGGTCGGCTGCGGTCCGCGCATCGACAAGGTCGACTCGCTGACCGTGAAGCTGCGCGAGGGCTTCTCCCCCCAGCATGGGCCCTACGATCCGTCGGACTCCTACGACCGGCGTCCGATCAAGTTCGAGTACGGCGAGTGGACCTACACGCCCAAGGACAAGCCGCAGGCGAAGAACGCCAAGGAGCAGTTCAAAGACGATATCGACCGCATCGGCGAGTCGATCATCGGGCAGATCTTCGTCTCGCTCGCCGAGGTGGTGATCAAGGGGACGATCGAGCTGGGTGCAGCCGGCATCCAGGCTGCGCTCGAGGAGGACGAGGTGGTGGTGACGCTCGGCAACGAGATCGGCAAGGTCAGCCTGATTGCCGAGGAGGGCTTCAACCGCGTCGCCCTCACCGCATCCGAGTTGGCGGTGCTGCAGGCGCCGTGGACGCTGGAGGTGTGGTCGATGCGGCGCTACCGCTACGCCTTCGCCGTCACTGGCATCCCGGCCGAACTCTTCGCCGCCCAGCGCTTCATCGAGATCGAGCTGGCGCGGGACGGCACCGTACGGGTCAACGGCAGGGTCTTCGACGCACTGACGCCGGCGGCGCGCTGATGCTCGAGGGTTTCCTCATCTCGATCCCGGGCATCACCTGCCTGCTGCTGCTGTTCGCCGGCGTCCAACTGTGGCGTCGCCGCGCCCACGTCCGCATCGCCGAGGCGAACGGCAGCTGCAAACTGTGCAGCACCCCGTTCGCGGACGCGCACATCGAATTCGCCGGCCGCGTGACGCGTGCCGAACGTGCGCGCCTCGACCGCTTCCAGGCGCGCTTCGCCAGCTTCAAGATCCTCTGCCACGAGTGCGGCACGCTGAACATCTGCGCCCGCGACGGCACCGCCTTCAAGGCGGTGGTGCAGCGCGAGGAGTGACCGGCGACGCGCGGCGGGGTCCAGGGCACAGCCCTGGCCGCAGCGCAGCGAGGACCGGCCGCCGAGCGGCGGTGGGCGGATACAATGGCGAAGCCATCCGCCCACGGTTTCGGAGCGCATGCGACGAAACCGAGCCGCGACAAAGGCCGTGGGGGCAGGCCCGTCAGGGCCGTGGGGGCGAAGCCCCCAAGCTCAAGCCTGGCCCAGATAGCTCTTGAGCAGGAACCCGGTCGACGGATTGAAGCCGGCGACCGGCGCGGTCGACGTGGGCGATTTCTGCAGCTGGCCGCGCACCGTCTTGGCCAGGACCTTGCCCAGCTCGACGCCCCACTGGTCGAAGCTGTTGACGCCCCAGATGAAGCCCTGCACCGCGGTGCGGTGCTCGTACAGCGCGAGCAGCTGGCCGGTGGCGTAGGGGGTCAGCTGGTCGAGCAGCAGGACGTTGCTCGGGCGGTTGCCCGGGAACACCTTGTGCGGCACGAGGGCGGCCGGGACGTTCTCCTTCACCAGCTCGGCCTCGGTCTTGCCGTAGGCTAGCGCGTCGGGCTGGGCGAAGAAATTGCACATCAGCTCGTCGTGGTTGTCGACCGGCTCGCCGGGCAGGGCCACGGGCGTCTGGCTGCGGCGGAAGCCGATGAAATCGCAGGGAATGACGCGGCCCTGGTGGATCAGCTGGTAGAACGAGTGCTGGCCGTTGGTGCCCGGCTCGCCGAAGTCGACCTCGCCGGCCTCGAAGGGCAGCAGCTGGCCGTCGACGGTGACGCGCTTGCCGTTGCTTTCCATGTCGACCTGCTGGATGTGCGGGGCCAGCTTGAGCAGCGACTGGCAGTAGGGCAGCAGGGCGCGCGAGGGGCGGCCGAGGAAGCTGCTCTGCCAGATGCCGAACAAACCCATCAGCGCCGGCAGGTTGCGCTCGGCGGGGGCGGCGAGGAAGTGGCGGTCCATGGCGTGGGCGCCGTTGAGGAACTCCTGCACTGGCTTGTAGCCGAAGTGCAGCGCCAGCGGCAGCACGCCGACCGCGCTGCACACGCTGTAACGGCCGCCGACCCAGTCCCAGAAGCCGAAGGCGTTGGCCGGATCGATGCCGAACTCCTTGACCGCGTCGAGATTGGTCGAGACCGCGACCATGTGCTTGGCAACCGCCGGGGCGCCGAGCGCGTCGACGATCCACTTCCGCACCGTGCGGGCGTTGAGCATGGTCTCGGCGGTGGTGAAGGTCTTCGACACCACGATCACCAGGGTGCGCTCGGGGTCGAGGTCGGCGAGGGCGCGGGTGACGTCGATCGGATCGACGTTGGCGAGGAAGCGCAGGGTGCGGCGCTTGGCCGCCTTGGTGCAGTCGGGATCGGTGCGCATCGCCTCGTAGACGAACTCGGGGCCGAGGTAGCTGCCGCCGATGCCGATCGAGACCACGCTGGTCAGCTTCTTGCCGGTGGCGCCCTTCCACTTGCCGGTGCGCACCTCCTTGCTGAACGCCTTGATGCGGTCGAGCACGGCGTGCACGTCGGGCACCACGTCGTGGCCGTCGACTTCGATGCTCTTGCGCTTGGGTGCGCGCAGGGCCATGTGCAGGACGGCGCGGTTCTCGGTACCGTTGATCTTCTCGCCGTTGGCCATCGCCTTGATCTTGCGCGTCAGGCCGGCGTCGCGCGCCAGGTCGACCAGCAGGTCGATGGTCTGGCGGGTGGCGTTCTGGCGGCTGGCGTCGAGCAGGACCCCGTCGACTTCCCAGCGCATGGCGGTGCAACGTGCCTCGTCCTGCAGCAGCTCGCGCAGGTGGGTGCCGGCGATGGTCTTGGCGTGCTCGCTGAGGGCCTTCCAGGCGGGCGTGTCGCTGATCAGCATGTGTGGGCTCCGTGGGTCGCGAAGGGTATGGCGGAGGGGGCGGAGGCAAAGGGGGGAGGATGCTTGAGGTCCAGCGCCGCCGGCAAGCGTATGCGCCCATGCGCATCGTCGTCATCGGCGCCGGGGCGATCGGCCAGTTCTATGGTGCCCAGCTCATCCTGGCGGGGCATGACGTGCGTTTCGTCGCCAGGCGCGATCTCGCCGTCCTGCGCCGGCAGGGCCTGCGGCTGCACCAGGAACCGTCCGACCACGTCGCCTCGACCCGGCAGCATCGTCTGGTGGTGTTGCCTCCTGAATCATTCCGGGCCACCGCCGATCCAGCCGAGGCGGCGGCGGGCGGGGTCGACTGGTGCCTGCTGGCGACCAAGGCCTCGGCCCTGCCCGAGGCCGAGCGCCTGTGCGGCCCGGCGGTGCGCAGCGGCGCACGCCTGGCCGCTTTGCTCAACGGCCTGGGGGTCGAAGACCGATTGGCGACCTGGTGTCCGCCACAGCTGGTCCACGGCGTGCTGTGCTTCATCTGCGTCAACCGCGATGACGACGGCACGGTACGGCACATCGCCCATGGCCGGGTCGGGGTGGGCCACCTGCACGACGACCCGCGCAGCCGGGGCGAGCTCGCAGCGCTGTGGACCACAGCTGGCATTTCGGTGCTCGAGCCGCCCTGCCTGCTTGAGGCACGCTGGCGCAAGCTGGCCTGGAACATCCCGTTCAACGGGCTGAGTGTCGATGGCGGCCTTCCAGGGCGCGGCACCCGGCCCATCCTCGACGATCCGCTCCTGCGCGCGCGTTGCGAGCGCCTGATGCGTGAGACCATCCGGGTCGGCAACGCCGATCTCGCAGCGCGCGGACGGACCGAGCGCATTGACGAGGACGCCTGGACGGCCGAGCAATTCCGCCTCACCGGCGAGATGGGCGACTATCTGACCAGCACCCTGCTCGACCTCCGCGCCGGGCGGCCACTGGAGACCGAATTCATCTTCCGCGAACCGCTGGCGCGGGCGCAGGCGCTGGGCGTGCCGGCCCAGGAGATGCAGCGGCTGGTTTCCGCCTTGCCCTGAGCGAACTGGTGTCCGGTAAACCGGACACACCGCATGCTGGCTGTGCGCCAGGCGCGGTGCATGCTCGCACGTGATCGAACCAGCCGGATCCGGCTGCGTTCAACCCGAGGAGCCAACCATGTCCACCAGCACCGCCGACACCGCCGTGTCCCAGGCCGAAGCCGTGGTCGAGGCCGCCGCCGGCAGACGGCTGGTCGAGGCGGTGCGCAGCCGCGTCGCTGAAGTCGTGGTCGGCCAGGACGAGGTGGTCGAACGCATCCTCATCGTGTTGCTCAGCGGTGGGCATCTGCTGCTGCAGGGCATGCCGGGCTTGGCCAAGACCTTGCTGGTCAACTGCGTGGCGCGGGCCGTCGACCTGCGTTTCCAGCGCGTGCAGTTCACCATCGATCTGCTGCCCGGCGACATCGTCGGCTCGGAGATCCTCGATCCGGGCGGCGGCGGCTTCCGCGTGCGCCAGGGGCCGGTGTTCACCAACCTGCTGCTCGCCGACGAGATCAACCGTGCCTCGCCCAAGGTGCAATCGGCCCTGCTCGAGGCGATGCAGGAGCGTCGGGTGACCATCGGTACCACGACGCACCCGCTGCCCGCGCCGTTCACCGTCATCGCGACGCAGAACCCGATCGAGCAGTCTGGCACCTTCGAACTGCCTGAAGCCCAGCTCGACCGCTTCATGCTGTGCCATCGCCTGGCCTATCCCAGCCTGGCCGAGGAGGCCGACATCCTGCGGCGCAACCTCGCCCTCGGCCTGCGCCGCGAGGGTGCTGCGGCCGTGCCGCGCACCGCCTTCGACGCCATCCGCCAGGATTCGGCTGCAGGTGTCGAGGCGTTGACCGCAGCGATGGCGGCGGTGCAGCGCGTCCACGTCAGCGAGGTGTTCCTCGCCCACTGCGTCGAACTGGTACGGCGGACACGCGCATGCCCCGATCTGGAACTCGGCTGCAGCCCACGCGCCGGGCTCGCCCTGGTGCAGGCGGCGCGTGCCCGCGCCTTCATCCACGGTCGCGACCACGTCCTGCCCGACGACTGCTTCGCCCTGGCCGAGGACGTCATCCTGCACCGCCTGCGCCCTACCTACGAGGCCCTGGCCGAGGGCCGCGATGCGCGCGCCACGTTGCGTCAGCTCCTCGGCCGCAGCGGCTGAGACCATGGTTTCCGCCTGCTCGGAGGCGCTGAGCGACGGGCGCCGCTACGAGATCGTCGTGCGTCGACTGGCCGACGGCCTGCTGCCCGGCCTCGATCCGTCGCCCTTCACCGGCAACGGCATCGAGTACGCGCAGAGCCGACCGTGGTCGGATGGCGACGAGGTGCGGGCGATCGACTGGCGGTTGAGCGCGCGCAGTGGCCGGTTGCACGTCAAGGAGTACGAGGCCGCCCGGCGCATGCCGCTGATGCTGGTGGTCGATACGTCGGCGTCGATGCGCGTCAGCGCCGGCGCCCAGGGCAAGTTCCGCCTTGCCTGCCAGCTCGCCGGTGGCCTCGCTCTGGCCGGTCTCGGTCGGGCCAGTCCAGTCGGCCTGGTGGAAGCGGGCCCCGGTGGCCTGCGCCTTGCTCCGACCCTCGACCGCGGTGCCATCCTCGTCGGTTTGCACCGTTTGCGCGGCGCTCCACCCGGTGGACGGGCAGATCTCGCTGCCGCCCTGCTCGCGGCCCGGCCGCTGGCCGGCGGGCGCATGCTGCTGATCGTGATCAGCGACCTGTACGAGGATGGCGTGGCCGCTGCGGTGCAGCGCCAGGCGCTCGAACACGACGTCATCGTCCTGCAGCCGATCGATCCGGCCGAGCGCGGTCGGCTGGGCGCGGGGCTGATCGACGTGCAGGAGGCGGAGAGCGCGACGCGTCGGCCAGCTTCCTCGTGGTCCGTATGGGGCGACCCGCTGGCCCGCGGCCAAACGCTGCGTGCCGCCGGCGTCGACCACTTGCCGCTGCTCTGCGACCAGCCGATCGCCGCCACCCTGCGCCGCTTTCTGCGCGGACGCGGCCGACGCAGCGCAGGTGGGCGATGATCCGCGTTGGATTGCTCCTGCTGCCGGCCCTGGCCTGGGCCGCGGTCAGCCCTGGCATCGAGGGCCGCTTGGTCGCCGAGCTGCCCGCCGGACTGACCGCCCTGTCCGATCCGCAGGCGCCGCTGATGCTGCGCATCGCCAGTCGCGAGGCGCTTGCCGACGGCCGCTGCCGCTATGACCTGCGCTACATCGGCAACGAGCCTGGCCAGCGCGACCTGCTCGACTGCCTGCGCGATGGTGCTGGACGCCGACCCATAGGTGCGCTGACGGTCGAGATCGCCGCGCTGCTGCCACCCGGGCAGGCGGCATTGAGCGATCCGCCGGCCGAAGCATCCGCGCCGCTTGGCGGCTGGACGCTGTGGCTGCTCGCGTTCGCTGGCGCCTGGCTGCTCGCCGTCCTCATCCTGCTGTGGCCGCGCCGCCGGACTGCAGCCGCACCGATCGCGCCACCGCCGACCATCGTCGAACTGCTGACGCCGCTGGTCGAGGCTGCCGCCGGCGGACGTCTGGATGCGGCAGGTCAGGCCCGTTTGGAACGTCTCCTGCTGGCGTTCTGGCGTGCTCGTCTCGATCTGGATGGACTCGAACCAGCCGCTGCCCTGGTCAGACTGCGCGCCCATCCCGAGGCCGGCGCCTTGCTGCGCGGCACCGACGCCTGGTTGCATCAGCCCCCGGGCCGGGCGGCGGTCGATGTCGTTGCGTTGCTGGCGCCTTATCGTGGCGGTGCGGCATGAGCTTCGTCCTGCCGCACTTGCTGTGGCTGCTGCTGTTGCCGCTCGCGCTGCTCGCCTGGGAGCTGCGCCGCCATGGCCATCCCGTGCGCATTCCCCTCGATGGCGCCGCCGCACCCGGGCGCGGTCTGCGCGTGACCGGAGCGCTGGTGCGGGTGGCCAACCTGCTGCCCGCCCTGGTGCTCGCCGTCGTCGTCGTGCTGTTCGCCGGTCCGCAGCGCGGCGGCGGCCAGGCGCAGGTACGCGAGTTGACCAACATCGAAATCTGTCTCGACCTCTCGGGCAGCATGACCGCGCCCTTTGGCGAAGGCAGTCGCTACGACGCGGCAATGCGCGCAGTCGACGCGTTTTGCCGGCAGCGAACCGGCGATGCCTTCGGTCTGACCGTGTTCGGCAACGAGGTGCTGCGCTGGACGCCGTTGACCACCGATCTCGACGCCATCGCGCAGTCGACCCCGTGGCTGCGGCCCGAGCGCATGCCGCACCAGTTCGGTGGCACGCAGATCGCGAAGGCTCTGGAAGCCTGCCTGGCGACGGTGTCAGCCCGGCCGGATGGCGACCGCATGGTCATCCTGGTCAGCGATGGTCAGAGCGGCGATTTCACGCCAGGCCGTGCAGAAGGCCTGGCTCGCGACTTCGCCGCCGCCGAGGTCGTGCTCTACATGGTCTTCGTCGGCGAAGATGGACCGGACGAGGGGGTGCGCACGATCGCCGCCGCCAGTGGCGGCCAGGTCTTCCCGGTCGATGACGAGACTGCGCTGGCGGCCTGTTTCGGGCGCATCGACACGCTGCGGCCGGCCCGCATCCGTCCGATCGCCGCTCCGCCCGAGGACCTGCGTCCGCCGGTCGCACTGCTGGCTGCGCTGCTCGGAGCACTGCATTGTCTCTGCCTGCTCGGCCTGCGGTGGACGCCATGGTGAGCCCGCTGCTCATCGCCGTGGGAGCCGCATCGCTCGCTGCGCTGGGCGAGTGGCTGCACGCCCGGCGCTGCGCCCGGCTTGGCAGGCTCGCCTTCGCCGGAGGCCGTCCTCGCGTCTGGGCTCGCTGGACCCCGCCGCTGCGCGTCGCCGCGATCGCCCTGCTGGCCTGGGGGCTGAGCGTGCTGGCTGCTCCGACCGTGCAGGTTCGGACGTCGCCGACCGCGGGGCAGCGCCTGCTCATCGCCCTCGACGTCTCGCCGAGCATGCACCTGCGTGACGCCGGACCAGCCGGTCAGCAGACCCGGGCCGAGCGCGCGCGCGACGTGCTGCGCCGCCTGCTGGCGCGGGCTGGGGACCGGCCGTTGCGCGTCGGGATCATCGCCTTCCACAGCAGCGCCTTGCCGGTGCTGGCCGGCAGCAGCGACCGCGACGTGGTCGCCAACGTGCTCGACGACCTGCCGCTCGAACACGCCTTCGCCTCGGGCAAGACCCGCCTGCACGAGGCTCTGGCCTGCGCTGAGCGCCTGGCCCGCCCGTGGCCGCCGGGTTCGACCAGCCTGCTGCTGGTCAGCGACGGCGACACCGAGCCGGGCGAATCACCGCCGACCATGCCGGGGGCGATCTCCGCCAGCTTCATCCTGGGGGTCGGCGACGCGCAGCGCGGCACCTTCATCGACGATCACGTGTCGCGCCAGGAACCAGGCGCGCTGCGCCGCCTGGCAGATCAGGTACGCGGCAGCTATCACGACATCAATCGTCGCGATCTCCCGCCCGAACTGCTCGACCGCCTGCTGCCGGCGCCGCCCGCGGCGGGTCCGGACCTCCGGGCGCTGGCGCTGCTCGCCGCCGCCATCGGCTCGGCCATCACCGCCCTGCTGCCCTTCGCTCTGCGCCTGCATGGCGCCCCGGCGGTGGCCCATGCCTGAGTGCCGCCATCTCGTCGCCGGCCTGCTCGTCCTCGCCGTGGCAGGCACGGTCATCCTGCTCGGACCGCTGGCCTGGATCTTCGACGAGGAGCGCGCCGCAACCGCGCGTTCGGCGGCGACCGCCGCCCTCG
>JALHRW010000037.1 GCA_022841245.1 Planctomycetota bacterium
GCCCAGCCCACGGCGGCCAAGCCGGCCAACCTGCCGAGCGCCGCCGCCGAGGCCTGGGCCCGCCTGGTGCCGCGCCTGATCGAGAGCGGGCGCAGCGGGCGCATTGGGGAATCGCTACGCGGCATCTGCGATCACTACGCCCGCGAAGGTTGGGATCCGGGTCCGCTGGCCACCTGGGTGCCATCCGCCGCAGACACCGACCAGCTGGTGGCGGCCGAGACCCTGCGCAAGCACCTGTTCTCGTCCCCGCCCAGCCAGGCGACCCTGCTTGCGACCGAGTTCCTCGCCCAAGTGCAGCAGGTCTCCATCCACGGTCCGCTGCTGGCGGCCCTGGCGCAGACCTATCTCGACGCGCACCGCGTCGGCGCAGCTCCGCGAAATCGCGGCAGCGGCGGAGGCGGCGGTGGTGGTGGACGTGGAGGCGGTCGGCGCGGTGGTCGCGGAGGCCGTGGACGTCGGCGTGGCGGCACCGAGACGTACCTCGCCCCGTCCTCGCCAGTCGAACGAGCCGACTTCGTCCTCACCAGCGACACCATCTCGATCTACATCGACGAGGTCGAGCTGGGCACCGCGCACGGCGCCATCGCCGGCATCGTGTGGAACGGCGCCGAGCCGGATCATCGCGTGCTGTCGCACATCGGCACCCACCGGCGCTCGCACGAGCCGCTGCGTGAGCTGCTCGGCTGCGCCAAGGCCTTCCCCTTCCTGGTGCCGGTGCGCGGCGCGGCCGGAGCTCCGGCGCGCTATCTGCCGATGGTACGCACGGCGCTGCAGCTGCTGCTCGGCTGGCTGCTGCCGCTGCCCAACCGCGCAACCCGGGTACTGGTCTATCTCGAACGCTACGGCGAATACGATCCAGGCGACGACCTCACCCCCTACTTCGCCGGCGCCCTCGACGAGTCGCGGGTCGACTTCCCCGAGCGCTTCGCGCCGTGGAAGCTGGCCCAGGTCGGCTGGGAAGGGAAGAGCTTCGGCTACATCCCGTGGGGCGACCTGGTCGGCTACTGGTACCTCGCTCGCGTGGTGCGCGGCGAGCGCTTCGGCGGCCACGACTGCACCAAGCTTCCCGGCTACATGCCGGTCGATGGCGACGGCTACCGCCGCATCCGCGCCGCCAGCCGCATCGTCGGCACGCCCGCGGTCGAGGAGCTGCTCGATGTCGCCCGCGATCTCGCCGGCACCACGCTGGGCCGGCTGGTGCTGCGCTCGGCCGCCACCGCGGTTGCCGCCGACACCAACCTCCAGGAACGCCTGCTCGATGAGCTGGAACGCCGCCGCCGCGACGGCGACCCGCGCGCCATCCGGCCCCAGGAATCAGCCGTACGCACCCTGCTCGGCGAGGTGCCCGAGGCCGCGCCGCTGCGCGTGCGTCTGCTCACCCTCGGGCTGGGCCTCGGTTCTGGCGACGCCGAGCGGACGGCCAGCGCCGAGAACGCCTTCGTCGCCGCCCGCCCGCGCGCCCTGCTGCTCGACCGCGAGCTGGTGGCGCGCCTCGACCACACCCAGGCCGCCGCCGAGGCCGACCGCTTCCTGCACGCCGTCGCACGCAAGCGGCTGGAGACGGTGCGCGCCGATCCGGCCTTCCCCTTCCTGACCCCGGCTGCACGCGGGCGGCTGCTCGCGCTGCACGGGCGCGTCCTGGCGGTCGACGCCCGGCATGAGGAGGCCGAGGAGTGCTTCGCCGCCGCCCTGACGCTCATCGCCGAGGACCCCGGCCTGGGCGAAGCGCCGCGTGGGCGCGAACAGCAGCGCGTCGACTGCTGGCGGGCGATGAACGCACTCGACGGCCGGTTGGCGACCGCCGCGGCGCTGCTCGCCACCGCCCTCGGCCACAGCCCTGCCGATGCAGCGGTTCCGCTGGCCACCAGTTCGGGCGAGGCGGCCGAGGCCGAGCGCGGCCGACACCACCTGCTGCTGCGCAGCCTGTGGTTCCACAGCGCCGACGAGGCGGCCGAGGACGCCTACCTCGACGCCTATGACGCCTGGGGCGAACTGCCGGCCCAGCATCCCGGCCAGCTGGCTGGGGCCTACCGCGCCATGCTGCTGTGGCGCGATGACGCCGACGAGGAGGCGGTCGCCGCCGCCTTCCACGAGGCGCTGGCCACCGCGAACGAAGAGGGCCGCGGACCGCTGCAGCGCCTGACCGCGGCTGCCGTGGCCGTCGCCGCCTGGGCCTGCGTCGCCGAGGATGCATTCAAGGAACTCGCCGAACGCGAACTGGCCGCCGCCGAGACGGTCGGCGAGGGCTACGCGGAAGCCGCGCAGGAACTGCGCGCCGCATTGGCTGCCGTCGATGAACTGCCCGAGGACGCCGAACCCGAGGCGATGGAGGAGATCGCCGACCGCGCGATCACCGCACTGCCGGCTTCCTGGCACTGACGCTCAGCGGATCAGCGCGAAGCCGATCAGGACGCGTGGCTGCGGCGACTTCTGGTCATAGGACTGCAGCGTTTCGCCCCAGCCGGTGAAGGCCTGGGCATAGAGATAGCCGTGCAGCAGACCGTCCGTCCAGGTGTTCAACGGGTGGCTTCCCTCCAGCATCAGGCTGCCGCGATCCCATTCGCTGCCGATGCGGCCGGTCACCGACACCTCCCACGAGCCGGGACGCCGGATGGCACCGATGAGATCGACGTAGCCGCGGTAGACGTCGATGTCGGGGTTGTCCACCTTGTCGAGATAATAGCGGAAGCGGGGCGTGGCGGTGATCTGCACATCGCCCTGCTGCCAGCTGCCGAGCAGGCGCAGCACCGCGCAGTTGATCGACCGGGAATCGCTGCCGGACTTGCCATTCGACTCATGGGCGAGACCCGGCTCGATGCCGAGCCGTCCGCCGAGCATGCTCGCCGGGATCGACTGGTGCCACCACAGCTCGGGCCGATAGCTGTTGTCGTAGAACGGCTTGGACTCCGACTGCAGGTCCCAGAACGAGGTCTGCGAATAGGAGGCATACAAGCCGACTGGACGCAAGCCGTCCTGGTCCTCCCCCCTGCCGAGCACGCGCAGCGCCACCGAGAACTGGAACTTCGCATTCAGCGGTGCATCGCTGAAACCCGGATCGAGGGCGAAATAGGTTGGTTCGTAGGGATAGAGGGTGTCGGCCATCTCTGCCAGGCCTGGACCCTCCCCTGCCATCACCAGAACTGCCATCGGCATCAGGAGGATCGCTCTCATGGACTTATCCTGCTCCGGCGTCAGCCGTGTCGAGCAGGCCATCCCGGGGTTCCGAAGGCTTCTTCCGACACAACCGCAGCGCCAGCGGTCGCATGGCGACGCCCAGGAAGAGGGCGATGGCGCCAGGCGCGAGCAGCGACGGCACCGCGTTGTCGCTCTCGATCACGAAGATGGCGAGGGCGAGGCCGAACACATCGAGCATCGACCAGCAGGCCAGTCCCTGCGCCGCGGCGAGGCTGCGGCCTCTGGCCATGGCGTAGGCATAGGCCCCCCAGGTCAGCCAGGGCAGCAGCAGCAGGCCGCCGCCGATCGCCACCGCCAGGCCCCAGTTGCCGGTACGGAGCATGGCCAAGGCGATGTCGAACAGGCTGAAATCACGGTCGGCGACCAGCAGACTCTCGGTGCGCAGCACGGGCACGAACTGCGCGCCGAGCATGCACATGGCGACCACCGCGAGAATGCTCCACGAGCGCAGCGAGGGCTGCAGCATCGGCGCGTCATGCGCCGGCCAACGGCCGGAGAGGATCATGCCCGCACTCATCGTGCACAGCACGCCACCGAGGAAGCACGGCATGCCGATGAGCGGCTTCGTCGCCACCAGGGTCTGGTCGGCAGTCACCGCCAGCAGCAGCAGGACGAGGAACACATCGAGCATCGACCAGCGCCCGAGCTTCTCGGCAATACGGACCAGCCGGCCGAGATGCGGCCCTGGTTCCGCCGTGTTCCACGCCAGCCACAGCACCGCCAGCTTGGCGAAGGGGAAGATGATCGAGAAGACGACGACCAGCACCGCCAGCACCACCATGCCGTAGTCGATGAGCATCAGCACCGACGGGATCAGCCCGTAGGTGCTGGTGCTGAGCAGGGCCCGCATCTCGACAAAGGGGAAGATGATCGCCGCAAGATGCAGCCCGGTGGCGGCTAGCAGCAGCAGACCGGCGAACGGTGCGCGTTGACGCATGGCTACCAGGCGGTGCTGGCGAGCAGTTCGCGCACCTCGTCGGCGCGGATGGCGAAGCCGATCTGGGCCGAGGACATGTCGCCTGCGGCTGCCGAGGTGCGCGAGCCGATGCCGGCGAAGGAGACCGCCACCACCTTGCCGGAGGCATCGAACAGGGGCGACCCGGAGGTGCCCTTCGACAGGCTGGCGGAGTGCTGGATCAGGCGGGCGGCAGCGGCCTCGGCCGGTACGCCGTCGGGGCCGGTGATGCGTCCGATCCAGCCGGTCTTGAACGTCGGCACGACTCCGGGTAGGCGGTCATCGGCCGCGGCGCTGAGGTAGCGCGCTGCCAGTTCGCCGGGGAAGCCGAGCGAGCCGACCTGGGTGCCCGCCTTCAGCCCGCGCAGCTGTTCGGCCGGCTGCAGTTCGAGAGCGGTCAGCTTGCCGGCAGCCTCGGGCTTGAGCCGCACCAGCGCGAGATCGGGCCCCTTGCCGTCGTTCCAGCGCGGATGCACCGAGACCGCCTCCATCGCGAACGGCTCGCCGGTGCCGGCCTGGACGAAGCGCGTCACCGGCATGCGCGTCACCTCCAACGCGACATGCGCGTTGGTCACCAGGATGCGCTTGTCCGCATCGACGACGAAGGCGGTGCCCAGGGCGACCTGCTTGCTCTTGGCGTCGATGCCGAGGCAGAGGAACAGGCCGCGTTCGTCGCGCTTGGCCATGCCCGGCCAGTCGGCGGTGGCTCCGCTGGCGGCAAGCTTGGCCTCCAGCGCCGCCAGCTTGCTGCGCAGCTCGCCAGCGTCGGCTGCGGCCTGCTCCTGGGCATGCAACTGGCCCTGCAGGCGTTCGAGTTCGGCCAGCGAGTCGCCTTGCGCGCTGCCCTGCCGCCACAGCAGCCAGGCCAGCACGCCGCACACGACCAGGAACAGCGCCGAGACCAGCAGCAGCCGCCTGCTGCTGCGCGACCGCTCGCTGAGCAGCAGCATCTGCAGCGTGCCCCGGCCGATCGGCCGGCCAGGCATCATGGTCGAGACGGAGGTCGGCTTGTCAGGCTGCTCCATGCATCACATCGACACCGGCACGGCGTCGGCTTCGTACAATTCCTGGATCAGCGCCGCGACCAGGCCGGTCCAGCCGGTCTGGTGCGCCGCACCGACGCCGCGGCCGGTGTCGCCGTGGAAGTACTCGTAGAAGTTGATGCGGTCCTTCCAGTGCGGATCCCTGTCGAACAGGTCGACGCCGCCGTTGAACGGCCGGCGGCCGTCCTTGCCCGGGGCGAAGATCGCGACCAGGCGGTGCGAGAGGTCGTCGGCGATCTCGTCGAGCGTCGCCTGCTTGCCGCTGCCGACCGGGTATTCGACCTTGTAGGCATCGCCAAGCCAACGGTGGAAGCGGCGCAGGGCGGTGATGAGGAAGTAGTTCACCGGCATCCAGATCGGACCGCGCCAGTTGCTGTTGCCGCCGAACATGCCGTTGTCGCTCTCGCCGGGGACGTAGCCGACCGAGTAGCCGTGCTGTCCGACCATGAAGGTGTAGGGCTCCTTCTCATGCACCTTGGAGAGGGCGCGGATGCCGTAGTCGGAGAGGAACTCCTTCGGGTCGAGCATGCGCTTGAGCAGGTGTCCGAGGCGGTCGCGATCGACCAGCGAGAGCATGCGCATGCCATCCGGCCCCTCCTTGCGCACGTTCTCGATGATCCGCGCCAGGGCCGGGCGGGTGCGCACGAACTTGTCGAGCCAGGCCGCGGTCTCGGGATCGCGCGACTCCTTGGGGATGAGGAACGAGGCGAACAGCGGGATCAGGCCGACCATCGAGCGGATGTGCAGCTGGGTGGTGCGGCCGGGCAGGCGCAGCAGGTCGTAGTAGAAGCCGTCCTCGGCGTTCCACAGGTCGACGCCGGTACCGGTCATGTCGTGCATGGCGCGGGCGACGTAGCCGAAATGGATCGCGTACTTGATGCCCAGCTTGCGGTAGATCGGGTTCTCCTTGGCCAGCTCCTGGGCGATCGCCGCCATGTCGCAGGCGAAGGTGCCCATCCACGCCGTGCCGTCGGCCTGCTCGAGGTGGCCGCCGGTGGGCAGCGGGCTGCTGCGGTCGAACACGCCGATGTTGTCGAGGCCGAGGAAGCCGCCGCCGAACAGGTTGTTGCCCGAAGCGTCCTTGCGGTTGACCCACCAGGAGAAGTTCAGCGACAGCTTCTGGAACATGATCTCGAGGAAGGCGCGGTCGGTCTTGCCCCAGGTCAGGCGTTCGATGTGGTAGACGCGCCAGGCGGCGCGGGCCAGCACCGGCGGATTGACGTCATCGAAATTCCACTCGTAGGCGCTGACCGCACCGTTGGGGTGCTGGTAGCGTTCCGAGACCATGAGCAGCAGCTGGCTCTTGGCGAACTCCGGATCGACGTAGGCCAGGGCGATGGTGTGGAAGGCGAGATCCCAGGCGGCGAACCAGGGATATTCCCATTTGTCCGGCATGCTGATGATGTCGGAGGCGTCGAAGTGATGCCAGTTGGCGTTGCGGAAGTGCGCCTGCGGCGACGCCGCCGGCGAGGTCTGGCGCTGCCAGGCCGCGACGTTGTAGCCGAACCACTGCTTCGACCAGATCATCGCCGCCCAGGCCTGGCGCTGCACGCGCTTCTCCTCGACGCTGGCCTGCTTCGGCTGCAGCGCGGCGTAGAACTCGTCGGCCTCGGCCTGGCGCTCGGCGAGGACCTTCTGCGCCGCCTCGGCGAAGTTCTTGCCGATCGTGGCGGCGCCACGGCTGCGACGCAGGCGCAGCAGCACGTTGGCCGAGCCGCCGGCGGGCACGCTGAAGCTGTAGTGCGCCGCCGCCTTGGTCCCTTCCAGGCGCGGATTGACCGCCGAACCGACGCCCTCGACGAGCAGGCGGTGGAAGGCGTCCTTGACGAACAGGCCGCTGTTGGCCTGGTTGAAGACGCGCTCGGTGTTGGTCTCGTTCTCGGTGAAGAGCAGTTGCGGATCACCGGCCGGCCCGCGGCCGCATTCCAGCACCCAGTCGCCGAGGCGGGCGTGGCTGGCGGCGACCACCGGCCTGCCCGGCTCGGCGGCGAGACGCGGGCGGGCGCCGACGTCGTCGCGCTCGGTACCGAAGCTCCAGGTGTTGCGGAACCACAGGGTCGGCAGCAGATGGATCGGAGCCGCCTCGGGACCGCGGTTGGCCACGGCGATGCGCACGACGATGTCCTCGGGCCCCTCCTTGGCGTAGGTCACCTCGACGTCGAAGTAGCGGTTCTCCTTGAACACGCCGGCGTCGATCAGCTCGTATTCGGGTTCGTGCTTGCCCCGTTCGCGGTTGATGCGCACCAGGTCGCCGTAGGGGAAGGCCGCCTGCGGGTACTTGTAGGTCAGGCGCAGCAGGCTGTGCGACGGCGTGGCATCGTCGTGGAACCAGTACTCCTTGGCATCCTCGCCGTGGTTGCCCTCGCCGTTGTCGAGGCCGAAGAAGCGCTCCTTGAGGATCGCGTCCTTGCCGTTCCACAAGGTCAGGGCGAAGTTGAGGTACTGGTCCTGGTCGCTGATGCCGGCGATGCCGTCCTCGCCCCAGCGGTAGGCCCGCGAACGCGCCTGGTCGTGGGTGAAATGCTTCCAGGCGTTGCCGTCGCCGGAATCGTCCTCGCGGACGGTGCCCCACGAGCGGTCGGAGAGGTACGGGCCCCACTTGCGCCACTCGGCCGGATCGGCCAGGCGCAGTCCCTCGGCGGTCGCGGTCAGCTTCGGACCGGCGGCAGATTTGACGGTGGCGGGCTTCTTGGCGTTGTGCTTGGTGGTGGCCATGCGGCAGGTTCTGGGACCGGCGCGGCAAGGCGCAAGGCTGCAGCGGCGTGGTGTAGCGTGTCCTGGAATCGTCCACGGGCCGGACATGCTGCGCCGCCATGATCAGCCGGGCCGGTCCGTTCTGCTGCCTCGCCCTGCCCCTGGCCCTGGCCGCGGTCGAGGTGGAGGCGCAACCCACAGCCCAGCCGGACCAGGAGCCCGATCAGGCGGCTGATGCGGCCCTGGACGGCGCCAAGCGCGAGAACGAGCTGGTCGTCATCCCGAACCCCTCGTACAACCCGACCTTCGGGGCCATGCTGACCCTGATGGGTCTGTATGCCTACCGTCCCGAGGGCCACACCGGCAAGCCGTGGATGTTCGGCGCCGCCGCCTTCGCCACGCAGAACGGGACCTGGGGCGCGCTCGCCTTCCACGAAGCGCGGCCGGGCGATGACGCCTGGCGCATCCAGGCCGCCGCCGGCTATGTCGATCTGCGCTACGACTACTACGGCACCGGCGACGACTCGCCGCTCTACGATGATCCGGTCGAGTTGCGCCAGCGCATCGCCCTCGGCGCCCTGGCCGCGCTCAAGCGCTTCGGCGACTGGTCCTATGTCGGCCCGGTGGTGGCGTGGCGCGGCATCCGCACGACGCCCGATGAACCGGGCCCCCTCGATCTGGAGGTCCGGCAATCGGTCCTCGGCCTCGGAATCAAGACGCTGTACGACAGCCGCGACGAGCAGTTCTCGCCGACCCGCGGCCAGAAGGCCGAACTGCGCCTGCTCGAACAGGCCGAGATCGCCAAGACCGTCGGCGGCATCGAGATGGAGCAGGAGAGCTACGAGCGCCTGGAGGCGGTGTGGAACGGCTACCGCCTCGCCGCCAAGTCCACCGTGCTGGCCGGCCGCGTCTCGCTGCAGTGGGTCTCCGACGACACGCCGTTCTACGACCAGCCCTTCCTCGGCCGCGGCGCCGACCTGCGCGGCTATTCCGGACAGTACCGCGACCGCACCCTCGGGGCGGTGCAGGGCGAGGTCCGCCAGGGCCTGCCGTACCGCTTCGGTCTCACCGCCTTCGCCGGCGTCGGCGCGGTGGCGCCGAGCATCGCCGAGCTGGCCACGGCCGAACTGCATCCCAGCCTCGGTGGCGGCGTCACCTACCTGGTCGCCACCGCCAACCGCATCAACGCCCGCTTCGATGCCGCCTGGGGCGACGAGGGCTGGACCTTCTATCTCTCGGTCGGCGACGCCTTCTGATCCCTTGCCAGACGCCGAACCAGCCATGAACTGCCCGACAATGCCGCGCCTGGCGATGCTCCTGCTCCTGCTCGTGTTCAGCGCCTGCTCCGGCGACCGGACCGGGGTCGACGTCAAGGGCACGACCACGCAGGCCGGCTCGGCCAAGGACGGCCCCCTGACCCCCGAGCAGGTCGCCACCGGACTGGACGACCTGACCCTGCGCATCCGCGAACGCATCAATTCGGTATCCGATCTCGTCGATGAAGGGGCGAGCAACGACATCCGCCGCCGCACGCTGCGCTTCCGCATGCGCGCGTCCGAGGTGGCCTGGCGGGCGGTGCAGAACCCCAACCACCTCGCCGGCATGATCGAACTCTGGCTGTGGATGGCGGCAGTCGACGAATTCGCCAGGACCGAGCAGGTACGGATGAATCTCGGCGATCGCGTCACCATCCTGCAGACGATGGCGGCCCAACTGCGCGAGAACGTCGAGTCGTTCGCCCGCAAGGCCCTGCCACCCAAGGGATTCGAGGCGATCAAGGCGGACATCGCCAAGGCCGCCGCCAACGGCGAGCTGCTCAGCGCCACGCCGCAGCGCGAACAGGCGATCATCGGCAGCCTGCTGGAGGTGACGCGGCTGCAGGACGTCCTCGGCCTCGCCCTGTCCCCCTTCGAAGCCCTGCGCTCGGGTGGCGATTCGATGGCCAGCATGTCGGTCACCGCCAACCGCGCCGTCGACCTGCTGGAGCGCTATCCCGAGATCATCGCCTGGAACCTGCGCCTGGCGGTCATCGACACGGAGGAGCAGGACACCGCGCGCGAGGCGCGCGAAGCCCTGCAGCGCACCATCACCCTGGCCGAGGAACTGCCCGCCAAGCTGCGCGCCGAGGTGCAGACCATCCTCGCCAGCAGCGATCCGGCGCTCAAGGAGGCCCAGGTGACCCTGCGCGAACTCAGCGCCGCCTCCACCGCGCTGACCAGCCTGTCGGGCAGCCTGCAGCAGACCATCGCCGCGGTCCACGGCCTCCTTCCCGAACCGGATCCTCCCGGCACGCCGGCCAAGCCGGCTGCCCGCCCCTTCGACATCCGTGAGTACACCGCCGCCGTCGAGGCTGCCGCCGCCACATTCAAGGAAGCCCGCTCCGCCATCGAGACGGCCACCACCAAGGGCGTGCCCGCTGCCGAAGCCGCCGCTGCGCG
Source organism: Planctomycetota bacterium (assembly GCA_022841245.1). GTDB lineage: Bacteria > Planctomycetota > UBA11346 > UBA11346 > UBA11346 > UBA11346. The sequence continues at coordinate 10,326 of JALHRW010000037.1, forward strand.
CTTGGAGGCCGCGGCCGACCGCGTGCTGTGGCGGATCGGCGGACTGCTCGCCCTCGCGGCGCTGCTCGCTGCCGGCGTCCTGGTGCTGCATCATCGCCTGCGGCGCCGGGCATGAGCGGATTCGCCGACCGCCTGGCCTCGCCGCTGGGCGTGCTGATCGCCATGCCGCTGCTGATCGTGCTCAGCGCCGGCGGGGTGCTGGCGATCGCCGACGGTCTCGCCCGCAGCAGCGCCCGCCAGCAGGCCGATCTGGTCTTCGCCACCGCCGGACGCAATGCGGCGCAACGCACCCGCGAGGTCCTCGGCCACGCCGGCCCGGTGCTCGACGGCCTGCGCACGTGGCACATCGGAACTCGGGCGGATCACGCAGGCATGGCGCACACGCTCAAGGCCCTGACCGCCGGACGTACGGGCATCGTGCGTGCCCACGTCGGCTGGCCGGACGGCCGGCTGGCCGGGCTCGAGCGGATCGCCGGCGGTTGGTCGCAGATCGAACTCGAACCCATCGCCGGCGGGGTTCGGACGCTGCGGCGCGCCCTCAGCCCGGATGGCGGACTGGCCGACGCGGTCGCCGGTGAACGACCTGGTTTCGACGTGCGCACGCGGCCATGGTGGCGCACGGCGGTCGAGCGCGGTACGCGCAGCTGGGGCGAGCCCTACGTCTTCTCCGATCCGGATCGGCCCGGCATCTCGTGCAGTGAACCGGTGCTCGATGCCAGTGGACAGGTGCAGGCTGTGCTGTCGGTCGACTTCGAACTGGCCAGCCTCGGCGAGGCCTACAACAGCGGTGGCAAGGTCGTGCACGTGCTGTTCGACGCGGAACGCACCTTGATCGGCCTGCCCGAGGCGTGGACGACGCAGTTGACCGGTGACCGCCTGCTGCACCCCGCCGATTTCCACCTGCCGGTGCTCAGCGATCTCTTCGCCAACCTGCAGCGCCTACCGGATCCGGGCATCCCCGTCAGCCTGTCCTGGCGCGAGGACGGCGTCGCCTACCGCGCGCTGGTCCAGGCGGTTTCCATCGACGGGGGTCCGACCTGGTACCTCGCCCAGATCATCCCCGAAGCCATGCTCATCGGTCGCATCGACGAGGCCCGCCACCTGTCGCTGGCCCTCGGCGGCGTGGCCGTGCTGCTGGGCATCGCCTTGTCGGCGTGGTTCGCCCGCCACCTCGGGCGCAGCCGGCGCGAGGCCGAGGCGCAACGCAGCCGCGCCCTCGCCGCCGAGAGCGAGCTGCGCCAGCTCGGGGCCTACCGCCTGGTCAGGAAGCTCGGCGAGGGCGGCATGGGCGAGGTGTGGCTTGGCGTGCACCGCATGCTCGCCCGGCCGGCCGCGATCAAGCGCATCACCGCCGCCCGCCTGACCGGCGGCGACGCCGACCGCGTCGCCGAGGCGCGCACCCGCTTCGCCACCGAGGCGCGCATCACTGCCAGCCTGCGCAGCCGCAACACCATCGAACTGTTCGACTACGGCCTCTCGCCCGATGGCGGCTTCTACTACGTCATGGAACTGCTCGATGGCCTGGACCTGCGCGCGCTGGTCGAGAAGCATGGCCAGATGCCGGTCGGCCGGGTCGTCCATCTGCTGCTGCAGGCCTGCAGCAGCCTGGCCGAGGCGCATGACCGCGGCCTGGTCCACCGCGACATCAAGCCGGAGAACATCTACACCTGCCGTCGCGCCGACGAGGTCGACGTGGTCAAGGTGCTCGACTTCGGCATCGTCGCGGTGCACGACCGCGAACTCGGCACCAACGTGACCAAGAAGGGCTTCGTCGTCGGAACGCCGGCGACCATGTCGCCCGAGCAGGCGCGCGGCGAACCGCTCGACGGTCGCAGCGACCTCTACGCCCTCGGCTGCGTGGCCTATTGGCTGCTGACCGGCACCGAAGTCTTCCAGCTGAACGAGCAGCTGCCGCTGATCCTCGCCCACCTCAACGACCAGCCTGAGGCGCCCTCCTTGCGTGCCGCCCGCGTCCTGCCAGACGGACTCGACGGACTGGTGCTGACCTGCCTGGGCAAGTCGCGCGAGTCGCGCCCTGCCGACGCCCGCGCCCTCGCCGCCGCGCTGCGCGCGATCCGCATCCCCGACAGCGAGGCCTGGGACTCAGAACGCGCCGCCGCTTGGTGGAAGGAGCACATTCCGCCGACGATGGATGTCGCTCCTGACGGCGGCCAGGATCGTTCCGCTTCGTTCACCACCTGATGCGAGCCCGAGGACACCATGCGATACCTCATCCTGCTCATCCTGCTCGCCGGCGTCGGCCCAGCCGCTGAACTGCCCCCCGGCAGCTATGACTGCCTCTACGCCCAGGTCGATAGCGTAAAGCACGAGGAGCGTCTGACCCTGGTGACGGCAGCCGACGGGACGATCACGCTGTCGGCCACCGGCGACCCCATGGTGCTGACCGGCCGTGTCGTCGGGACCAAGCTCTACCTGGTGTGGAGCCGCGTGGATGAACTGGGCGTCCACGTCCTGCAGGTGGTGGCCGACGTCGGCCCCGACGGCTACGCCGCCGGCAACGCCTGGCGCAGCCGCAACGGCGAGATGTCGCCGAAGGTGAATTTCATCCTCAAACGGATCCCCTGATCCCGGCTGCCGGGACCGGGATCATCAGGCGCTATTTCACCGTGATGGTGATCGCGGGAATCCGGCCGTTGAAGTGCGAGGCGGCCTCGGCGCCAACGCGCTCGACCACCGGCGTGGCCAGGTCGATGCCGACATCAGCGGTCTCATCGGCCGAGAAGATCGCCGGCTGGGTACGTTCGATGCGCCCCTCGCCGACCTTGGCCTCATCGACGTAGAGCGTGCCGATGCCACCCTTGGCCAGACCGCCGCCGTCGTAGGCGAAATCGAAGCGAACCGTGTGCTTGCCTGGCTTCAGCACCTCGCCTGCCTCGACAGTGTAGCGTTGCATGCCGAGGAAGTTGTAGTCGTAGGCCAGCTTGCCGTCCTTGGCGTACAGCGACCAGCCACCAAAGCGTCCACCCTGGGCGATGATCGTGCCATTGGCTGGCGCACCCTCGGGGATCTCCAGTTCGGCGGTGATCGATTTGGAACGGTTCTTGATGTTGATGAAGGAGTTCTCGGTCATGCCGGTCATGCCCTGCGCCAGGGTCAGGGAGACGCGACCGGCCATCAGGTCGGGACGGCCGACGTTGCCGGCGATGAGGCGCTCGAACACGCGGTCGTCGATCGGCAGGGCGAAGTTGCGCTCGGCCTCCTGCATGAACAGCGCGAGCAGTTCGTTCAGCTTCTGCGGCTGGGCGGAGGCCAGATCGTGGCTCAGGCTGAAGTCGCTGCGCACGTCGTACAGTTCCCAGATGTCCTCGGCCAGCGGCCGGCGAGGCGTCTTCTCCCACGCGGCACGGTGGATGGTGCGCGCAAACCAGCCTTCGTGGTAGATGGCGCGATTGCCGAACATCTCGAAGTACTGGGTGGTGTGCTGTTCAGGAGCGGCAGCGTCAGCGAAGGCGTAGAGCAGGCTCTTGCCGTCCATAGGCCGCTGCTTGACGCCATTCACCATGGTCGGTTCGGGCAGTTGCGCTGCCGCGAGGATGGTCGGAGCGATGTCGATGACGTGGGAGAACTGGCTGCGGATCTCGCCCTTGGCTTTGATGCCCTTGGGCCAGCGCACCGCCATGCCGACCTTGGTGCCGCCGTGATCGGAGGCGACCTGCTTGGTGTACTGGTAAGGCGTGTCGAAGGCGATGGCCCAGCCAGCCGACATGTGCGGATACGTCTCGGGGCCGCCCCAGGTGTCGAGGTGCTTGAGCATGTCAGGCACCGTCTCGCTGACCCCGTTGAAGTAGGTCATCTCGCTGAACATGCCGTTGCGGCCACCCTCGGCGCTCGTGCCGTTGTCGCCGTAGATGAACACCAGCATGGTGTTGTCGAGCTGGCCGGTCGTCTCGATCGCCGTGACCAGCCGGCCGATCTCGTGATCGGTGTAGGCGACGAAGCCGGCGAAGACCTCGGCCTGGCGGGTGAACAGCTTCTTCTCGTCGTCGGACAGGCTGTCCCAGGCCGGGATGCCCTCGGGGCGCGGGGCCAGCACGGTGCCCTTGGGTGCGATGCCGAGTTCGATCTGCCGCGCCAACGTCTCCTGGCGCATCACGTCCCAGCCCTTGTCGAACTTGCCGGTCCAGCGCGCGATCCACTCCTTCGGCGCATGATGCGGTGCGTGCACGGCGCCAGGCGCGAAGTAGGTGAAGAACGGCTTGTCCGGGGCCAGCGCCTTCTGGTGCAGGGTCCAGGCGATGGCCTTGTCCGTCATGTCGGCCATGAAGTGGTAGTTCGGATCGGCCGGCAATTCGACCGGGGTGGTGCCATCGTAGATGAACGGCGCCCACTGGTTGGTCTCGCCGCCGAGGAAGCCGTAGAACTTGTCGAAGCCCTGGCGGGTCGGCCAGCGATCGAAGGGGCCGGCGACGTTCGCCTCCCAGGCAGCCGTCTCGTGGCACTTGCCGAAGTGGGCGGTGCTATAGCCGTTGAGGCGCAGCATCTCGGCCAGCGGCGCCACCTCGTCGGGGGTCTGCCCGGTGTTGCCGGGGAAGCCGGTGCCGGTCTCGATGATCGAGCCCATGTTGTTGACGTGGTGGTTGCGCCCGGATTTCAGCGCTGCCCGGGTCGGCGAACACACCGCCGCGGTGTGGAAGTTGTTGAAGCGCACGCCTTCAGCGGCGATGCGGTCGAAGGTCGGCGTGGCGACCGGACCGCCGAAGGCGCTGGTGCCGGCGAAGCCGAGGTCGTCGATCAGGACGACCACGACGTTGGGGGCGCCGGCAGGCGCGGTCACCTGGATGTTGGCCGGCATCTTCGCGTTGCGCACGTCGAGCACCTTCGAGGTCTGCCGCGGCGGCAGCTGCAGCGGCAGGATCGTGCGATCGAGCGTCGTCGTGGTCGCGGCAGGCGCGCTCTGGGCCGATGCATCCGGCCCACGCCCTCCGCAGCCGAGGAAGGCGCAGGCAAGCAGGGTCGGGGCGACGAGAGAGACGGTGGTTCCGGTGCGCATAGAATCCTCTGGCGCCAGAGGGTGAAGGCGCCATTGGCGCGCAAAGCACTTTTCCCTGGTTGCAGGCTGGCTGCCAACTCGCCTTGCGCGGTTCTGTTGTCAGGGCGCAGACTCTGCCTCGTTCGGCGCATCGGCAGGTTTCCGGCTGCTGCTGAAGTTCTGCCCTCAACGGACACATACCGAAAATTGCGCCGGTGTTCACTCGACCAAAACGACACGCGAATGGTTATCTGGGCCATACCGAAATGGGTCCATACAAACTCATTCATTGCTCGGCGTGAGGGCATTCACCGGCGCCGTGAGCTGTGCAAAAACAGGTAGTTATGGCTTCCGTAGCGGTTTTGTTTTATGTCAACTAAAGGCTTGCCCGCAGGACAACATTAAGTAGGGTCACAGAATGACCTGTATAACCTTGTTAAAATGCTCATCTGTCGTCACGTTTTGCACGATCTCGCACTGTTCCAACGCCTGCGACGCTTGATTCCAAGATGACAAACACCCCGATTCCGCTTGAATCCACCGATTTTCTACCTCGGAAGTGACATGGAGCATCAGCGCGACCTCATTCTTTTCGTCGATGACCAGCAGGTGGCTCGCAAATATTTCGCCATGATGTTCGCGTCCGATTACGAGGTGCTGACGGCACAGGACGCTCAAGAGGCCTGGTCGCTGATTCGCAAACATGAGGATCGACTCGCTGTGGTGGTGACCGACCAGCGCATGCCCAACCTGACCGGCGTAGACCTGCTGATGGCGGTCCGTCGAACGCATCCTCGCATCGTTCGTCTCCTCACCACAGGCAGTGCGGACCTCGAGGAGGCGATCGATGCGGTCAACCGCGGCGACATCTACGCCTATGTCCACAAGCCCTGGAACATCGAAGAATTCGGCCTGGACTTACGCCGTGCTGTGGCGCTGTACCAGCTGCAGCAAGAGCGCGACTCGCTGCTCGGTTTGCAGTCCTCCGAGCAAAGGCACATCCTGGAAAGCGATCGACTGCACGCTTACGGCCTCATCGCGGCGACGTGCTCCGGGATGGTCGATGGCGCCCTGAGCGCGACGCTGGCGTTCTGGTCGGACTCCATGCGCCATTTCCAACGGCGCACGCAGCGCGTCCTGGCTAGCATGCGGGGCGACCAGAAGAACCACACGCGTCGCATGCTGTTCTCCGCAAGCGAGATCGGCAAGTGGCTGGCCAGCAATCGCAGTGCCGGCGAATCGCCACTAATCGACGCTGCCGCCGCTGCGAAGGCGACGGCCGCGCATTGCGGAGCAACCGTGCCCCCGCAGATACCAGCGGTGATCATGCCGCTGGACCAGCGGTTGTTCCAAGGCGGCCTGCAGTCGCTTATCGGCTTCCTCATCCGGCTTGCCAGCGGCTCTGAAGCAGCCACTGCATCCGTGACGATGGAGAACGCGCAGCACGGGGGAATCGACCTCGGTCTCTCCATATCAGGGCATGGCTTCGACAGCATGGATTCACCCGACGAACAGCTAGCGACCGAACGGCTTGGCCTTCAGGGCTACCTAGCCATCCATCATCATAGCGGCACCATTTCCATTCGGAATTGGGACTCAGACGGAGGCGATCTCCATATCCATCTCCCGGCCACCCCACACCCGACCCGTCGTGACGCGACCGCCAGATTCCTCGCCTCCGCCGTGAGACGGTGAGTCTGGACGACTGAACCATGGTAAACGCCAGACATTCGACGCGTGTCCCCTCATGGCGACCTCCGCCTCCGTCGCGGATGGCCGGCATCCCCGGCATCGAGGTGAAGGCCCTGGTCGGCCGAGGAGGGATGGGCGCGGTCTACTCCGCGCGGTTGCTCAAGGACGGCAGTCCGATCGCGCTCAAGGTGGCGCGTTTGCACGAAGGGAAGGCGCATACCTATCTATCCCTATTGGTGCACGAGGCGCAGGTGATGGCCTACCTCGACCACGCCAACATCGTCAAGGTGCATGACTTCGGACATACTGACGGACTGGCCTGGATAATCATGGAATTCGTCGATGGGCCGACATTGCGGAGCATGCTGTCCAGTCGTCAGATTTCGCTGGCCCTCGCCCTATCGCTGTCCCGTCAACTGTGCGGAGCCCTGGAACATGCGCATGCACGCGGCGTCATCCACCACGACCTCAAGCCCGAGAACATCCTCATCCGCGACTTCGGGCAGGCTAAGATCATCGATTTCGGCCTCTCGCGGGTAAGCGGCTTCTCGTACACCATCTCCAGACCCGGCAGGGTTTCGGGGACGCTGCGCTACATGGCCCCCGAGCAGATGAAGACACCCGGTTCGGTCGACCACCGCATCGACATCTTCGCCCTCGGCATGATCATGTACGAGATGGTCACCGGACATCTGCCGACGGGTGCGTACCACCCTCCATCGCACTTCGTCAAGGGCGCCGAGTGCTTCGATGCCCTCATCGCCGGATGCATTCGGCACGATCCGAAGGAGCGCTGGGAGTCGGCAGCCAAACTGGGGGTGATCCTGGATGCGATCGAGTGGGAGAAACTCCCACAACGGTACGGCTCGACATCGACACATATCTCTCCGAACGTCTCATCAGTCTTCATCTCGCGAACGCCTTCCACATCGCCGACAGTGTTCGTCGCAGCAGCCAAATGATGAGAGCACGTTTTGACCACCGCGCACACCCGGGGCGGTCGCTGGATGGCGCGAGCTCCATCCAGCGACCCCATCAAGGATCATACAGTCGGAACCAGCACGCACCGCCGAAAGCAATGCCATGAATGAACCCAGCGGCAACACGAGGGGAGCTGTCGACCAGCAAGCCGACAGCACCGTCGTATTCAAGAATAGCCAAGGCGTCACCTCGCGGGGGACGCTCGTCAGTCTGAGCCGCAACCTCGTGATATTCGAGGCCTATAACCCGTACTCGATCGTGCAGCTCAGCGAGGTCCTGCAGGAGGTGCGCCTGAGCCGCCGCGGCCAGACCATCTACACGGGCCGCGCCATGGTCAGCAACCTCGTCTCGACCGGATTGATGCTGATCGTCTCGGCCGCCCTGGTCGATCCGTGGTCCGACCTCGAGGGCATCAGCACGCGTGAGGCGGTGGGCGAAGAGGCGCAACGGTTCCTGCACGATTGGGATATCGGTTACAATATCGAACCTTCCTTCCAACTGTCCGTCAACCGCTTCAAGCACTTCCTCAACGAGCTGAATCGCTGGCTCGAGGGCACCGAGCTCACCCTCGGAAACCAGAAAGGGAATCCGCGGACACCCCTGCGGCGCGAACTCGCCAACGAGGTGTATGACCGGATGGCCAACCGGGTCGAGGAACTGGTCGCCAGCTTCGAGGCGGAGTACGCACGTCTGGACCGAGAGCGCCACAGCATCCACAAGCAGTTTGCGCAGCGCGAACTCCATCCATTGTTGATGGTAAGTCCGTTCGTGCACCGCTGCTTCACCAAGCCGCTGGGGTACGCCGGCGACTATGAGATGTTGATGATGCTGCTGGCCGATCCCCATCAGGGGCAGAACGCCTATGCCTGGCTGGTGAACCGCCACATGGTCACCTCAGCGCCTGGGCTCGCCTACGGCAACCGCATCACCATGCTGGTCGAGCATATCCGCGAAGAGAGCCGGCGGGTGCGACGGACCCTGCACCGACCGCTGGTCGGCATGACCATCGGCTGCGGCCCAGTCAACGAGATCCAGCGCTTCATGCGCGAGGATGAGACGGCGACCGGCAGCATCTTCAGCCTCATGGACTTCAACCAACCGACTATCGACTTCGCGCGTTCCCGCGTCGAGGAGGTCGGGCGGGAGACCGGCCGCCAGGTGGAGGCGACGTACATGCACAAGTCGATCCACGAGCTGCTGCAAGAGGCTCGCGGCCGCCGTCCGAGCTTCGGCACGACCTACGACATCATCTACTGCGCCGGCCTGTTCGACTACCTGTCCGACCGCATCTGCAGCGGACTCACCGACCTGTTCTATCGGCAACTGAACCCAGGCGGACTCGTCATCGTCACCAATGTGGCGCATTCGCGGCCCATCCTCGGCTACATGGAGATGCTGCTGGAATGGTATCTCATCTACCGCTCAGGCGATGACATGCTCCGGCTCAGGAAGGGGCCCGGGGAACAGTCCGTCCGTTCCGACGCGACCGGCATCAATCAGTTCCTCCTCGTGCGCAAACCTGGCTGACGCATGCCGAATCACCGGGGAAATCCTGAACTGATCGCAGCGTACGAGGCCGCCGACCTCGAACAGCGCATCCGCATGTCCCGCGTGGGGTGCTGGTTGGCGCTTGCCCTCGTGCCACTGTTCGGCGTCCTCGACATACTGGTGTATCCGGACCAATTCGGTTCGCTGATGGCGTTGCGCCTGGTATGCGGCCTTGCTGTCCTCGGCGTGCTCATCCTGCTCGGAACCGGATACGGCCGACGCTGGATCCGAGTCCTCGGCATCGCCTGGGCCCTTCTGCCAGGGCTTGCGATCTCCTGGATGGTCTATGCCACCGAAGGCGTGGAGTCGCCCTATTATGCCGGCCTCAACCTGGTGATGATCACCGTGGTGCTGCTGATGCCGTGGTCAGCGGTCGAGGTCTGGCTGGTCTGTCTCCTGACCTTCACCATGTACATCGCGAGCTGCCTGCTGCACCCAGGGAGCGCCGGAGCGGAATGGGCCATGCTGGTGACCCACTGCTTCTTCATCAGCGCCACGGCGACCATCTGCATCACCGCCGGCATCTACGCCAGCCGCCAGCGTTTCGAGGAGTTCCGCCTGCGCCATGAGCTGGACCAGCGCAACACGCAGCTTGCCGAGATGGATCGCTTGAAGTCCGAGTTCTACGGCAACGTCAGCCACGAGCTGCGCACGCCCCTGACCCTGATCCTGGCGCCGCTCACCCGGCTTATCGACCGGGTGTGGCCGGATCGCGAGGTGCCGGCAGCGCTCAACATGATGCGCAGCAACGCCCTGCGACTGCTGCGCCTGATAAACGACATTCTCGATATCGTGCGCATGGATGGCGGGCATATCGCCATCGACCGCACGCGGATCGCACTGGACACATGGATCCCAGGCATCACCACGTCGATCGGCCATCTCGCCGAGTCGAAGCGGATCGATATCGAGCTGCTGCCGCCGCCGCATCCGGTCGCCATCGACGCCGATCAGATGATGATGGAGAAGGTTCTGCTCAACCTGCTGACGAACGCGATCAAGTTCACGCCGGAGCGCGGGTGCATCACGGTGTCATGGGACGCCGATCAGGACAAAGCCTGGTTCGCGATCAGCGATACGGGCATCGGCATATCTGCAGAAGAAATGCCGCGCCTCTTCCGCCGCTTCCACCAGGTCGACGGGTCGCCGACCCGCCAGTACCGCGGACTCGGGCTAGGGCTGGTCCTGTCGCGCGATCTGGTCGAGCGCCATGGCGGCCGTCTGACCGCGGTGAGCACCTTCGGCAAGGGATCCACCTTCACCGTCGAGCTGCCCCTGCCCAAGCCAACTGCGGAGGCATCTCCAACCCCTGCGACGGTCGGTCCTGGGCAGGAGGATTTCATTGTCGTTACCTATCGCGACGCCGACCGCCTCGGCCACGATGTCGGCGCCTGCGATGACCGAGACCTTCTCGGCATGGTCCAGGAGCCGGAGCACGCGAGCCCGTTGTCGGATCTCGTCCTGGTGGCCGACGACGAACCCGACATGCGCCGTTTCCTGGTCAAGCTCCTGCGCGAACGCTATCGTGTCGTTGCGGTCGCCGACGGCGAGCAGGCGGTCGAGGCGGCGCACCGCCTGCACCCCAATCTGGTCATACTCGACATGACCATGCCGAAGCTGGATGGCATCCAGGCATGCCGCGCCATCCGCAGCGACGACCAGGCCTGCGACTGCCGCATCGTCCTCCTCACCGCCCGGGCCGACGATGAGACGAAACTCGGAGCACTCCAAGGCGGAGCCGACGACTTCCTGAGCAAGCCATTCAGCTGCGAGGAGGTCCTGTCGCGGGCCCACAACCTGCTGGAAAATGCCGCCCTCCAGCGCAGCCTGCGCGACCGCAATGCTGAACTCGAAGCGGCACTCGTCCGCGTACGCGAGACTGAGATCCAACTGGTGCAGTCAGAAAAGATGAACGCCATCGGCAGCCTCGCTGCCGGGCTGCTGCACGAGATCAACAATCCATTGAATTACGCCCAGGTCGCCGTTCACCTGGCGCGAGAGAACATTCCGCCGGACAATACCACCCTCGCCGAGATGCTCGCCGATGCCCACGACGGCATGCGGCGGATCGGCAGCGTCATCGGCAGCTTACGCTCATTCGCCCATCCCGATCACACCGATTTGGCCCAACCGTTCTCGATCGACGAGGCGGTGGACCTCGCCTTGCGCTTCACTTCGCTGAAGCGGCAAGGCCTGACGGTACGCCGCCTGACCAAACCCGGCCTGCTCGCCTGCGGGTCAGTCAACCAGGTATCGATGGTCCTGGTCAACCTCGTGACCAACGCCACTCGCGCGATCCAGGATGCGGGCGAGATCGCGATCGTCAGCGGGCTGCGCGAAGGGTGCGCCCGCATCGAAGTGAAGGATACCGGCGTAGGCATGGACACGGAGACCGCCCGCCGGGCGTTCGAACCGTTCTTCACCACGAGCCAGCCAGGACAGGGCATGGGCCTGGGGCTGTCCATCTGCCATACCATCGTCCGCAACCATCGCGGTAACATCGGCATCGATAGCGTACCCGGCGCGGGAACCACTGTCTGGATCGAACTGCCTTCACCGGCCGTGGAAGCGGCCACGGAGCACTCCCATGGATAAAACGCGCGACCTACTGCTCTATGTCGATGATGAGGAGCAGTCGCTGAAGTACTTCCGCCTCACCTTCGCCAACGAGTTCGAAGTCATCACGGCGACCGACGCAGATTCTGCCTGGCGGTTGATCGAGAAGCATGCCAACCGCCTCGCCTTGGTGATCAGCGACCAGCGCATGCCGGGCCGCAGCGGGGTGGAGCTGCTTACTGCCGTGAAGGAGCGCTGCCCGCAGGCGGCACGCCTGCTGACGACCGCATACTCGGATCTGACCAGCGCCATCGACGCGGTCAACCGCGGTGCGATCTTCGCCTATGTCGCCAAGCCGTGGAAAATCGATGAACTGCGTGTCGTGGTGAAACAGGCCCTGCAGCTGCATCATCTGCAATGCGAACGCGACGCGCTCCTGTCCGAGAAACTATCCGCCTTCCAGCACCTCATGCTGGTCGATCAGGTACGCACGCTGGGGATCGCCGCCGCAGGCCTCGCCGGACTGGTGCGCCGGCCGCTGGCGGCTGCGGCGGCATGGGTGCGCGACCGCCAGGATGCGTTCGCCATCCCCTCGCCGGTACGAGCCGACGCGAGAGACTTGTGGCCGGCGGTGCTCGCCCAGAGCAGGGCCAGCGTCCTCACCGCCCAGGGACTGGGAGTCTGGTTGGCATCCAACCGTAGCGGCGAGGGGACGGTCGACGTGGCGAGCACGCTCGCCGATTCCATGGCCGGGACCGAAGGCGTCATCGTGACAGAGCGCCGCCGCACCGACCTCGCCATCGATGCCCGGCTGCTCGTAGCTGGCATCGGTGAACTTGTCCGACTCCTGCGCACCTTGCTGCCTGCTGGCGGTGCGGCCTCGATCCGTATCAACTGCGGCGGCGAGCCCATCCTGGGGATGATCGTCTCCGGGGGCGGCTCTCCCGGGGTGGATCCCGATCACTCGGGGCTGCTTGCCTATCTTGCGATCCACCATCACCTGGGGAGCGTCCTGGTCGTGTCCTGGTCGCCCACTGCTGGCGTGATTGCGATTTCGATCGGCGATTCGCACGACGACGGGATGGACGGATTCATCGACCGGCTCGCCCTCAGCGAAAGGTAGATAGCTGAGGACCACCCTGCATGCGCGTGACACCGACTTCCATCGTCCTGACGCTCAGGCGCCACTGCGGCGTCGAGGCTGAAATCACCTGGCGTGAGATTACGCAGATTACGGCCTATAAGCAGGATCTGTTCAATCCGCAGATCGTGGTGTTGGAGATCCACGCCGGCAGCGCAGTCTGGGAGATCGATGCCGCCGATTTCGGTGGTTTTGAGATCTTCAGCCACATCTTCGCGCAGCATCTGGCTGGCCTGCAACCCTTCGCAACGTGGTGGCCGCTGGTGATCGACCCACTAGGCCATCAAGAGGGCCTCGATCTGTACGTGCGCACCAAGGGGTGAGCGCGAATCGCATCCTACGTGCGCGAGCCTCATCGACCGAGGGTCAAGGCGCTGTCGGCTTGGCTGCGGCCAGGAGAGACAGCACGGCGTGAGCCCCATCCGGATCCTGGTCGATTGCCGCCTGGACCAGGTCCCTAGCGAGCACGCCCTGCGCATCCCGGCAGCGATCCTGGCGTGGACCATGCTGCCACGTCTCCCAGTCGATGTGCGGCGCCAGCTGCGCGGCATCTGGCGTCAGCTGCCCGGAGTCGGGCTGGTCGCCACCACCTCGCGCGGCACCTCCATGATCATGCGTCGGATCTTGGATCAGGAAGCGGTTCAACACGGTGTGAATACCGTCAACTCCAACATTGCCGGCACTGTTCGGACGTGATGGCCAGGCTGACCCTCCCACTGCGCGTCGATCTGGAATGGTAACATCGGCATCCGCGGCCGCGCGGAGCGGGCGCGCGAGAATGCCAACCTGTGTAATAATTTGATATGAAAACATATTGACAGCAAGTATCTGCCGCTACAAGCGAATTGTCATGCCGGCAGCCTCGAACCTGACCCTTTCAGTTTCCACAACTCCTGTGCTGCCAGGAACTCCCGAGGCGCGTATCTTGCGCGCACTACGCCGGATCCTGCGCCAGGTCGAGTTGAGTTCCAAGGAGCTGGAAGCGTCGCACGGAGTCACCGCGCCTCAGCTCCTGAGCCTCCTCGTCATCTGCGAACAAGGGTCAACCACGCAGGCCGAACTGAGTCGGCATATCCTGCTGTCCGCCAGCACCCTGGTAGGCGTGCTGGATCGGCTGGAAGGCAAGGGGCTCATCCAACGCCAACGCGACACGGTGGACCGCCGTCGCATCCACCTGGTTCCGACCGATGCAGGGCGGCAGGTCGCTGCGACGGCGCCCTTGCCGATGCACGAACGTCTGGTGCGCGGACTGCCAGCGCTGGTTCCGGCGCGTCGTGAGTCGCTGGCCGAGCACCTGGAGGAATTGGTCGACATGCTGGGAGCCGGCAGTGTCGATGACGCCGGCGTGCTGGCCCCAGGACCGATTCCTCAGCCGCCACCCTGCCCCATCTCCTGCGTGCATGCATGAGGCTTACACCGTTGCATCACTGTCGCCCGGGGCGTGTTCCGCAAACACGCGCGTCCCCAGGACGCTCCCTGCTTCGCGCCGCTTTGGTGCTCAACGCCCTCCTGCGCGATAAGCACGAGGGTCTCAACCGCGGCAACGCCGACCCGCCCATCACCTGGTAGCGCTCCGCAGGATGGTCCTGCGGAGCGCGTGCTACCCAGGTCATCCGTGCGGAGTCTGCCATGCGTTCTCTCGTAACCGTTCAGCCTGTCGTTGCGTCGCCCAATCGCGCCAAGCGCGTGGTGATACCGTGAAGGATCAGCACGATCCCACCGGCTACGCCCGCCTGGTCGGCGATGGGCACTACGCCGATGCCCCCTCCGGACTTCGCGGCAAGTTCGACAATGTGCGGCGCACCTGGGAGGACCAGATCACCCGCTTCGCCATTCGGCCGGCCCTGGCCCAGATCGCACGGCAAGCGCATGCCGCCGGTCGTGGCGTGCGCGTTGCGGATCTGGGCTGCGGAGCCGGCGAAGGCCTGGATCTGCTGCTCAAAGTCCCGGTCGGCAGCGAGACCGCCCTGGGCCGCTATCTGATCGGCTGGGACGACATCGCCGCCTACCACGGCCTCGACCTCTGTCCGACCATGATCACCCAGGCGGCGAAGCGCTTCGCCGCTCTGCCGCAGACCAGCTTCGCGGTCGGCGATCTCGCTGACCTGGGACATCTGCTGCGCGGGCAGCAGCCGTTCGACCTCTACTACAACAGCTATGGTTCGCTGTCGCACCTCGATGATGGGCAGCTGCGGCGCATGGTCGACGGAGTGCTGACGCACCAGTCGGGGCCATGCGTGTTGCTCATCGACGTGCACGGCCAGTACAGCCCGGAATGGCCGGCCTATTGGAACTACAGCCGCGATGCGGGCGCGCCGCGCATGCAGCCCTACAACATGGTGTGGATGTATCCCGAGTCCGAGCGCGAGGCGCGGCTTGCAGAGCAGAAGGACTACCGCATCCGCTACTGGCGTGGGAACGAGCTGCGGCAGTACCTGCAGGACATCCCCGGCGTCGCGGAACGCCAGCGCAGCCTGACCTTCGTCGACCGTTCCATCCTGGTCGGACGACACATGGACACCGCCTGCTTCCATCCCGGCATCAAGCCGCTGCGCCGGGCGGTCAATGCCCTCTTCGAGTTCAACCAGATCTCCACCCCAGACGATCTGCACGCCGACCTCCTGCCATCGACCGGCGATCCGCACGTCGATGCCTTCTTCACCGATTACGTCCGGGCGTGGAATGCCCTGGTCGACTGGTTCGGACGTCTGCTTGCTGGCGACCGGACCCCGCCCCCGGCCGAGTACTGCGCCGCCGGCGGGCCTGTTCCCGCCACGCTGCGGGAAGGCATGGAGGCCCTGATCGAGCAGTCCAAGCGGCTGGCCTGGTTCAATCCCGGCGATCCCGAGGCCAACCTGCTGCAGCCGCAGTTCGGTCTGCTGCTGCGCCAGCTGGAGTTCCACATGCAACGCGGCCTGGGTTGCGGTCATGGACTGCTGGCCGTCCTCGAATTGGGCAGCGTCACGGGGCGACGCTGATGTGCGGCTTCATCGGCTCTTGGCATCCGGACGGACGGCATCCGTCGACCCTGGCGGCCGGCCTGGCCGCGATCGCGCATCGCGGCCCCGATGGCGAAGGATGGCACGACATCGGCCTGGTCCGACTCGGCCATCGCCGCCTCAGCATCGTCGATGTCGCCGGTGGCAGGCAGCCGCTGTTCAACGAGGACCAGCACCTGTGCCTGGTCCACAACGGCGAGATCTACAACCACCGGGCAATCCTCGCCGGTTTGCGCGGAACCCACCAGCCCCGGACCCACAGCGATGGCGAGGCCTGGCTGCACGCCGCCGAGGAGCGTGGCCCGGCGACGGCGGTCGGCCAGTTGCACGGCATGTTCGCCCTGGCGGGCAGCGATGGGCAGAACCTGTGCCTGGGTCGCGACGCCCTGGGGATCAAACCGCTGTATTGGAGCCGGCACGATGGCGGCCTGGTCTTCGCCAGCGAGATCAAGGCGCTGCTGCCGGTGGTGCCACCGGATGCGATCGAGGTCTTTCCGCCTGGTCACGTCTACACCAACGCAGATGGCATCACGCCGATGTGGCGCGTACCCGCCGGCTGGACCGCCGACGACCAACCGCGGGATCCCGAGGCCTGGGCGGATGCCTTCCTGGCCGCCCTCGATGAGGCCGTGCGCCAGCGCCTGATGGCTGACGTTCCGGTCGGCGTCTTCTTGAGCGGCGGCCTCGACTCCAGCCTGATCGCCGCACTGATGCGGCGCTATCTGCCCGAGCTGCACTCGTTCGCAGTCGGACTGCCCGGCTCCAACGACCTCGAGCGGGCACGCGAAGTCGCCGCCGATCTGGGCACCATCCACCATGAGGTGGCGATCAGCGAGGCTGAGCTCATCGCCGCCCTCGACGACGTCATCTGGCATCTCGAATCCTGGGATCCCGATCTGGTGCGCAGCGCCCTGCCATGCTGGTTCGTTTCACGCGAGGCGGCCAAGCATGTGAAGGTGGTCCTGACCGGTGAAGGAGCCGACGAATTGTTCGCCGGCTACGCCTACCACCGGGATTATCATGGCGTACAGCTCCACCGCGAGTTGCGGCGCTCGATCAAGGGCCTGCACCACATCAACCTGCAGCGGGTCGACCGCATGTCGATGGCGCATGGGCTGGAAGCCCGCGTGCCGTTCCTCGACACCAACGTCGTCAACCTGGCTCTGGCCATACCACCCGACCTCAAGCTCGCCCGCGGCTTCCACAAGTTCATCCTGCGCCAGGCCGCGGCTCGGGTGCTGCCACCCGAGATCGCCTGGCGGGCCAAGGAGCAGTTCGATCACGGCACCGGATCCGCCGATGCCCTGCGCCGCCATTTCGGCAGCGCCGAGCGCGAAGCCGAACGGTATCGCAGCCTCTTCTCGGCCCGTTTCCCGGCTGGCAGCGAATGGCTGGTGGCACGGTGGGAACAGGATCGGGTCGAGCCGGGGACGAGCCGGAGGGTGCATGTCTGATCGCGCCCCCGAAGTCGCCTTCGCCGGCGTCAGCCTGCGCTATCCCAACGGGGTGCAGGCCCTCGACAACATCACCTTCTCGGTCCCCGCCGGTACGATCTGCGCCCTCATGGGCGGCAGCGGCAGCGGCAAGACGACGCTGCTCAAGCTGGTCAACCGCATGGAGCGTCCCAGCGCCGGCGAGGTCAGCCTGGATGGGCAGGCGGTCGAGGGCACCGATCCGGTCATCCTGCGCCGCTCGATCGGCTACGTCATCCAGGAAGGCGGTCTGTTCCCGCACTGGACGGCGGAGCGCAACGTCGGTCTGGTGCCGCGGTTGCTGGGCTGCGATCAACGCACCACCGACGAACTGGTCGGCATCGCCATGGATCAGGCGCGCATCCCCCGCTCCGAGTTCGGATTGCGGCGCCCCGAGCAGCTGTCAGGTGGTCAACGCCAACGGGTGGCGATCGCACGTGCCATCGCCGCCCGGCCGCGCCTGCTCCTCCTGGACGAGCCGTTCGGCGCCCTCGATCCGGCGATCCGCTCCGAGATGCAGGACGAACTGCGCGCCCTGGTCAAGCGCCTGGGATGCACCGTGATCCTGGTCACCCACGACATCGCCGAGGCCTTCGCCGTGGCCGACCGCATCGCCCTGATCGACCGCGGCCATCTGGTGCAGATCGGTTCGCCGGTCGAGATCGCCTTGACCCCCAGCGACGCGGTTGCGGCGGCCTTCACCGCGAAGCAGGCGTTGGAGCTCCGCCTGCGCTACCTCCGCCTGGCAGATGTCGCCCAGCATCTGCCGATCTGCGATGGAGATGGCAGCGAAGAGCTGACCGGCGAACGCGCCATCGCCGATGCGCTCGGCGCTTTGGCCCGCAGCGGTGGCGAGCGCTTCACCGTGCTGCATCAGGGCAGGCGCCTCGGGCCATTCGAACGCCGCGCGGTGTGGGATCTCCTGCAGCGGGGTGCCGCATGACCTGGGCCGACTTCCTGGCGGCGCACGCGTCCGACCTGGCCTGGCGCAGCGGCGAGCACGTCGCGCTCTGCGCCAGCACGCTGGCGGCCGCCTGCCTGATCGCACTACCCGTAGGCGTCTGGCTGACCCGGCTGCCGCGCGCAGCGGGCGCCGTACTCGGCCTGTGCTCGGTGGTCCAGACCGTACCCAGCCTGGCGCTGCTCGGCTTCCTCATGGTCCTCACCGGGCGCATCGGCTGGGTGCCGAGCGTATTGGCGCTCTTCCTCTACGCCCTGCTGCCGATCCTGCGCAATACCATCGTCGGGCTGGGCACCACTCCGCCGCCGGTGCGACAGGCAGCCGTCGCCCTGGGCATGACCGGCGATCAGGTGCTCTGGCAGGTCAGTCTGCCGCTGGCCATGCCGGTGGTCATCGCGGGTCTACGCACCGCAGCGGTATGGACCATCGGCACCGCCACCTTGTGCGCCTTCATCGGCGCTGGCGGCCTCGGCGTCTTCATCAACCGCGGCATCGAGACGGTCGATGCCCGCATGGTCCTGCTCGGCGTCGTTCCCGCTGCTGCATTGGCGCTGGCGGTCGATGCCCTGTTCGCGTGGTGCGGACGCAAACTCACTCCTGCAGGAGGGAACTGACATGGATCCGGAGAAGAAGAACCTCGTCGTCGGGGGCGTCATCGCCGCCGCCTCCCTGCTGCTGGGCGTCATTGCCCTCCTGCTGCTGAGCCGACCGGCGGATCTGGTCATCGGCAGCAAGAACTTCACCGAATCGCGCCTGCTGGCCGAGATCATGGCCCAGGCGGCGGAACGTCGCAGCGGCATCCGGGTCGAGCGTCGGGAACTCGGATCGACCGGCCTGTGCTGGGACGCCCTCGGCAAAGGCGCGATCCACGCCTATCCCGAATACACCGGCACCCTGCTGACCGACATCCTGAAGCAGCCGCCAGCCGCCGATCCGCTCATCGCCTTGGAGCGGGTCGCGGCCGGCCTGGCCGATCGTGCGGATCTGGTGGTGGGCAAGCCCTTCGGCCTCAACGACACCTACGTTCTGGCCATGCGTGAGGACGAAGCCAAGCGTCTGCAGGTGACGCGCATTTCAGACCTGGCGCGGCATCCCGCCCTCGTCGCCGGATTCACCAGCGAGTTCAACCAGCGCCCGGACGGCTGGCCCGGCCTGGTGAAGCACTACCATATCCGATTCGATCGTCCACCGGTGGACCTCAGCCCCGGCCACATGTACCAGGCGGTGCGCGATGGTCAGGTCGCGTTGATCTCGGCCTTCAGCACGGACGCCCGCCTGCGCCAGTTCGGACTGGTCGCGCTGATCGATGACCGGCGCTTCTTCCCGGCCTATGAGGCCCTGCCGATCATGCGGCAGGATATCATCGCCAAGCATGGCTCCATCTCCGTAGCCTGGGCAGAGCTCGCAGGGCGGATCGACGATTCCATGATGATGGGGCTCAACCAGCGGGTCGACCTTGGCGGCGAAACGGTCGCGCAGGTTGCGTCGTCCGTGCTGGATCAGTTTGGCATCGGGACCCTGCCGCCGATCCGCTCTGACATCCCGTAGCGATCTACCAGCGGCCGCTGAGCCCGATCGACACGCGCAGTTCGGTCGGCAGGGACCACTGGCCGAAATCCTGCAGCTCGCTGGCGCAGGCGACGGCGGCATCGAGGCGGAAGGCCTCGGGCCCGAAGCCGGCGCCGGCGGTGATCACCGGCGGGGCGTGCGAGTCGGCGAGGTTGCCGTACACGCCGCCGCGCAGGTCGAGCCAGGGAATGGCGGCGAACTCGAAGCCGGCTCCGGCACGACGGGAGCGCACGGCAGGATTGATCGTCCCCACCTCGAACTGCTCGATGTCGGCGGCAAGGGTGAACCAGTCGGATGGACGCCAGCCCACGCCGATGGTCACCTGCGGATCGAGCCGCACGCTCTTCACCGGCCCATCCGGATTGTCCGGTCCGGCGAAGGTCGGCGAGTTGAGATTGGTCGCGTTGACGCCCATGCGCCAGCTGCCGGCCTTCGCCTGCAGGCCGAGATCGACGCCGAGATTGAGGCTGTCCTTGTACGCCCCCTTGAGGTCGGCCACCGCACCCTCGACATCCTCCTGGAAAACCAGGATGCGGGTGCCGTTGACGCGGCCGCTCATCAGTTTCAGGCAGCCGCCCACCGCGACGTATTCATTGATCGGCATGCCGATGCCGACCGGGATCTCGACATAGGAGAAGCCGTTCACCACCACGCTGGTGGTGTTCTGGTCGATCGTGCCGGACCCGCTGGCGGTGGCGGCCAGGAACGTGGCGGCCTCGGCTGCGGCTGGCGCGGCGGCGCCAAGATCACGCAAGGCATCGTCGATGCGCAGGGTCGCATCGGACGCGGCCACGACCGTACCGAAGGCACCCGTGCCACCCAGCGACTGGTAGATCTGGTCACGCTGCGCCGTGTCCAGCACCTGCAGCGTCGCATCGAAGGTCTGGCCACTGGCGTTGATCTGCGTCGCCAGGGCGGCGCCGTTGACCTGCGGGATGACGTTGCGCAGGTCCAGGTCATCGGCGTAGGCGGAGGCCTCGGCGGACCAGCGCACCCCGACGGCGAAGCGGCCGAAACGCATCGAGCCCGCGACATTGCCGAAGGCCAACAGGGTGTCGGCGGGATCCGCCAGATCGTTGAGCCGGCCAGCGATGGTCAGGAAGGAGTGCAGACTGGCCTGGTCGGCGATGCCGCTGGTGCCCAGCTCCTTGATCCGCCCGGCGGCGCGCAGCAGGTCGCTGGCGTTCTCCAGCAGTTCGCCGTAGGCATGGAAGCCGGCGTTGGCGTCGATGCCGATCCCGCCTGGAGCGAGATGGCCGAACCCGGACTGCGGACCGCCCTCGGCCCCGGCGTCCCAGCCCAGCGCCGCCGCGTTCCACCACACCACGGTGTGGTCCTCGGTGGTGGCGGTGCCGGCCGCGCCCATGCCAAGCTGGCGGGTGCCGGTGACCGGAGTCTCCATCGCCAACAACGGAGCGGCGGCGAGAGTCAGGAGGAGCGGTGCGGTGCGCATGGTTCAGTCCTCAGCGACGACGCCCGCCGCCACCGCCGCCTCGAGCGCCGCCACCGGCAGGGCGCG